>JAPPKM010000016.1 GCA_028874315.1 Chloroflexota bacterium
AGGCCGCCACCCCCGGCGAAATCCGCGCCGACCTCCACGCCACCGGCTGGCGCGTGCGCAACCGTCGCCACTTCTTCGCCGTCCCCCCGGCGGACGAAATCGAGTTCCGCGCCGGCCGCAAGGGCCGCAAAGTCAAGCTCGCCGGCCAAACCCTCACCCGCCTCAGCCGCCTCCTACAGCCGGTCGACCCCGTCCTCGGCCCCGTCGCCCGCATCCACGCCTGGGACGTCATTCCGGCCTGAAGCCGGGCACTGCTAGTTATTGAATCGAACCTCGTAGAGCACGGCTTGGCCGGACGGATCCCGGAAAGCCTCCACGAAGCGGCCGTCCGCCAGCTTCTCGTCGATTGCGCTCGATTGCGCTTCCGTGAGCTGGACCGGATCGATCAACACGTAGCGAATCTCAAGCTCCTTTAGCTCCGAGTCGCCCAGCTGTTGCTGTGCGCGCCCGTAGGTGTGGCGGTACCGCTCGACCTGTGAAAGCGAGTGATACCCGTACGGGATGAACTGGCCTGTTTGAGCTGAGACATCGAGTGTGGTTCCCGGGGCTCGTCGGTTGAAGAGGTCGACCGTGGTCTGCGCGCCGTGAACGGCCAGCAGACGCTCCTGCACGTGGGTCTTCTGCAGGAGAAAGTCGCGCGCGCCGGGCGGCAGGCGGTCTACCGCGGTTGCAGGCTGCGCCACCATGCGCGGCCAGGCCATCGCCGTCAGCACGAAGGCTCCGCAGAGCACGGCCGCGGCGCCCACGGCACCAGCGCCAGCAAGACGTCGGCGCCAACCGGTTGCCGGCAGGACTTCGGCGCCGAGGATGGCCAACGCGGGGACGGTCAGAATAAAGCCAGCTTGTGCAAGGCGGTTCAGATTCGGCGCGGACTCTTCGGCTCGTAGAACGATGACCACGGCTACGTTCGCCGCTGCCACCAGCGCCCACGGCGTGGCCGCGCTGGCGCCGCGCCGATACGTGACCCAACCAAGCGCCAGCGCCAACAGCCAGAACAGCAGGCCCCCATCCAGCAGGAACTCCACACTCAGGATCGGGACGTCGCGCATGCCTGGTGAGGCCCACTCGAGCCAGGGCTTCGAGCTATTGAAACCCCAGCTGGGCAGCTGGCCCACGTGCTCCGTGTTGGGGGTCAGGCGCAGCCGCCCCAGGTCCGGGTCCGCGCCAAACGTCCCGGCCAGGACCCCGTTGGTTGTCTGGGCCAGTAGCAGGGCCAGGCCGGTCGCGGCAGCCAGGCTGAGCGAACGTACGAGGGCTACCGAAACGACAATCGGCCGCTTGATCCAGCACCACACGCAGAGCCCGGCCGGCGCCGTAAACAAAAGGAACTCCTGGCTCGGCGCCAGATAAACCAGCGTCGCGCCACCCAGGGCCCAAGCCTGGAGGGATGGCGCCCGCGTAGCCCGGGTCACCGCCGCGATCAACACGACCGCCGGAATCATGCCGTGCAGCGCCGTCGCGTTGTGAGTCGGCATGGTGAATGGTCCGCCCAGCAGCATTCCACTCCATGCAATGGTCTCCGGCGAACCCATGACGACGCCCAGCACGTCGCCCAGCCCCCGCTCCCGGATCGCCACGGGCGTCAGCAGCCAATACAGCGGCCCCCATGCGAACGCGACCAGCGCGCCACCCAGTGCCCATCTGGAGCCAATCGGGCCGGCCAGCGCCCCGTAGAGAGTCAGCATCAGCACCACCGCTACCGACGCCACCAAGTGCGGCATGACCGCGGGCGTCAAGACGTCCAGGAGATCCACCGCGCCGGCCCCAAGCGTGTGCAGCGTGACGCGGTATTGGAGAGAGAAGTCCGGTTCGAACGGGTTGACCACCGGGAAGTTGCCGCGAGCGATCCCTGCTGCCAGCCCGCTGTGCATGTACAGGGTTCCCGCGTCGGCGCGTCCCACGGTGCCCTCGGCCCAAAACGCCAGTGCGGAAACGTAGACGAGCGCGGCCGACACAATTACGCCGCCAATGGCCAGCGGGTTATCTGAACGCGGGTTACACGCTGGCAATCGACGCAGGGCCAGCGCGCCGAGGGCGCACAGGACACCGGCCACCAGCAGCGCACTCCCCACCGGCATGACCCGCGGTAGCCAAAGCAGCGGCAGGCCCAGCCCCACCAGTCCGATCCCGCTGCCCAGCGCAGCGCGGCTCAACCTCGACGGCGCTCCCAGGGCTGTGGCAGCCAGGCGATATCCAAGCGCGCCGGCGGCGGCCAGGCACAGGATCAGCGCGAAGAGACCAAGCCAGTTCATGAACCGGGAGTCTGGCGAGGGCGCCGGCCGCCCGCAATGGCCGGCCCACGCTCGCCTAAACTGCGCGAGTTCGTGGCGCTGGCGGTGCGGCGTGGCGCGTGACGAGTCGTGCCTCGCTGTTGTAGACCCGGCAAGGGTCGGCTTGCGCCGTCACGCAATCGAAATGGCCTCCATGCTTCTCACCATTGTGGTACCGGCCTACAACGAGGCCGAACGCCTTGGGCGCACACTGCCGCAAATCCTGGCTTGGCTGTCAACGTTTCATGATGGCGGGCGGGTCCTGGTGGTCGACGATGGCAGCACCGACGCCACCGGCGACGCCGTGCGCGTGCATATGCCCGTCAATCTCAACCTCGACCTCATCACACTGCCCCACCAGCGCGGCAAAGGGGCCGCCGTGCGGGCGGGCATGCTGGCTGCTTCGACAGATATCGTCGGCTTCATGGATGCCGACCTCTCCACCGACCTTCAGCACGTTCAGGAAGCCGTGTCCGCCATCCAGGACGGCGCCGACGTGCTGATTGGATCACGCGCGCTGGGCAACAGTCAGACCGTCGTTCGGCAGCCCGCCTATCGCAGGGGCGGCGCTCGCGTCTTTCGCGAACTTGCGCGTCAGATCGGCGGCCTCCCAAACACGCCCGACTCGCAGTGCGGCTTCAAGTTCTTCCGGGGACCCGTGGCGCATGATCTGTTTGGCGCAAGCGTGATCGATCGATGGATGTTCGACCTCGAAGTTCTGCGATTGGCACGGCACAGGAATTACACCGTCCGGCAACTGCCGGTTGAATGGACAAATGACCCGGATTCGCGTCTGCGTCTGACTGTGGACACGCTGCGCATGGTGCGCGACCTCGCTCGGATCCGCTGGCGCTTCCTCACCGGCCGCTACGGACCGCCGGGACGATCCGCCTAAGACCAGCCGATGCACACTTCCCGTCAACGAACCCTCGCCGCAACGACCCGCGGCACCGCGTAGCCGCCATGGGCGACCTGATCACTGCCACGCGCGAGTTCCTGCTGGAGTTCCTGGAAGCCAATCAGTACCTGGCGCTGGCCATCTACGTCGGAGTGGAAGAAGCCGGAGTTCCGTTTCCCGTGCCGGCCGACACCGCCATCGTGCTGATGGGGTATCAGGTTTACCGGGGCGTGGCCAATCCCGTTGCCGTCGTGGCCACGGTGGTCGTATCGGCGACGGCCGGCGCGTCGGTCCTCTACTGGCTGGCGCGCCTGATCGGACCACGCCTCATCACCCGCTTCGGACGGGTGCTCCACATTACGCCCGAGCGACGTGAGCGCGCCGAACGCTGGATTCACCGCTACGAAGTTCCCGCCGTGGTCATTGGTCGGCTGATTCCCGGCTTCCGCATCGTCATCACCGTCGTGGCCGGGGCGGCCCGCGCCAGCTTTTGGAAGTTCCTGCCCTCCGCCGCTCTGTCGGCGCTGATATGGGCGGTCATCTACATGGGCATCGGCTGGGGCCTGGGCGATCAATATCAGCGCGTCGCGTCGGCCGTCGAAGCCGATCCACGCGTCGGGTTTGGGATCGTTCTGGCCGCAGTTGTGGTGGTCGGTGCCCTCGTCGGGTTCAGGCTGCGTCGACGCCTGTTCCGTCAGTTGCGACTGCGCAAGCCCGAGGGCGACGGTTCCCCGCCACCTCCGGCTTAAGGCGCGGTTCGCTCCGCCTCGCTCAGGCGTCCGTTGCGGCCGACCACTCGCTTGATCAGCGTCAGCCAGCTCGAGGTGCCCTGGCCGCGCCAGTCCAGGTCGTCCTGCAGCTTCATCAGCCGGTCCATGCGACCCAACCGTTCGGCTCGCTCGTAGATACGCAGCCAGACGCAGGGCAAGGTCGGGTCGGTCTCGCACATGCCGTAGATGTCGGTCCCCCCGCACGGCCCGTCGCGCAGGCCCTTGGGACAGGCCATCGGGCAAATGAACGCCGTGTCCTGCAGGATGCAGTGGCCGCACATCTGGCAGCCGAACAGTGGGCGCTTGACCAGACGCTCAACCAGCGTGAACGCCTGCACGGGGGCGTCGCGCATGGCGCGCTGGGCGGTGACCTGCGTCAAATTCACGGCGTAACGAAACCCGTCCGGGAGGTCAGATCCTCAAGTATATGGCCGAAGGTCCACCGTTTCCGCGGCCTCAGGTCGACGCGCCGCTCTGGCCGGCCTGCGGTGTGGGCCGAACTGTCGGTGGTCCGATTCGTCGCTCCGGGATGAGCAAGCGACGTCCGACGAATAGTTGCGACGGGTCGGTGATTTCGTTGAGTTCGGCCAGGTCCTCCACCGTCACGTCCAGCTCCTGCGAAATCGCGTACAGCGTGTCACCCGCCTTCACGACGTAGACATCGTCGGGGTTGCCGCCGCCGGCGGCCGGCGTTTCAGGCTGCACACGTTCGCCTGGCTGCGGCAACTCGAGCTTTTGACCCACAAAAATGTTGTTGGGATCGGCCAGCTCGTTCTTGGCCTGCAGGTCTTCCACCGTGATCCCGAATCGTTCGGCAATGCCGAGCAACGTGTCGCCCGCCTGAACCGTGTACGTCTGTGGCGCGGGCGTTGGTGTCGGGGTGGCGTCGGGCGTCGGCGTCGGGCTCGGCGTCGGGGATACCTCGCTCGCCGGGGTGGCGGTGGCCGTCTCGGTCTGAAGGCCCATGCCGTCTCCCTCCGTCGCCTGGGTGTACAGGACATACGCCACAACGCCCAGGATCATAAGCCCGAGCACTCCAAGAACTAACTCACGGCGTGAACTGTCCAGCCCTGCACACCTCCGGCGCTTCCGGGTGAAAAACCCTTCATGCGGCTGGTGGATTCGCCGCGAGTATAGGGGTGCGTCGGCGCATTCGGACGTACCATGCGCCTATGCAGGCGCTTGTACTGGCTGCGGGCTGGGCCACGCGGCTGGGAACCATCACCGGCGGCGGGCCGAAGCATCTGCTTCCCATCGGGTCTCGCACCGTTATTGACTTCGTGGTTGATCGCCTCAGCGCGATCCCCGAGGTTGAGCGTGTCACGGTCATTACCCACGACGTGTTTTTCCAGCTCTTCGAGGAGTGGGCGTCCGACCGTGCTGGCGGCACGCCCGTGGCCGTAATGAGCGACGGGACCAACTCGCTGGACTCCCGGTTAGGGGCTGTCGGGGACATGGCCTACTTCATCCGGGCGTCGGGCGTCGACGACGACCTGCTGGCGATCGCGGGCGACAACCTGTTTGATTTCGATCTTGCGCCGTTGGCACGGGCCGCGTGCCGAGACCTCGTCGTGGGGCTCTATGACGTTGGGTCGCTGGAGCTCGCCACGCGCTACGGCGTGGTCGAGATTGACGAGGCGGGCGTGGTGACGAGCTTTGTCGAAAAGCCGAAACGTCCGCGCAGCACGCTAGCGTCCGCCGCCATCTACGGCATCCCACGCGCGCGGCTGGGCGCGGTGCAGGCGTTCATGGACGCCGGCGGCGACCCTGACAAATCCGGCGAACTGATCGCCTGGCTGCACACGCACGAGCGGGTGCTGGGGCAGGTGTTCTCGGGTCGCTGGATCGACATCGGCAGCCCCGACGAGTATGCGCGCGCCCAGGCCGAATTCGGCGGGTGAGGTACCCGCTGTCACCGGCTGAGAGTTCGACCCGCGAATGAGCGTTGTCCTGGCGCTGGCGCTGGGCGTGTCCAGCGGACTGAACCCCTACGTGACCGTGGCGATTACCTCCGTCGTCGCGGCGCGCTCCGACCTGCTGACGCCGGCGCCGGCATTCGCCTTCGTCGCCTCGACCGGGATGTTCGCGGGTGCGCTGTTGCTGTTGCCGATCGACATCTTCGCGGACAAATTTCCGGGCAGCGGCGGCCTGATGGATCGTGTGGGGTGGGTGGTGCGGCCCGTCGCCGGCGGCATTGTGGGCGGAGCGGCCCTGGCTGTGGGCGGTCCCGGCGTGATCCTGGGAGTGGCGCTTGGCGCCGGCGCGGCGCTGGCCACGCACGCCCTGCGGCTGCGCACCCGCCGCCGCGTGCAATGGCGGATGCTCGGCTTCGGGCGCATCGTGTTCGGCGCCTACGGCGACTTCGGCAGCGGCATCGTGGCCATGATCGCCCTGCTCACGCCCCCCCTGGGTCTCGCAATTGCCGCAAGCCTGATCATCGCGGCGGTCTTGGTGGACCGCCGCTGGGGCGGCGAGGCGCCGACCTAGGCGGTCGATTCCTCCGAGACGCCAAGCGCCTGTAGCACGCCTCGCGCCTTGTGCTGGGTTTCGGCGAACTCCAGGTCGGCGTCCGATTCCGACACAATCCCGGCGCCCACGTGCAGATGGCCCACGCGTTGCTGCCGCTGCACCGTGCGGATCGCCAGGCTGGCCGTTAACCCGCCGTCAAAGCCCAGCGCGAAAACGCTGCCGCAGTAGGCGCCGCGGCGGACAGGCTCCAGTTCGTCGATGATCTCGGAGGCGCGGATCTTGGGAGCCCCGGTAATTGAGCCGCCGGGCCAGCAGGCTTCCAACAGGTTGGCCGCCGAGACCCCGGGGCCAAGTGCGCCCCGGACCTCCGAAACCAGTTGCCACACGGTGGGCAGCGCCTCGGTCTGCCAAAGCGCGGGCACGCTGATCGATCCGGGCCGGCACACGCGCCCAAAGTCATTGCGAAGCACGTCCACGATCATCACGTTCTCCGCCCGGTCCTTGGGGCTGGCTCGCAGCCGCGCCTCGGCGACGGCGTCCTGGCTCGGGGTGGCCCCGCGCGGCGCCGTGCCCTTGATGGGGCGCGTGCGCGCCTGGCCGGCGTGATCGACGCGGAGAAACAGCTCGGGCGACGCGCTGGCCAACTCGACGCCGACGGCGTCGAGGTAGGCGCCAAAGGGCGCCGGGTGCGTCACGGCCAGCCGTTGGAATAGCTCAAGCCCCGGCTCCGGCGCGTCGAACTCGATCCGGCGCGCCACGTTCACCTGGTAGCAATCACCGGCGGCGATATAGTCCTTCACCGCCGCCACCCAGCGTCCGAACCGCTGGCGATCAGCGTTCGTGCGGGCAGTTCGCCGGACGGGCGGCGTCGCGGCCCGCTCATGCACGTGCAGGCGTTCCAGTAACGCGGCACAGGTGTCGTGCGGATCGCGTCGGCCATACGCCGTCGCTATCAGGCAGCCGCTGCCGTCGCGTGCGTCCCGTGCCACCACCCAGTCGTAGATACCAAACCACATCAGGTCGGTGGGCGCCGGCCCAGGGCAGCGTTCCGGCAGAGCTTCAAGCTCGTAGGCGGCGTCGTAGGCGATGTAGCCAATGGCCCCGCCAGCAAACGGGGGCAGCGGCCCGTGAGGATTTGGGCCGTCGCGAGGAACGACGCTGTCGAGCGCCGCAAAGCCGTTGCCCGGCAACCGGCCGCGGACTTCCGAAACCACGCCCCCCGCCGTCCAGCGCACGGTGTCGACGGGATCGGCCGCCAGGTAGGACCAGCGGCCCTCGCTCCCGGTGTCGGTTCCACCCTCGAGGACCGCCAACCCGGGCAAGTCGCGGAACGCCTCGGCCAGCAGGGGCAGCGGCGGCAGCCGGTCGACTCGGAGCACGCAGCGCGCCTGTTCGTTCGCCTGCATTCGGGGCACGATGTCGCTGGCGCGCGCATCGAGCAGGGAGACTTGTGGCATGGACAGACGCCGCGAAACCGGGCGCGAAGAGGGACCGCCCATCCTAGCGCCGCCCCGACGGCCGCCGCTGGCGCGGCGAATGTTTCACGTGAAACATTCAGTCCCGGCAAACCGATGAGTCTCCCGACCGGCAAGCTGCCGCTGCCCCTCCTGCAACAGGCGCTGGACCGAGTGCCGCGCCGGGACCCAGCGGTGCTGGTTGGCGCCGAGCCCGGCGAGGACGCCGCCGTGATTGACGTTGGCGGCAATGAACTGTTGGTGGCCGCCGCCGATCCCATCACCTTCGCGACCGCCGACATCGGAACATATCTGCTGGCGGTCAACGGCAACGACCTGGCGGTGACAGGCGCCGAGCCGCGCTGGCTCCTGGCCACGGTGCTGGCCCCGGCGGGCACGACGGCGCCAGAGATCCAGGCGCTCCTGGCCGACGTGACGGCTGCCTGCGCCGCCGCCGCCGTGGCGCTGGTGGGCGGGCACACCGAAGTCACCGACAGCGTGAATACCCCTGTCGTCGCAGGGACGCTGATGGGCACAGTGGCGCGCGGTTCCCTGGTACGCACCTCCGGCGCTCAGCCGGGGGACACGCTGCTGTTGGTCGGCGAGATAGCGGTGGAGGGCACCGCCATCCTGGCCGGCGACCACGCCGACACGCTGCGGCGGGCCGGCGTCAGCGAAGCAGACATCGCAACCGGGGCCTCCAGGCTTCACGCGCCCGGCATCTCCGTTCGACCCGCCGCCACGGCGTTGCGGACCACGGCCGACGTTCATGCCATGCACGACCCCACCGAAGGCGGCCTGGCCGCCGCGCTACACGAAATGGCGGAGGCCGCCGACGTGGGCCTGACGGTCGATCGCGATTCCGTGCCATTACTGCCGGAATGCCGCCGGATTTGCCTAAGGCTGGGGCTGGACCCCTATGCGTTGCTGGCCTCCGGCGCCCTGCTGGCAAGCCTGCCGGCTGACCAGGCGCCCGCGGCTGTGACGGCGCTTGGAGAGGATGGCCTGGCCGCCGCCGTAATTGGAGAGGTCGCCACCGCATCCGACGGCCGGCGCTGGTCGGTCGGCGGAAACGACGTCCCGATACCCGTCGTGGAGCGCGATGAACTGGCCCGCTTCCTGGATTCGGCCTGACGCGCCGGTACCATTCACCAATTAGACACCTCGCTGGCGCCGCCTTGTCCAACTCGACCATCGATCTACGCAGCGACACGCTCACCTCCCCCACGCCTTCCATGCGCCGGGCCATGGCGGAGGCCGAGGTCGGCGACGACGTCTTCGGCGAGGACCCGACGGTGCGGTCGCTGGAAGAGCGTTGCGCCGAGCTGTTTGGCATGGAAGCGGGGCTGCTCGTGGCCAGCGGCACCCAGGGCAACCTCTGCTCCCTGCTCACCCACTGCCGGCCGCGGCAGGAAGTGATTGCCGAACGCGGCTGCCACGTCGTCACCTGGGAAGTCGGCGGCTGGGCCTCGCTGGTGGGGGTCACCATGGCCACGGTGGACGCACCCGGCGGCGTGCTCACGTCCGATCTGATTCGCGGCGCCGTCAAGGCGCCCAACGTGCACCTGGTGGACACGCGCCTGGTCTGGATTGAGAACACGCACAACACGGCGGGCGGGACCTGCACGCCGCCGGAGCGAATGGCCGAGTTGACGCAGACCGCACACGAGCTGGGCCTGGTGGTGCACGTGGACGGCGCTCGCATTTTCAACGCCGCGGCGGCGCTGGAGTGCTCGGTCGCGGATCTGGCCGTGGGCGCCGACAGCGTGCAGTTCTGTCTCTCCAAGGGACTCGGCGCGCCGGTCGGATCGCTGCTGCTGGGATCGCGCGACTACATCGTCGAAGCGCGCCGGGTGCGCAAGATGGTCGGCGGCGGGATGCGGCAGGCCGGCGTTTTGGCGGCGGCGGGTCATGTGGCGCTGGACGAGATTCCGCAGCGTCTGCCGCAGGACCACGCCAACGCGCGGCTGCTGGCCGAACTGCTGAGCGATACCCCCGGTCTAACCGTGGACCCGGACGCGGTGGCCACCAACCTGGTCTTCTTCGACATTGGCCCCGAACTGGGCCTGCCGACGGAATTCGAGGCCCGGCTGGACGCGGCTGGCGTGCGGGTCGTCGGATTCAATGAGACCGGCCGATGCCGCGCGGTGACTTATCACCAGGTATCCGCCGACGACATTCAGCGGGCGGCTGAGATCATCCACGACTGCGCCGCCAACGCCGGCGGTTGACGTGCGCGTCCTGGTCACCGGTGCAACCGGGAACCTGGGCCCATTTGTTCTCGAGGCGCTTCGCGACGACGACCACCAGATTCGCGCGCTCGTTCGCGAGTCCAGCGACCGGTCCTGGCTCAACGCCAACAACGTCGAAACGGTCGAAGGCGACATCCTGCAGCCCGACACGCTGGGCGAGGCGGTGGAGGGCGTGGCCGCGGTTATCCACATGGCCGGCCTGCACGACTCCTGGGCACCTCGTTCGGGGGACTTCTTCGAGGCCAACGTGGACGGCGCCTGCAACGTGCGCGACGCCGCTCAGGCAGCCGGCGTCCACCGCCTCGTCTTCGTCAGCAGCGGATCGACCATCGGCGAAGAGGAAGACGAGGTGGGCACGGAGGACACCGAGCGGCGCGATTACGCGCTCAGCGACTACGAACGCTCCAAGGTCGAGGCCGAGGCGGCGCTGTTGGAGGACGGGTCGCCGCTTGACGTCGTGATCGTGAACCCCGCCACCGTCTATGGGCCGGGTGACGCCTCGGGCACGGGCCAGGCCCTCATCGGCGCACTCAGCGGACGGCTGGGCGTGTCGGTGGACGTGCCGGTGGCCTGGGTCTACGTCAAGGACGTGGCGCGCGGGATCGCGTCGGCGCTGGTGCGCGGGCGGCCCGGCCAGCGCTACATCCTGGCCAGCCACAACCTGTCACGCCTCGCCTTCCTGCAGCGCGCGGTCGAGCTAGCCGACCTCGAGTACGAAGTCAAGCCGGCCTCGCCGCTGGCCTGGCAGGCGTTCGGCCTGATCTACAGCCTGCCGGCCTGGATCAAGCGGAGCCGCCCGCTTATCTCGCGCGCTGCGGTGCGGATTGCGCTGCACGGCAGCCAGCTTGACGGGTCCAAAGCCGAGCGCGACCTTGGCTTGAACTACACGCCGCTGGATGATGGGCTGAACGCCACCCTGGACTGGCTGCACGAGGCCGAGCTCGTGGACCTTCCCGAAGAAGACGACGATGAACCAGACGACGAAACCGCCCACCGAAGCTGAGGTCGAGGCCGACACCCGGGACTACTACCGGGCGCGCGCGCCGGAGTTCGAGCAGTGGATCCTGCGCGAAGGCCGCTACGCGCACGGTGCGGAGGCTGACGCCGCCTGGCACAGCGAGATGGCCGAACTGCAACGGTTCGTGGGGTCACTGAGCGATGGGAACGTCTTCGAAGTCGCGGCGGGCACCGGCTGGTGGACGCGGCTGCTGGCCCAGCGCAACCGCGTGGTCGCCTCGGACTATGCGCCCGAGATGCTTGCGGAGGCCCGCCGGCGAGATGGGTCGGACATCCCGATCGGACGCTGCCGGGCCGATGCGTACCGGCTGCCGGCGGCCGACGGCGCCTGGGACGCCTGCATGTTCGGGTTCTGGCTGAGCCACGTCCCGGTGCCGCGCTCGGCCGAATTCATCCGCGAGGCGGCGCGCATCGTGCGTCCCGGCGGATGGATCGTGCTGGTGGACTCGCGGCAGGCGAAACTTTCGGGCGCGTCAGATCAGCACACCGCGGGCGAGCGCGTGCAGCGGCAGCACCGGCGCCTGAACGACGGCCGCGAGTTCACGATCTGGAAAATCTACTGGTCGCCGGAGGAGCTTCGATCGCTGCTCGGCCTCGTCTGCACCGAGGTCGAGGTCATCGAGACCGACCAGTTCTTCATCGGCGCCCGCGGCCGGGTTAAGGCTCCGGCCTAGTACGGCAGAAGCTTTAGGGCGAAGCCGGACGGCGACGACGCTCAGGCGGAAGGCGGGCTAGTCGCGCCGAGGTGGCCTTCGATCCCAGCTATGCGAGTTTCGACCCCAGCCACCCGCTCTTCAAGCCGACCCACGCGCACTTCGACCTGGGCTAAGCGGTCGGAAATCGCGTCCATGCGGCCCGACAGCGAGCGGATGTCCGCCCGGACTTCGCGCCAAAGCGCAAGGGTCAATCCCCCGAGCCCAAGCAATATGGCGACGGCGGCACCAATGATGGCGACCAGAATTGGGATGAGGTCTGCGTTCACGGTGTATCACTCCAACCGTGGCCGCCCAATCGTTTCGGGTGTCTGCCTAAGACCAGATACGGCGGCGGGCCGCCTCGACCTCAAGCTCAAGCACCCGTGTTCCGATGTTACTCCAACGCGGGCGCCTGCACCTGATGAGAGGGCAGGCGAATGTTTCACGTGAAACATCGGGCTCTGACCGCCCGCAGAGGCACCTGGTCCAGGTGCGAGCCTACACGCCCGCCAGTTGCTCGATTTCGTCGAGCAGCGCGAAGTCCTTTTCGGTCACGCCGCCTTCGCTGTGGGTGGACAGGGTGAAGGTGATGCGGCGGTAGTTGATGAACATGTCGGGGTGGTGGTCGGCCGCCTCGGCCCGGGGGGCGACGGCGTTGACCAGGTTCACCACGGCCATGAAATCTTCGAGCTCGAACTTTTTGACCAGGGCGCCGTCGTCGTGACTCCAGCCGGATCGCTGGGCCAGCCGCGTCTGGATGTCGTCGTTCTCCAGTCGTGCCATGGGAATCTCCCTATCAAAGGCCGGTGTGTGCACCGGTGAAGGTGCGGTCGTCCCTATAATCTGCGCTTCGTAGGCGCAACTTTCCACTCCCCGGCCTCGCGAGCCGCTCACCACCGAGACGGACCTTCATGCGTGCATTGATTACGGGCGCCGCCGGCATGTACGGGTTCAACCTGACCCGCCGGCTGCTGCGAGAGGACCCCGGCGCCTCGGTGGTGGCCGTGGACGACTTCTCGCGACACTTCCCGGGCGGCGAGCCGCTGACCTCCGAGGCGGAGGCCGGGCAGGCCGTCGAGATCGTGCGTCGCGACTTCGCCGGCCTGACGACCGCCGAACTCAACGACTGGGCGCCGGACGTAATCGTGCACTTCGCGGCGCGCATCTCCGTGCCGGAGTCAATGGAACGCCCGCACGCCTATTTCGCCAACAACGAGGCCGGCACATTTCGGTTCGCCCACGCGATCGCCGAGATGACGCGGCCGCCGCTGTTGATTTACGCCTCGTCGCCCGAGGTGTACGGCCCGCCGGTCCAGGTGCCGATGGACGAGGACCACCCGCTGCGGCCGGTCACGGTCTACGCCGTCAGCAAGGCCGCGTGCGAGATGCACTGCCTGGCATTGAACCGCTGGTGGGGTCACCCTGTGGTGGTGATTCGCAATTTCAACACCTTCGGCCCGCACCAGAACATCGTGGGCTACCCGGCCGTAACGGTGGCCTTTGCTCGTCGTGCGCTGCGGGGCGAGCCGCTGCTCCTGGAGAACGGCGGCCGCCAGACGCGAGATTTCATGTTCGTCGACGACGCGGTGGACGCCTACGCGCGGGTGATCAGGAAGGGCGCGGCGCTGGCCGGTTCAGTGTTCAATATCGGCACCGGGCTCGAGACGTCGATCCTGGACGTGGCGCGAACCGTGCTGGCGGTCACCGGATCCGACAGCGAGATCGTGGAAACGCCGGGCCGGCGTACCGATCTGCCGGCCCTGCGGGCCGATGTCGCGCGCATTCACGAGGCGACCGGGTGGAGGCCTGTCACCACCTTCGAGGAAGGGATGCGGCGCACCGTCGACTGGCTGCGGGCCGTGGATCGATGAGCGCGCTCGTCACCGGCGGCGCCGGATTCATCGGTCGGCACGTGGTGGGTGAACTGCTTGACCGCGGCGTGGCGGTACGCGTGCTCGATGATCTATCGCGCGCCCGGCCCGGCTCGTTGGAGGCGTTCAGCGGGCAGCCGGGCTACCTGGGGCTGACGCAGGGCGACGTGGCCGACCAGGCGGCGCTGCGGCGCGGCCTGATGGGGGTTGACACCCTGTTCCATCTGGCGGCCTCGGTCGACGTGGGCGCCAGCGTGCACGGCCCGGCCGACGTGATCCGCGCCAACGTGCTGGGCACGCTGAATGTGCTGGAAGCGGCGCGAACGGAAGGCCTGCGCCTGGTGCTGGTGAGCACCTGTCACGTGTATGCCTCGGCCCGGCGACCGCTGGACGAACGGGCCGCCAGCGCGCCGGCCTCGCCCTACGCGGCATCCAAGCTGGCCTCCGACGACCTGGCCGGTGGCTATCGAAGGGCCTTTGGCCTTCGCCACACCATCGTTCGTCCCTTCAACGTCTATGGCCCGTGGCAGCGCGGCGATCTGGAAGGCGGCGTGGTGGCACGCTTCCTGCAGGCCGCGCTGGCCGGGCGGACACTGGACGTGCACGGTGACGGCGCGCAAACGCGTGACTTTGTCTTCGTTGACGACGCAGCCCGCGGCATTGTCGACGCGTCGGTGGAGACGGCCGTAGGGCACACGCTGAACCTGGCGACCGGACAGGAAACGAGCATCCGTGAGTTAGCCGAGCTAATCGACGACGGCGCCGGACGCGTGCGCCAGGTGCCGCATCCGCACCCGCAGGCGGAAGTGGAGCGCTACCTTGGAAATGCGGCGCGTGCCCGAGCGTTGCTGGACTGGCGCCCGCGTGTGGCGCTGCCCCAGGGTCTCGTGCGCACCCGCGCCTGGTTCAGCGAACTGGCGTAACGCTGCGTAGCAGCGGCCCGACGCCGCGCCGCCCCGTAACAGACCCACCCCTACCGGCGTTGAGAGAGCGCCAGGACCACCGTTGCCGTGCTATTGGACGCTGAGCCAAGCGAAGAGCAACTGAATGAGGTCATCCGCCGCGCCGCCACGCTGGACCGCGAGGCCTACGGGGAACTCTATCGACTCTACGTCGACCGCATTCACCGCTACATCGCGTACCAGGTGAGTGACCGGGTATTGGCCGAAGATCTGGCCAACCAGGTCTTCCTGCGCGCCATGCAGGCGATCGGGCGCTACCAGCACCGCTCGATTCCCGAGTTCAACGGCTGGATCTACCGCATTGCCAAGAACGTGGTGGTGGATAACTGGCGGGCCACGCGCAGCACCGTCCCGCTGGACGAGGCGCTGGTTGCCGAGCGCGGCGAGACGCTGGATGCGCATTTCGAGTCGCTGGCCCGCCGCGAGGAGCTGCGGGAGGCCATGCAGTCGCTGACCGAAGACCAGCGGCAGGTGCTGAGCTACCGGTTCGCCCTGGACATGAGCCACCGCGAGATCGCGGAGATTATGAACCGTAACGAACCGGCGATCCGCGCGTTGCAATTCAGGGCGGTTGGTGCCCTTCGCAAGGTCATGGCTGAGGACGTCCCGTGAGCACGGATATCGAGACGGCCTTTCACACGTCGCTTGACCGCCTGCTGCGCGGCGAAGCGAGCCTTGACGCATGCGTTGCGGAGTATCCGGAGCATCACGAGCGCCTGCGCGACATGCTGGTGGTGGCGCTGGACCTGCAGGCGCTGGCGCCGCTGCCGCTGGACCGGCAAGCCGTGGACCGCGGGGCGCGGCTGATCGACGAAGAGCTGCAGCATCTGCGCGCGCGGCTCGACCGGCAGCCTGAGCCCGCCAGCGCCTGGGAACGCCTGACGTGGTGGTTCCCGCGCTTTATGCCGGTGCGCATGGCCGGGCTGGCCGCGGCCTTTGCGATTGCCCTGGTCGCCTACGGCGGGGTGACGCTGGCCGCCGTGAACAGCGGACCGGACAGCGCCTTGTACGGCTACCGGCTGACGCTTGAGGAACTCCGGATCGGGTTCGCCCCGAATGAGGAGAAGGCCTACCTGTACCTGGACACGGCGGAGCAGCGGCTGCGTGAAATCGAGTCGGCGGCCGGGCTGGGGGACACCGTCGCCGTGGCGCGCGCCAGCACCGCGTACCAGGAGGTCGTGCGGAAAGGCGTGGACGTCCTGGGCGCGGTGGCCCGGGAACAGGAGCCTGGCGCCGAGCGCACCGGGGACGTAGCCGCCGACTATCGCCGACGACTGGCCGAGCACGACACACGGTTCAACTCGCTCACCCACTCGGCCCCCGAGGACGAGCGCGCTCCCATATCGCGTGCACGTTCACAGGTGCAAGCCGGCCTGCAGGACGTGCATAGCGGCCCGATCCTGCGGGCGGCGCCAACGGCGACCCCGGATCCAGGCCTTACCCCCAGCGTGTCCGCGCCGGCGCCCACACCGGGCCCCGCGCCAGTTTCCAGTCCCAGCCCCACGCCGACCGCGACCCCGGCGCCACCGCTTTCTCCGACGCCGGCGGCCGTGACGGCAGCGCCCACGCCTCTGGCCACGCCCGAGCCGACCGCGACCGCCACTCCGGCGCCGGCGTTCGACATAACGGGCAGCGCCGTGGTGGTCACGGGCGAGCTCAACGCCGTGACCGAGGTTGCCGTGGTGGTGGCGGGCATCTCGATTGCCAGGGCTGACGTGGCGGCGGTGGACGCCGCGCCCCTCGCGGCGCGCGTTCGGGCCGAAGCCCAGGTGGCCGCCGACGGGAGCCTTTCGCTGATTGGATTCTCGGTTGTGGAAGCGGCGCCGGCTGACTCGCAGCCCGGGCCAGGTGAACAGCCGACCGCAGCGCCGGACCCCTCGCCCGGCCCCGAGCCGACGCCCGAGGCAACGCCGACCGCAACGCCGACCGAAGGCGAGCCGACCGCAACTCCCGAGGCATCGCCCGCTGCCGAGCCAACGTCTAGCGACAGCACGCCAGCCCCGGACGCCTCGCCCTCGCCGACCGCAACCGACGGCGAAGCCACGCCGACGCCTGAAGCCACGCCAACGGCCGCGAGCGAGGAACCGACCCCGGAGGCATCGCCGACGCCTGCGTCCACACCGGCGCCGACCGAACCGCCGCCGCCTGAAGCCGACGTCTCACCAACGCCGACCGTTGCGGAGGGGACGCCGAGCCCGACACCGGAGGCGACGCCCAGCCCCGAGGGAACCCCCACGGAGGGCACACCGACGCCCTCGGACGAATCTCAGGCAACGCCGACGGACGGTGAGGCATCGCCGACCCCCGAGGCCACGGCCACCCCGGAGCCGACGACGACGGAAGCCGCGCCGACGGCGACGCCTGATGCGACGCCCAGCCCGGTGGCGACTGCCGCACCGGCGGACGCCACACCGCCGCCGGAGGTGTCGCCGACCGCGACCCCGGTGGGCACGGAGACCCCGACGCCCGTCGCGCCGCTGGCGCCCACGCTGCAGGGCGTTTTGGTTGCTATCGATTCGTTCAGCATTCGGGCCGGCGGCATCGTCTTCAGCCGGCCGTTGGACGCGCCGCTGGCGCTGCGCGGCCCGATGGCGCCGGGCGACGAGGTGCTGGTGACGTTCGAGGCGCTACGCGCGGCCTCGTCCTACGTGCTGGTGGTGCGCGAGGTGGCGCCAGTGGATCCGCCGGATGGCCCGGTCGTTACGCGATGGCAAGGGTTCGTGGGCGAGATTCGCGAGGCGGGGATCACGCTCAACGGGGTGAGCGTTCAGGTTCCGCCCGCGGCACGCGAGGACGATGTATGGGCCGGCCTAACGGCGGGCTCCCTGGTTGAAATTGAACTCGGCGACGCCGCAGGCCCCGAGCCCGTGGCCGCCGCTCTGCGAGTGTTGGGTTCGGGCGCGGCGCAATCGTTCAGCAACCTGGCGGGGCTGCCGGAGGGCTAGCGGCGGCGCGAGCGCCTAGGCCAGCACGATCAGGTGCGGCGGCGCCCACATGCGCCAGCCGGCGCGGGTGGAATCCAGGCCAAACAGCTGGCGCGGGGTCAGCACCGGGGAGTCCGAGAACCTCGGGGCGTATTTGTTGTGCTGGAAGATCTTGATGCCCCGCCACTGGAGGTGCGGGTAGGCCTCCGGGTTGGTGATGGCGTTGTACTTCAAGATCTTGGCATCGGGGCTGCCGAAGCCGTCAGCGTCGAAAACGAGGTCCACCTCCGGGTAGACCTCAATGTCGCGTTTGCGAGACACCATGGACCACGAGTCCGAGATTTCATCGACGAACTGGTGAATGATCATGATCTTCTTGTGCGTGAGCCGTTCGCTTCGCACGTAGTCGGCCAGGATGCGCTGGGCCTGGTTGATGGCATTGGCCGAGAGCCGCCCGATGGGATGGCCGGGCATGTTCTGATCCGGCCGGGTCGCAAACTCGGGATCGAGCGCGATGTGCACGTTGGGATAGGCCATGTAGCCCATGTCGATCATTCGCCGCACGAAGAAGGCGGGCGAGAGGCGACCCATCTGGGCGTCCAAAACGACCCCCATGCCGCGATCGGCCGCGGGCAGGATGTACTCGTTGACCAGATCGACGCCCGAGCCGTCCAGGAAAATCAGGCAGGAGTCGTCGGCGCCCTGACAAGGGCGCGCCAGGGCGTATATCAGGTGCGGCGCGACGGTGACCGGGGCCCCGGCAAGCTCCTCGGTGGCGCTGACCCATGGCGCGATGCTGTTCTCGAGTTCATCAAACGAGTTCAGGTCGCCCAGGAGTCCCAGAATCGGCGCCACGCCGAAGCTGCGACCGTAGACGGTGATGACCGGCGACGACTTGACGATGGACCGTGGCGGACCCTCGCCCGCGAAGGGCGTGACGGGGAGGTCCAATTCGTCCAGGGTCGGCGCGGTTGGGACCGGGAAGGGCGGCTCCGCGTCGGCGATGTTCGCGCGGCCGGGCGGATCGACCTCCGGCTGTGTAAGGGTTCCGGCGGCATGCACAGCAGGGGCCAACCCCCCAAGTGTTGTGCCTGCCGTGCCTCCCGCCAGCAGCCTCAGGCTTTGCCTGAGAAAGCTTCGACGCCCACGCATGGCTTGTCCTCAGAATATCACAGTGGTCGTTACAGAAAGTGTACATCCATGACTTTAAGTAACGCCAGTCAATTGTTTGCAGTTCGGGTCCCGGATGGCCCGGCGATCGATCGGTTGGACGGCCGCTAGTCGTAGCTGGTACTGGTCTCGCGCCGGTCGGCGTGGCGCTCCAGGGCCAGGTCGATCAGGCGGTCCAGCAATTCCCGCGAATCGACACCGCTGGCCCGCCAGAGCTTGGGAAACTGGCTGATCTCGGTGAATCCAGGAATCGTGTTGATCTCGAGGAGCACAACGTCGAACGACTCGCCGTCGACCAGAAAGTCCACGCGCGCAAAGCCGGCGCAGTCGATGGCGCGGTACGCCTCCACCGCCATCCGCCGGATGCGTGCGGCCAGCTCGTTCGGAATGTCAGCGGGAATGCACTCCTGTGACGTGTCGTCCAGGTACTTGGCGTTGTAGTCGTAGAACTCGTTGCCGGGGATGATCTCGCCGCAGACGGAGGCCTCGGGCTCGTCGTTGCCGAGCACGCTGACCTCGATTTCGCGGGCGTTCGGGATGCCGGCCTCGACAATGAGCCGGCGGTCGTACCTGGCGGCCAAGTCCATGGCCGGGCCCAGCTCGTCCGCGCTGTGCGCCTTGCTGATGCCGACGCTGCTGCCCAGGTTGCAGGGCTTGACGAAGACCGGATAGCCCAACTCTGCCTCGATCTCGGCGCGGATCGACTCGGGATCGGCGCGCCAGGCCCGGCGGGTATAGACACGCGACGGCGCCACTGGAATGCCGTGCGCGTGTAGCACCCGCTTCTGAATCGCTTTGTCCATGCCGACGGCGGAGCCGGTGACGCCGCTGCCCACGTAGGCCACGTCGGCCAGGTCCAGCAGCCCCTGGATCGTTCCGTCCTCGCCGTAGGTGCCATGCAGGACCGGAAACACGACATCGAGCGGGGCGTCCGGGGCGCCGGCGGGACGTTCCGGCATGCGCGTGGGCAGGCTGACCGGCGCCTGGGCGGGCCGGGCGCCAGGCTCGACGGCGCCTTCCAGGAGTGGCATGGGATCGTCGTCAAGCAGCCATTCGCCGGTCTTGGTGATGCCGATCGGCCGCACCTCATACTTTTCAGGGTCGAGCGACTCCAGCACGAAGCGCGCCGAACGGAGAGATACCTCGTGTTCGCCGGAGCGGCCGCCGAAGAGCACGCCCACCCGAAGCTTGCGCTTGGCCATCAGGTTTTCAGACCGAGGGTGGTGCTGGTGAAGAGGGCCTCGAACTGGAAGCCGGCGTCGGCCATGGCTGCCGCCGCGCCTTCCTCGCGATCGACCACCACCAGAACCAGTCGCACGTTGGCGCCGCTCTCGCGCAGGGCAATCGCCGATTCGATGGCCTGGCCGCCGGTGGTGACGACGTCCTCAATCAGGACGATGTTCTCGTCCGGGTGCAGGATGCCCTCGAACCGGCGCTGGGTGCCGTAGGACTTGGACTCGCCGCGCACCAGAACGCTGGGGTGGCCGGTGGTCAGCGAAACCGCCGTGGCCAGGGGCACCGCACCCAGTTCCGGCCCGGCCACGCGCTGGGTGTCGGGGGGCAGGCGGGCCGCCAGCGCGTGGCCGATGTCGCGCAGCAGCGACGGCTCGGTGGTGAAGCGGTACTTGTCGAGGTAATAGCGGCTGCGGCGGCCGGAGCGCAGGACGAAATCGCCTTCCAGGTACGCCGCGTCAACGATGCGGGAAGCCAGCGAGGCAATGTCGATTCTGGCTGAGGTTGCGGCGCCCACGTATTCAGCCTAGCAGCCCAGGCGGGCGCCGCTTGCGGCAGCTACCCGAACCCGTTCACCATGGCGCGGCAACGGCGGGCCGGTTGGCGGTGGATGCCCCAGGCACTGATCTTCGGAATCACGGGCTACGCCGGCAGCGCGCTGGCGCGGCACCTTGTCGGTCGCGGCTGGAGCGTGCGTGGCATCGGGCGCAGCGAGTCGGCGGCGGATGATCTGGAGACCCTGGGCGTCGAGGTCGAGATTGCCGACGTGGGGGAGCCGGAGGAGCTGGAGGGCCTGGGGCGGCCGGACGACCACGTGTTCTACCTGGTGGGCAGCATCAGCGGCCATCCGGACTGGACGAAGCGCGTGGGGTTGGACGGGGTCGTGAATGCCGCGGCCGCGCTGGCCGATGCCGGCATCGCCTCGTTTGTGCTGGTGCAGACGATGGCGGCCTACGGCCGCGGCTCGGACGAGACGATTACGGAAGCGACGCCCACGCAGCCGAATTCCCAGTTGGGCCGAGTCAGTCTGCTGGCCGAGGAGCACCTGCGCGACGCCCTGGGCGCTGGCGGGTTCCCGGCCCGCTTTGTTCGTGCCGGCACCATTTACGGTCCGGGCCGGCGAACGGTCGACGCCCTGCGCAACAAGCGCCTGCGCATGCTGGGCGGGGGAGAGAACCTGTCGAGCCGTATCCACGTGGATGACCTGGCGACGGTGCTGACCGCGGTGGCCGAGCGCGGCCGCTCGGGCGAGGTCTACCTGGCCGTTGACGATCAGCCGGTGAGCATGGCCGACTACTTCGACCACCTGGCCGACCGGGCCCACGTGCCGGCGCCCGGGTCTACGCCGAAGTGGCTGGCGCGGGCCATGATCGGGGGATTCGGGCTGACCTCGAAGCTAACCAAGGGCCACGCCCCCCTGGGACACAACCTCTATGCGCTGGTGACAGGAAACTACGGGTGCTCGAACGCCAAGATTCGCAGCGAGCTTGGCGTCGAGTTGGTTTATCCGACCTACGTGGAGGGCGTGGAGAGCCTGCTGGCCGATGAGGGCGACGATGACTAGCAGCCGCCCGTGACGTTCGAGATCGCCTTTGTGCTGGGGGTCACGGTGGTGGCGCTGCTGCTGCTGGCGTTTGGGCGCTTTTCGCCCGATCTCGTTGCCTTCGGTGTCCTGCTCACCCTGTTCTTCGCCCGGGTTATTACCCTCGAGCAGGCCCTCAGCGGCTTTTCCAACCAGGCCGTGATTGCCGTCGGCGCCATTCTGGTCATCAGCGCCGGCCTCACCTCCACCGGCGTGG
>JAPPKM010000053.1 GCA_028874315.1 Chloroflexota bacterium
GACGTCGTGCGCACCCATAAGCCGTCGGTTTCCAGGTTCAGATGCAGTCCCCGCGCCGTCGTGAGAAGCGCGCTCCGGGAGCCGGCCGCGGCCATCGTCATGCCGATTCCGGTCTCCAGTCCGCCGCCGCGGTCGGGCTTCAGCGTCAATACGCCTTCGCCAAGGCCGCCCATGCCCCATATCCACGCCCGGTCGCTCAGCCTATAGGCCGCATAGGGGTGAACGCTGGTCAGCCTGCTGTCGATATCGCCCCCCGGCAGCGAGGCGGCTCCGAAAGCGCCGTCGCCTTCGCTGTGCGCCAGGGCCACACCGGTCAACCAGTGCTTCCAGGCGCCGTCCACGCCTACCATCGCGGTGGCAACCCGGCCGTCAGTGGACACACCGTCGGACTGGCCGTCGAAGCCACTCGCGGCGGCCCGGCCCCAGGCGGTCAGGCGCGCGGATTGGGCCGGAGCGTCCGTATTGGACACCAGGTGAAAGGCGCTGCCCGACAGCGTGCCCCGCGTCGCCGCCTGCCGTTCCCCAGAGGCAGGCGGTCCGGGTTCGCTCCAGGGGTCGCGTCCGGTTGGCCACGCGGAACCCGAGCCGCCGGCGTCGACGCCTGAGGCGCCGTCCAGCCGGTACCCAGCCAGCCGTACGTAGGAGTCCGGGGGTGTTTCGAGGCGCGCCAGTAGACCGTCCACCAGGTGGCCGGCGACCGTGCGTCCAAAGCGAGCCATCCACGCCTTGGGGAGGGGATCACTGTTGACAATCGTGCCGGTCGCCTCGCCGTCCTCGATACGCGCCTCCATTGGGTTGGAGAGCACCAGCGTGAGGGTCTCGCTGCCTTCGTCGTGGGTGTCGTCGAGCACCGTCACCTCCACGTGCTTCGTCCGCTGGCCCGGGTTGAAGACGAGGGTGCTCGCCGCCGGAACGTAGTCCGCCCCGGCCGTCGCCGTGCCATCGACGGTGGCGTAGTCAACCCGCGTGGCCGACTGCCGCGCCCGGCTCAGTTCGATGCGGAAATACAGGGTGCCGCCCTCGTTCGCCGAATCATCGGCGACCGAGAACGCGGCAAGTTCGCTGGTCTCACAGCGAACGCCCACGTCCTCCACGTGACCGAGCGAGCAGTTGTGCTGTCCCGGGTCCGTGCCTCCGGGCTGTGGCGCGCGCGGACAGCCCATGAGGCTGGACTCGTCGCCGCGGCAGAGAAGGTTGTCCAGCCAGATAGGCATCCCTTCATCCGCCGGTCCGAAGTGCGATTGCAGAAAGCGGCCGCCGTCCGGGACCGAGCCCTGCTCGTAGCCCAGTTGCCGGCAGGCGACGTCGGCGTCGGCGTCCGTCCAGTAGTCGTCGCAGACAGTGCCCCACTGGCCGTCGTAGTACATCTCCAGGCGGCCCTCGTTCGCGGCGACGCCGTTTACCAGCCGCAGTTCGCCGTCTTCGTGGGCGCTGGGCAACGCCTGGTTCCCTTGCCCTACGGTGAACCGTACGTCCAGCGCGGAGCCGCTGCATCCGGTCGGTCGGCCTTCACCGCCGATTCCGTACGGATCCTGCTGGCTGTGAATGCGCACGGTGTAGACGTTGTCGCCGCCTGGCCGGTACGCCGGCGCCGCAAAGCGGATGGTCACCTGCCCCGACGCTCCGCTGGCATCGGTCTGGGCGGCGACCAGCGACGCCAGCCGGCTGTCTGTTTCGGCAGGCTCCAGGACGGCGACGATGTCCGACAGGATTTCGCAGCGGACTCCCAGGTGGGACGATGGGTTGCCCAGCCTCCAGTTCTTGACGCCGCCATGGTCGGCCTTCCAGGAGAAGGAAAAGGCCTCCGTTTCGCCCCCCGTTGTCTCGACACGCGTCGTCCACCGCTGGTTTCCCGCAAAGTCGGCGTCCAGGAAGTGGGGCGACGGGTCGTACGTGGTGTCGATAACCAGCGTGCCGTCCACAAGGGTGTCGGTGCCCGCAATGAACACTGCCGCCGGTAGTTGCACACCGCCGCCGGCGCCGCTGGGACCGTAGAACTGCCTGTAGACTTGCGACGCCACGTTCCGGGGCTGGATCTTGACCCGCCCGTGGTCGATTAACGACACGTCCAGGTGCGCCTGCGAAGCCTTCACGATGCCACCGGCCGGCTGCGCAACCCTGAGTTCGTAGCGCTTGCCGGGCGCGCCGCCCGAAAACGTCAGGATCTTGCCGTTGCCATAGTCGTGCGGGAACAGGATGCCGGCGCCGGCAGGCGTCAAGGCGCATAGGGCCAATACAACGGCCAGCGAGAGAATGAGGGGAAGGTGAGCAGTGGGGCTTGACAACTCGCATGGCGCGGGGGCGCGGGGCGGGGCCTGTGG
>JAPPKM010000047.1 GCA_028874315.1 Chloroflexota bacterium
TGGCCTCTGTCCCCACGACACGCGAAGATCTCTTGACGAGGCCTCCTACCGTTTGTCCGCACGATCCCGCAGCCTGGCCACGACCTTATCGGCGGACTCCACCTGGCCTGCGGCGATCTGACGATTACCCAAGGCCAGGATCGTTAGTAACGCTGATGTCTCCGGTCGCTTCGGCTTCGCTGCCCGCGGCTCGGAGGGGCGTCCCGGCGCTTGATAGCTCACGCCTCTACCCGCCTACCAGAATCATGTGATGACACTGGCTATCCGCTCGCGTATGCCGTGACTGCCTCCAACCGGTGGGCCAGCCGGTCTTCTGCAGTCTCCAGGTCGTACTGACTTTGCAGGCCCATCCAGAATTCGGCCGAGTTCCCGAAGAAACGCGCCAGCAGCAGCGCCGTCTCGGCCGTGATGGCCCGCTGGCCATGCACGATTGCATGAATCCGGCGGGGATCGACACCAATGGCCTTGGCCAGCCGGTACTGGCTCAGGTTGAGCGGGCGAAGAAATTCCTCCATCAGAATCTCGCCAGGGTGGATAGGGGGAAGCTTGGCCGGATCTCGTGCGGCTCTTGAAGGCCGCAGGCTCTCTATGTCCGCCATTTCACCCTCCGTGATAGTCCACGATTTCTACCGCATAGGCGTCGCCGTCATGCCAGACAAAGCAGATTCGCCACTGATCGTTGACGAGGATGCTGTATTGCCCGGCCCGGTCGCCGGCAAGGGCTTCCAGACGATTGCCTGGCGGTACGCGCAGATCGTTCAGGTTCGCAGCGTTGTTCAAGATCATCAGCTTTCGTTGCGCCCTGCGTTAAACGTCCCGGGAGAACTTGCGGACGTGCCGCCGCTCGGCAACCGCCTCGGTGTCCCTGTCCCGGAAACTCTGTATCACTTGGGATGTTAGCGCGATGCGCTATTAGCGTCAAACACAAAGAGTCTGGGGTAGGGAATGCCAGCCGCCCAAACCATCGACCGCTCAAGACAGAGCGCTACTCGCCTCCCAGGCTCACCGTCTGCGTCTGGCCGCTGTCGGAGGCGCGCCTGGCGGCCCAGGCGGTTTCGTGCATCCAGAGGGCGTCGTCGGCGCTGACGGGCGGTTCGCCGTTGCCCAGGCAGGCCTGGAAGAACTCGTGCTTGAACTGGTCGAAGCCGCCGCTCACGCCTGTGTCGGTGAAGTTGAGCCGGCGCTGGGGCGCGGTGACGCCGGTGCCTTCGCGGGTGAACCACTCGAAGCCGTCGTCGGCCTCGGGCGCGAAGCGCAGCCAGCCGCGGCTGCCCCAGATTTGCAGGCCGTCATGCTTCTGCGACGACGGGGTCATGAAGCCGCCGCTGAAGGTTCCGACCATGCCGTTGTCGAACCTGAGGCTGAGGGCGTAGGCGTCTTCGGCGTTGATCGGTTCGCCGCCCACGTTGTCGGCAAAGCCGGCCACCTGGCGCACGTTGGCGCCGGTGATGTAGCGCATCAGGTCCAGGTAGTGGCAGCCCAGGAAGATCAGATGCCCGCCGCCGCGGTCGCGGTCGTACATCCAGCCGTCGGCCAGCTCTTCCCACAGCCAGGTGCGCGGGTGTTCGGCCACGTAGTGCACCTGCATGCCGAACAGCCGCCCAAGCGCGCCGCTCTGCACCACGGCGCGGGCTTCGCGCACCGCCGCCAGGCCGCGCATGTTGAATGCCACGCAGAGGTGGGCGGATGAGCGATTGGCAACTTCGACCACGCGCCGATAGTCCTCGATGCGCCCGCAGGCCGGCTTCTCGTGAAACACGTGCACGCCGGCTTCCAGGCAGTCGATCAGCACCGGCGGCATCTTGCGGGGCTCCATGGTCACCAGCACGGCGTCCGGCTTGTATTCGTCCAGCAGCCGGCGGTGGTCGGTGAAGCTGGCCACCAGCTTGTCGCCCAGGATGGCCGCGGTGTTGACTTCGCGTCCGTACTTGGTCCAGCCCGGCGGCGGACCGGAGCCCGGCTCGTGCTCGCGGGCTTGCCAGTGAGGATCGGGCGAGGACCCGGTGATCGGCCGAAAGACGCCGGCGACTTGACCGGTGACATCGGCCACGGCGACTTCGCCAACCTCTGGATGCTCGGCACACACCTTGATCAGACCGTCCAGGTGCCAGCCGGCCGGCTCGGCAATCAGGCCAACGCGAAGCGTTTCAGACATAGCGAAATCTCAAGCTTGGCGGTGAGGCCGGATTGTAGGTTGTCTGCGGCGGCCGCTCCGTGCGGCGAACTCTCGTCTACTGCGAGGCGGCGACCCTGGAACGGCGCCGGCGTCTGCTGCGACGACGCGGCCTCTCCGACTCGCCGTTGGCCGCCGGGGTCCGCTCGCGGTCCGCGGGCGGCCGGCTCGCACGGCGATTGGCGCTCAGGCGCTCACCGGGCAGCACCTTGTGCCCACCCGCGCCGACCGTCGCGGCGGCGGCCAGGTCGCGCGGCGTGTGGCCGTTGGTTGCGCCGTTCTCGCCCTGGATGTCTCGCCAAGTACGCCTGACCAGCTTGCCGCCCAGGATTCGTTCGATGGCGCTAAGCGCCCCCAGGTCCGCACCGCTGACCAGCGTGATCGAGCGACCCAGGCCGCCCATGCGGCCCGTGCGCCCGGTGCGGTGGGTGAAGAGGTTCGGGTCTTCCGGCACGTCGTAGTTGATCACTTGTCCCAGGCCGGCGATATCCAGCCCGCGCGCGGCCACGTTGGTGGCCACCAGTACGTCGATGCGTGAACTGCGCAAACGTTCGATCACGCGGCTGCGAGCATTCTGCGCCATCGCGCCCTGGATCGAGTCGACCCGTATGCCCGTACTCTTCAGCCGCGCGCCCAACCGCGACACCTGGTGTCGCGTCCGTCCAAACACGATCGTGGGCGTACCGCGAGACTCGTCCAGGATGTGCTGCACGGCGGCGAGACGCTCGACCTCCGGCACAATCCAGACCTCGTGGTCGATGTCGGGCCGGTCCTCGGGCTCGGTGTCCAGCTCGATCCATTGCGGATCCCTGAGTTGACGCTCGGTGATACGTCGCACCCACTCGGGCACGGTGGCCGAGAACAGCGAGGTCTGCCGGTCGGTGGGTGTATGGCGCAGGATGGCTTCCACCTGCGGCGCCATCCCGATATCGAACATCAGGTCGGCTTCGTCCAGCACCACGACGCGAATGGCCTGGGTGCGGATACTGCCGCTCTCGATCAGGTCCAGCGCCCGGCCGGGCGTGGCCACCACGATCTGCGCGCCGCCGTCCAGGGCCTTGCGCTGCGGGCCGTAGCTGACGCCGCCCAGGATCCGGACGACCCGCATGCCAAGGCGGGCGGCCAGCGGTTCGGTCACAGACGCGATCTGCTCCACCAGTTCGCGCGTGGGTCCCAGGACAAGGGCCTGCTGCTCAGGGCGGTGGGCGTCGATGCGCTCCAACAGCGGCAGCACGTAGGCCAACGTCTTGCCGGAACCGGTACGGGCCTGGCCCACGACATCACGACCATTGAGCAGAAGTGGAATGCAGGACGCTTGAATTGGTGTGGGCTCGGTAATGGACTGGTCTTCGAGGTCGTCGGCGAGGTCTTGGCGAACTCCGAGGTCAATGAAACTAGCGATGGGGGATGCTCCCTGGATCAGGCACGCAAGCTCAACATGGCGATAGGCGCGCAGTTTCCGATGTTCGCGCGCACTCGTTTTTCTGCTGCGCGCGGTGGCTGGTTATGTTTCAACCATACCCTAAAGCCGTTGCGCCCGGGGCGGTTCAGGTGCAATGGCGCAAACGGCGCCGGTCGGACTGATCCCCGCTACCGCTACCCTTCGTCCGGCCAGACTTCCTGGAGCGCGAACCAACTCGGGTACGCGCGCCGGATCAGGACCGTCAACGCGTCAGCCATACGCTGCACGCCGACGGCAACGCCCTCGGCATCGGGCTTGAGATCCGAGAGCTCGACCTCGTCCAGGAACTCGACAAAGACCGTGCCGTCGGCTTGGCGCTCGATGGCCGTGGGCAGCAGCGGCGCGCCGTTACGCAAGGCCAGCCAGACCGGGCCGACTGGCAGGCGGGCGCGCCTGCCGCACAGTTCCACGTCCACACCGGGCCCCGCGACCGGCCGATCGGCGACCAGACCGATGATGTCGCCGTTGCGAAGCGCTCGCAGTAAGGGCCGGGCCGCGTTCATGGGGTCGTAGAGGCGTGTGCCGGCGCCCCGGCGAACCCGATTGGTCAGGAGGCCCAGCCAGGCCGGCTCCACCGATTCGCCCGCGCTGTGAAAAGCGCCGTACCGGCGGGCGCACTCCGAGGCGGCCAGGTCCCAGTTGCCCGCGTGGATACCGAACAGCACCACGCCGTTGCCCCGGCGCTTGGCTTCCCGAAGCGTGGTCTCGTCAACGACCAGCCGGCGACGGCGCCCCCAGAAGTCCGGCCAGTGCATGGTGAAGAATTCCGCCAGGTACTGCCCGTAGGCTGCGTACACGCCCTCGGCCAGCGACTCAATATGGGAGTCCGGCGCATCAGTTCCAACGACCACGCGCAGATTCGCGCGCAGCCGGTCGGCGCGGGCGCCCGCGCGTCGGTAGACCAGCCGGCCGACCCGCGCGGCGAGAGCATCGACAAGACGCGCGGGTACGAGCGCTACCAGGCCTGTCCCCAGCAGCGCCAGACCGTAGAGCGTCGTGTCGCGAAGCGCGCGCAGCCGCACGGGCAAGGACGGGCTTTCGTCGACTACGACCAGGCTGCCAGCAGGCCCGTCATGAGAATGATGCCGACCAGGTAGTAGGCGTTATTGAACGCCCAGAGCTTCAGCCCACGGCCGGCAAAGACGTACACGCCCAGGCTGGTGGTGGCAATGATCCCGACCAGGAGCCAGATTCCCAGGATCACGCCTTCGCCAAACCCGGTCGCGCCGGTCATCTTGACCAGCAGCGCCAGCACGTAGGACTGAACCACCGCGCCAATGAGTGTGAGGCCCATCGCGGGCCCCGACCCACCGCTCTCTTGAATCTCTTCCTGGGTCATTCCGACCAGGTTGAGCCAGATATCGCCCAGTCCGTACTTCGGGGCGTACCACCACATGCCGAGCGCCATGGGAATCAGGGCGGCCACGATCACGGCCACGTAGTTGAGGTCGCCGGTCCAGAGAGTCATGTCGATCTGCCTTTCCTCGCACGCGGGGGGTGCGCTGCCGGTCACGGTTTAGTCCGCACTCGAGCAGAGCGTCAAGCGGCGGCGGCGCTTGTCTCTTCCTGGACCGGTCGCAACTGGCAAACAGCGCGACCCGGAACACGCCCTTAGTATCCTGTGCAGCGGTCCGACGCGTGCCCAGGCGGCGTCCGGACGCGACGTAGATCCACCACGAGCCGCAGCTGACGGGCGGGGCGCAGCTCTTCCCGAAAGGTTGTGGTGTGGAGCCCCGCTGGCTGACGGCCGTGGTCATGCGCTGGTGGTGGGTGCTGCTCATCGGCATGACCGCCGGTGGTTCCGCCGCCTGGGGTGTCTCCAGGCTAATCGACCCCACCTACCGCGCCACGGCCACGATTGTCGTCAACCAGTCGGCCGCACCCGGCACGGTGACCTATAGCGACGCGCTACTGAGCCAGCAGCTCGTCAAGACGTACGCCCGAATGGCGACGCAGCGGGTGGTGTTGGAGCAGGTCGTCAACCAGCTTGATCTGGCAGTCGAGCTTGCCGATCTGGACGACCTGGTTGACGGTCTGGCGATCGCCCAGACGCAACTGCTCGAGATCCGGGCCGAGACGCCGGACCCCGAGTTCTCGCGCGACCTGGCCAACGCTGTGGCGCGAGTGTTCATCGAACAGCAGCAGCCGTTTCTCCCGACCGGGCGCGGCGAGCACGTGCTGCGAGTCGCGCAGCCGGCCACGTTGCCCAGGGTCCCCATCGCTCCACGCGTAGTCCTCAACACGCTTGTGGGCGCATTGGCGGGCCTGTTGGCGGCCACGGCCATCGCGGCTTTTCTCGAATACCGGGACGACACCATCAAATCGCCGGACGATCTGCAGCCCCTGGGACTGGCTCAGTTGGGCGTCGTGGGCGTGCTGATGGAAAACGAGGACCTGCCGCCGCCCGCCGCCGAGGCCTATCGAAAGATTCGTACCAGCATCGACCTTTGGGGTCTGCAACACCCCGTGCGCCTGCTGGTCACCAGCGCTGGCCAGGGAGAAGGCAAGTCAACGACCGCAGCCAACCTGGCCGTCGTGTTCGGGCAAACGGAGCGACGCGTCGTCCTGGTGGACGCTGACTTGCGACGACCGTGTCTGCACCAGCGGCTTGGTCTGCGGAACACGCGGGGCCTGACCAGCCTGCTGGTGAACCACGAGGAGGACGCGTCCACAGCCCTGCGCCGTACCGCGTTCCACAACGTCTCGCTGGTGCCGGCCGGCCAGTCGCCGGCGAACGCCGCCGAACTCCTGGCCTCGACCCGGATGCGCAACGTGTTGGACGAGCTTGCCGACCTGGCCGACATCGTCATCGTGGACAGCCCGCCGGTGCTGGGCGTGTCGGACCCGGTCGTCCTGGCGGCCGCGGGCGGGGCGGTGCTGCTGGTGGCACGGGCGGGCGCCACGCGACCAGGTCCCCTGCTCCGTGCGCGGGAAGCGCTGCTGAAGACAGGCGCCGTGCTGCTCGGCGCGGTCGTCAATGCCGCCCGGGCAAGGGTTACCTCGGACTATTACGGGGACTACACATACGGCAACGGCATCCCTGAACCCGCCGGCGCAGCGGCCGAAAAACGGTCGGAGCGTGCCTGACAACCGCGCTCGGCAATCTGCCGGCGGCTCGGCGCCCAGGCCGGCCCCAGGCAGGCTGGCCCTGGCGCTCTTGCTCACCGGGCTGGCGATCGGCTTCACGGCCCGCTGCGGGGTCTCCGCGCTGTTCGTGAACGTGGGGAGCCTGGCGGTGTTGCGGGGAGCAGACGATCTGGCCGCTTCGGCCTTCGACGCGGCGGCGGCCGTGGATCCAGCGAGTCCTGCCGCGACCAACTTTCGCCTGTCGCAGGCTCTGCTCGCCGGCGACTACGAGCAGGCGGCCGACGACTTGACCGCGCTCCGCGCCGGCGGGGGAACTCCTCAAGGTGTTGCCGGCACCTCAAGCGTCGTGCTGCATCTCGACGCGATCCTCGCGCGAAGGGCGGGCAGTGACGGGCGGGCATTGGCGCTGGTACGTGAGTCCGTCGCTCGGGCCGGCGTCAACGCGCCTGAGTCGGCGCTACGGCTGTTGGACAAGCTCTCTCGGGATATGGCCAAACAGCCCTACGGCCCCGCGCTGGCGACGGTCGAACTCCCGGTCGATCCGCGCCGGAACACCTGCGGGCATGGCCGCCGCCTGGCCCGCGTACGGCTCTCACGGAACGACGTCGCAATAGGAGGACCTGTTCGCGCGGAACCGGTTTGGGCGGACGCGGAGGGCGTCAGGCGGAATGAGCGCCCACTAGTGCTGCGCAACCTCGTTCCGAACGGCGCGTTCACCTGGGGTAGGACCAGCGACGACGTGCCGCTGGGCTTTACGGCGCAGGCCGAACCCCGTGTGAGCGGCGCAACGCCTCCCGGCGACATGCACGTTGGATTCGCGGACCTGGACGGCCGTCCGGTCGCCGCGCTGATCATCGACAACCTGGACGGCTCGCCCACGACGTCCCGCCTTCGCAGCCACTGGATCCCAGCCGCGCCGGGTGCCTGCTACCTGCTCGCGAGCGAGGTCTGGGTCGATGGTGGGGAGCCACACTTCGGCCTCTACCTGCGCGCTCGCGGCGAAGCCGACCGAGCCGTATTCGGCCTCCAGGGCGGATTGCCGGATGGCTGGCGCCGTGAAGCGCGGCTGATTCGGCTGCCCGGCGACACCGAGGCCGTGCAAGTCTTCTTCTGGAACTACCGCAGCAACGGCGCGGCTGCCTTCACGCTCGCGTTCGTGGCTCGAATCGACGCCTGAGAGCCCAGCGCTTCGTGGCGGTGGCTGAACCGGAGGGCCAGGTTGGCCGGAAGCTGTCGTTCATCGTTCCGGCCCATAACGAAGCGCATCGCGTCGCCGACCTTCTGGAATCGATGAACCGTCAAGCGCACCGAAACGTCGAGCTCATCGTCGTGGATGACGGATCAACCGACGGGACGCTCGAACGGCTTGTCCGGGTCGGCAGTGTTCGACCGATGCGCACCGTTCGCCACGCAGTCCCGCGCGGTGTCGCCGCCGCCCGCAACGCCGGTGCGCAATTGGCCGCCGGCGATGTCCTGGTGTTCATGGACGCCGACTTGACGCTGCGAGAGGACTTCGCGGCCCGCATCCTGGCGCACTACGAGAACGGCGCCGACTACGTGCTGGTGGGATCGCGCGTGGCCGACCGTTCGCGAATGGCCTCGCGCTACCTGCAAAGCGAACACGAGGCGGCCATGGCCGAACCTGAATTGCAGCGCAGTTCGCAGGCCTTCTCGGTTCGCCGGCAGGTCTATTGGAACGTGGGGTCGTTTCGTGAGGACCTCCCCCGCGGCGACGACTCTGAGTTCGGCGAGCGCGTGATGGCCGCCGGCTACCGGCGGGTAGAGGACCTGTCCATCGAAGTCCTGCATGACCGCCCGGGGACCTGGGGCGGGTTCCTTGCCCTGCAGCGGCGCCGGGGCCGGAACTTTGCCTACAGCCGGCGCAACCGGCACGGTCACGGCGTCGTCCACCTGCTGGCGGCGGCGTTGGCGCGAACCGTCCTCTCCTGGGTGCAGGTCGCCACCATTGTGATTCCGCTGCAGAGCGCCGTGCGGCTGGCCGACCGCTCGCCTCGCGGGCGGACCGACGTTGGCGGGTTCATGCTGTTGGATGCTGCGGCACGAGCCGCGCGAGCCGTTGGCGTCTGGCAGGGCGTGCGGGAAGTCCTGACCGGAACCTACAGCCCGCGCTGAGCGTTAGGGGCCCTGCGACGACGCATGGCGCGCTGACCGGGCGAATAGCTGGGCCGCGTAGCCAACCAGCACCATCAGTCCAAGTCCCACCACCAGGGATCGGATGGCCTGCACGTACACCGGAATGATTTCGGCGTTCACAAAAATGATCCGCCAGAACAGCGCCAGATACAGCACCGCGCCTACCGCCGTTGCGCCTGGACGGTCGACCAGCCAGCCGTAGATCAGCCGGTAGAGCAGGCCAAGGGCCAGGCTGCCGACGACCACGCCCGCCAGGCCGTGGCGCAGGTACAGGTCGCCGGTGTGCGTGATTCCGAATGAGGTCCGGTTGCCCGCCACGCCTCGAAACGCGCTGCTGACCTGGGGTGAGAAGGGCGCCGGTTTGTCCGACCAGATGGCGCGCGGCACGAACGCAAAGGCCGGGATGAGAGCCAGATCGACCCCGGTGACCTCCAGATCCACCGTATCGCCATACGCCAGGATCGACGCCACGGTTTCACCCGACGTGTGCCGGTTCACCAGCGTCCGCAGCGCCGCGTGAAGAAACTGGCCCGGGCCCGCCGCGACCAGTTCGCCGGCCAGCGCGGCCGGGGCCGTTGCCAGGCCCGCGAGATCGGCCGGTCGCTCAATGACTCCCTGGTGGACCCGATCCCGATAGATCGTGACGGCGCCAAACATCACGACCACCGCCGAAGCAACCAGCAAGAGGAACTTGAAACCCCCCAACCGCCGTACCCGGTAGTTATGGAGACCCGCCAGGCCCACGAGCAGAAACACAAAGACGTGCTTGGCCCCGAAGGCCACTGTGAAGACCGCCTCGATTGGCGCGACCACTGCGAGACCGGCCGCGATTGCGCCAGGCCGCACGCGATCCCGGCGAAACGCGTAGACGCCCGCCAGGAGCACGGCGAACTGGCTGAGGCCGCCGAGTTGGAGCAGGACGTTGAAGTCGTCGGTCAGCCGTTCCTCGAGATCGAGACTGGCGAACGTGGCCCCGCGGTCGAGCAACAGGACGCCGCGGGCAATCACGCCCACCACATAGATCAGGCCCAGGACCGTCCACGGCGCGCGTTCCGGTAAGGACATTGACAAGCGTGGCAGCCGGCGGACCGCGCGCCGCCACCAGGGCCCGTAGTAGCCGGCGTACGTCAGCGCGAGCGCCACCATGGCCAGGGCGACCGCTGTTCCTCGAGTGTCATCGATGTTCACGAAGATGAACGGTTCGGCCAGATCGCTTCCGGCCTCGACCAGCAGTGTTCGCATCCCAAAGTCGAGGAAGAAGAACAGTCCGATCAGGACCGTCGGCTGGAACAGATCGCCGCGTCGCAGCAGCGCATGCAGGGTGGGCGCCAGGGCCAGCACCGACAGCGTGACCGCCAGCGCGGGTGTTGCAAGGCGGTCCGGCAGCAGGCTGACGACCAGCGCCGTCGCCGCGCCCGCGACTGCAGCGCCCAGCGCAACCAACAGGGCCACGACCAGGCGACTTTGAACAGCTCGGTCGAGCGTCAGCACATGACGCACCTCAACGACACTCGCCCAACTAAGGCGCACGCGGGTTGCCAAAGGCCGGGCTAGGCCATGCGCTCCACCTGCTCGCGCGAGATCTCGTGGCGCAGTGGCTCACCGGCGAGGTGGCGGGCGATCTCGTCCACCATCCGACCCATCTGCCGCGCCCGCGTTTCCAGGGTGAAGCCCGCGATGTGGGGCGTAAGGACCGCGTTGGGCAGATCGCGGAACGGCGAGTCGGCCGGCAGCGGTTCTTCGTCGAAGACGTCCAACACCGCGTCGATCGTTCCGGCGGCTAAAACGTCGAGCAGCGCATCCTGATCCACCAGCCAGGCGCGCGCGCAGTTGACGAACAGCGCGCCCGGTTTCATCAGGTCCAGTTCGCGCCGGCCAATCATGTGATGGGTCGCCGGCAGGATCGGCGCGTGCAGGGTCACCACGTCGCTGGTACGCATCAGCGTGTCCAGGTCCGCCAGTTCAACGCCCAGGTCGGCGGCTTCCTGCTCGTCGACGAACGGGTCGAAGAGCACCACGTCAGGCGTGAAGGCTCGCAGCAGCGGAATGACCCGGCGTCCCACCATGCTGGCGGCCACCACGCCAACCCGTTGCTCGGCCAGCAGCCCGCCGATGTTCGACCCGCCGCTGGTCTGTTTCCAGCCACCGGCTCTGAGCGTCTCCTGGTGGCCGATGAATCCGCGTAGCCCCAGCAGGATGGCGCCAATGGTGTACTCGGCCACCGCTTCGGCGATCACGTCCGCCGCGTGGGTCACGCGGATCCCACTGTCCCAGGCCGATGTGTCCACGTACGGGCGCACGGAGCCGGCGGCGTGGGCCACGATCTCCAGGTTCGGGGCGGCGGCCAGGGCCTCGAGGTCCAGCCTGGGGCTGCCCCAGCTGGTGATGACGGCCCGCACGTCGGGATCCAGGTGCTCCATCAGATCGTCTTGGGTCCAGGGCTCGTCGCCCTCATTACGCACCACGTGCGCGCCCAGCGATTCCAGGCGGGCTTCGTCCTCGGGCTTCAAGGTCATTTCGCGCAGTGGCCGATGCACGGTCACCACGATGGTTCCGGTAGCCATGGGGCGGTGTTCACCTCCTCGGCGAGGGGTGGCGAAACATACCGCGCGGAGGGGCGGCGCTCATGCCGCGGCCGCCACGGAGGCATAGATATCGGCCAACTCGCGCGCAGTTTGGTCCCATCGAAAGCGTTGGACCAGTGCCAGGCCGCGAGCCTGCGTGGAGCGGCGGACCTCGTCGTCCTGCAGCAGCCGCGCCGCCGCGGCCGCCAGCCCGCGGGTGTCGGTGGCGGGCGCTTGCAGGGCGGCCTCACCCACGACTTCGCGCAGCGCCGGGCAGTCCGAGGTGACGGCGGGCGTTCCGCAGGCCATGGCTTCCAGCGCCGGCCAGCCAAAGCCCTCCCAGTGCGAGGGTGCCAGCAGGACCTGGCAACAGGCGTAAAGCGCGGGGAGGTCGGGTTCGGGCACATAGCCGGTTTCCGTGATCCAGGACTGCAGTCCCAGGCGCTGTCCGAGCCGTCGCTGCTCCGTGGTCAGGCGTTCCCCCGCCTTCACGAACGCGCAATCAATGCCATGTGTCTGGCGCACGGCGTGGACCACCCGCAGTGCGCCTTCGATGTTCTTGTACGAGTCCGCGCCGCCCACGTGCAGCACCAGATGGACATTCGGCAGCCCGAGGCGTCGTCGCAGCTGTGCCGTCCGCTCGGCAGGCGGGGCCTGAAAATGGTCCGCGACGCCGCTATGCACGACGTGCAGCCGGGCCGGGTCACAGTCCAGGTAGCGATGCACGTCATCGGCGGTGGCCTGGCTGACGCAGACGATGCCGGCGGCCCGTGAGAGATGACCGACGGCGTAGCGGAACGCCACAAGGGCCATCCGGGATGGCCGCGCCCCCGGAATGAGGCCGTCGGCCATGCGCAGCAGCATCAGGTCATGGCAGGTCACCACCGTGCGCCGTGGGCCCAGCGCAGGCACGAGGTGGGCGTACGAGTGGTCGATCACGTGATGAACAGTGGCCGACTCGCCCGACACCAGGCGCGGGTAGTCGGCGTAGCGCACCCGGTACTTCCCCACATTTTCGGCCAGGCGGCCGAACGGGCTGTCGTCACGCTGCGGCCAGGCGGGCGGCGTGACGGTATGGACATCCAGCGGCGGATCGAGATAGCGCAGCGCCCGCTCCAGCGTCCGGCCATAGCGGTCCATGGAGGGCCGGCAGTCGCTGGGATTGACGAAATAGAGGTTGACGCGCGGCCGAGGGCTGGACCTGTGCTCAGGGGGAACGGACACGCTCACGGCTTGCGCGCCAGGATTTCCCAACTGGTTGCCCAGCATTGGTTCAGCACCGGGAGGCGCAGCAACCACGGGACGGCCCGGATCAGGCCGAGTCGGGCCAGCAAGGGAAGCGGACCCATGCGATCCACGCGGACGACGTCGAACCCGGCATCCAGGAACAGCAAGCGAATCGCCGCGCGCGTGAAGCCCCGCCGGTGCGTGTAGTCATTCCAGACCACCTGGGGCCGCGCCACCGGCACCGACGCCAGCGCCAGACCGCCGGGCCGCAACACCGCGTGCATCTCGTGCACGGTGTCCCAGGGCTGGTCCAGGTGTTCAAGCACATCTCTCGCGACCACGGCGTCGAACCGGCGGCGAGGGAAGGGCAGCCGTCGTCCGGCCGAGGCGTCCCAGGACAGCACGAAACCGTGGCGGCTGGCGAGTTCGAGCGCGCCGCCATCATGGTCCAGACCGATCACGCGCGTACCTGGCGGCGCGGCTTCAGCCAGGCCGCCCGTGCCGCAGCCGACGTCCAGAACCAGGGAAACGGATCCGAGTCGGCGAAAGTAGTCGCGCGCCAGAGCCGGCGGAAGGTCGACCGCCTCGTAGTACGCGCGCTTGTGAATGGGATGCGCTCGGCGGCCGGTCATGCGTCCGGCAGGTCGTCGGTCGTGGCGCGGCCCTTCTCCAGGCACGATGCCAGCCGCCGAGCCACCCGGGCATGCGTGAAGTGACGTTGCACTCGGGCCCGACCCTGCGCGGCCAGGCGCGCGCGCAGGCCGCCATCCTCGATCAACCGCCGGAGAACGCATCGCAGCCCGTCGATGTCCCGCTCGGGCACCACGATTCCGGCGTCGTCGATAACGTGTGGAATCTCGCCCGAGGCAGTTCCTACGACCGGACAGCCCGCCGCCATGGCTTCGATCAGCACGTGCCCGAACTGCTCGGCCCAGTCCGCCGTGGCGTAGGACGGCAGGACGAGCACGTCGAGCGCGGTCAGCAGGGCGCCTACCCGATGATGATCCGCGTCCTCGACCAGCCGCAGGCGTCCGGCGAGCGTGGCCTCACTGAAACGCCTCCTGAGTGCGCCGGACAGCGGCCCCCGGCCGATTGCCAGAAGCGTCCAGTCCAAATGACCAAGTCCGGTCAGCGCGGCCGCCAGGTCCAGCACCCCCTTTTCGGGGATCAGGCGACCGGCGAATCCAACCGAGATACCGGACAGCCCCAACTCGCGTTGCACCTGGGTGCGGGTCCCGTCCGGCCGATCCGGAAGATCGACGCCGACCTGCGGGATGCGATGGATCGGGCCGGAAAAGCCGGCGGCGCATAACCGGTCGCTGGCCGCCCGATTTCCGGCCAGGGCCAGTCTCGCCGCGCGAAACGTGCCGCGTTCAAGGACTCGCAGCAGCTTTGGCCGCCGGCGATTCGATGGGCTGCCCCAGGTGAAGAACGTGAAGAGCGGTCTCCCGGGCGCCAGCCGGGCCAGGCTGCGAGCCTGCAGCGCCAGCAGCGAGTGCGGCTCTTGTTCGACCAGGACGACGTCGGGCCGGAAGCGTCGCACCGCGAGCGCGAGCCGTGGATCGATGTGAAACGTCAACGTACCGTGGCCGCGGAACACCGCCCGAGCCACCTGCAAGTTCACCCGGGCATGCGCCGAATGCTCGGGGATGACTGGGCCGAAGTGCGGATCAAACCAGCTAGGCGGAACCACCAGCAGGGCGGCGTGGTGAGGTGAAAGGTCGGCAAACGCCTCCCACTTCCGCTGATTGAAGCGGCGCAGGTAGGTATGACCCAGTACCAGCACGCGCACCCGCCGCCACCCTTCCCTGCGCCGGGTGGCTGTGCGTTGAACTGGCCGGAACCGGCGCGCCCGAGACTCCGTGAGCGCTGCGTCTCGGCCCGCCGTGGAAAAATGCGCGCGCGTAGCGCGCCCCGCCGCGCAGCGCCCATACGGTAGCGGTCTTGTGCCCGTTCTGTCTCCGGCGGGATGTCGGAGGCCTGGGGCCGGCAGGGCTGGCAGAACGCGCCTGGGCCCGAACCATTGCGGGGATCCCTGAACGACCGGCTGGCGAGTCATGCGAAAGCCCGACATCCACGACCTGCTGAAGACCCGCTTCGGCTATGACGAGTTCCGCCCGCTCCAGGTCGACATCATCCAGACCGTGCTGGCCGGTCGCGACGCCCTGGTGCTCATGCCCACCGGGGGTGGAAAGTCCCTCTGTTACCAGCTGCCCGCGCTATGCCTTGAAGGTCTGACCCTCGTCGTGTCGCCGTTGATCGCCCTGATGAAGGACCAGGTGGACGCCCTCCGCGCCAACGGCGTGGCGGCGGCGTTTGTCAACAGCACGGTCCCGGCGTCAGAGGCCCGCGGCATTCTTGCGGAAGCCAGGTCAGGTCGACTGAAGATCCTCTACATCGCGCCGGAGCGCTTGGCCGTGCCCGGCTTCAGTGAGTTTCTCGGGTCGGCCAACGTCAGCCTGATCGCCATTGACGAGGCCCATTGCATTTCCGAATGGGGCCACGATTTCCGCCCCGACTATCGAAACCTGCGCGTCCTGCGCGAACGGTTTCCGAACGCACCGGTCATGGCCCTCACGGCCACCGCCACCGCCCAGGTCCGAGACGACATCGTGGGACAGCTGGCCATCCCCGAGGCGCGGCAGTTCGTGGCCAGCTTCGACCGAAAGAACCTCACCTATACCGTCCGCCCCAAGCGCCGCGCCTTCGACGCGTTGCTGGAGTTGCTTCGTCAGCACGCCGGTGGATCGGCCATCGTCTACTGCCTGTCCCGCCAAAACACCGAGGACCTGGCGGCCGATCTCGGTGACGAGGGCATCCGGGCGCTGCCCTACCACGCAGGCCTCGACGCGTCCCGCCGCCGGGATACCCAGGATCGATTCATCCGGGATGAAGTTCCCGTGGTCACGGCCACCATCGCCTTCGGCATGGGCATCGACAAGCCGGACGTGCGGCTGATCGTCCATTACCACCTGCCCAAGACCCTGGAGGGCTACTACCAGGAAACCGGACGGGCCGGACGCGACGACTTGCCCAGCACCTGCGTGCTCTTCTACGGCGCCTCCGACCGGCACGCGCTCAGCGGGTTCATTGAGCAGATCGAGGACGAGACCGAGCGCGAGCGGGCCTGGCAAAAGCTGCGGCAAATGGTGCGGTACAGCGAACTGCACACCTGCCGCCGCGCGTTCCTCCTCGACTACTTCGGCGAGGTCTACGACCAGGCAACCTGCGGGAATTGCGACGTCTGCCTGACCGAACGCGAGGAGTTTGACGCCACCGAGATTGCCCAGAAGGTCCTTTCGGCCATCATTCGAACCGGCGAACGATTCGGTGCCGCGCACATCGTCCAGGTCCTGCGCGGCGGACGCGCGCGCCGCGTCCTGGCCCTGGGGCACGACCGCCTGTCGGTTTACGGGATCGTCCGCGACCACGATAGGGCCGAACTCCACGAGATTGTGAGCCTGCTGGAAAACGCCGGGCTGGTACGGCGCAGCGCCGACCAATACCAAACCCTTGCCGTGACGCCAGGTGGCCGCGAATTCCTGCGCGGGCGCGAGCCGCTAACGCTCGCCCGCGTCAAGCGGGTCGAGGCCGACGCGCCCCAACCGCGGCCCGGGCTCGATCACCTGGACTTCGACCGCGGCTTGTTCGAGCAGCTCCGCGACCTGCGATTCCGGCTGGCGCAGGCCCGCAACGTACCGCCCTACGTGGTCTTCGGCGACCGGTCTCTCCAGGAGATGGCGCACTACGCGCCGCAAAGCTGCGAGAGCTTCTCGCACATCTCCGGCGTCGGCCGAGTCAAGCTGGACGAATTCGCGGGGGAATTTCTGGAGGTCATCCGCGGCTATGCCGAGTCGCACGGCCTGGTGGAACGGCGGAAGCCGCAACGTGAGACCCGACGTCGTAGGAACCTTCGTCGCGAGGGATCGACTCACCGGCAGACGCTGGACCTGTTCCTGGGTGGCTTGTCGATCGCAGACATCAGTCGACGCCGCCGGCTTGCCGCGGCCACGATCATGTCCCATCTGGAAGACCTGATCGCCGCGGACGTAACGCTGCCACTCGAGCGCGAACTGCCGGCGCCGGAACGTCTGACTCGAATCAGGGAGGCGTTTGCCACGACGAACTCACGGTCGCTCGCAACCGTCAGAGGCCTGCTCGGCGATGACTATTCGTATGACGAACTGCGGCTGGTACGTGCCTGGTTGGATCAGCAACACCGTCGGAATGTCGATGCGTCTGGCCACACCGCCGAAGCGCCGCCGTCCTGACGCACGGGATTGGTGAGACGTGCGAAGCTCAGGACGGACACCCCGCCGCCACGGTTGACGACGCTATGACCGACCTGCTGGAAGACGAATTCGGCGACATCATCGGCAAGGCCCGGTTTGGCCTGAACCTCTCGGCGGAGGACGTCGCCGCGCAGGTCGGCATTTCTACCGAAGAGCTCGCCGTGCTGGAGGACTGCGAGCGCACCCCGACCAGGGCCGAGAGCGACGCCCTGGCGGCGGCGCTGAACCTCGATTCGCAACGGCTGCTGGCCGTCGCCCGGGACGCCTACGTGCCCGACCCCGTACCGCTGGACCACGGCGGCGTGCGCATTCGAGTCATTCCCTATCCGCCCATGCGCGTCTACCAGTACGTGGTCGGGGACGTTGAAACCGGCCAGGCCGTCGTTGTGGATCCCGGCGCGGAACCGGACCGGATCCTTGGCGCGCTGGCTGATGAGCAGTGGTCGGCGGCCGCGGTTCTGGTCACCCATGCCGACGCCGACCACATCGACGCGCTGCCTGCGATCCACGCGGCGCTCAGCGTCCCCATCTGGGTTCATCCCAACGAGCAGCCCAGGATGCCCGCGCTCGAAGGCGCCGACGTCCGAACCTACGACCACGGCCAGTGCTTCCAGGCCGGCCCGTTCGAGGTCGAGGCGCGCCGCACCCCGGGCCACGCCCCGGGCCACTCGTCGCTGGTGCTGCGGGATCTGGTGCTGGTGGGCGACGCCATGTTTGCGGGCTCACTGGGGCGTACCTCGCTCGGTCCGGCCTACTACGCCGAACACCTGGCGGCCGTTCGCTCGCAGATTCTCACGTTGCCGGCAGCGACACGCCTGTTCCCCGGCCACGGACCGCCCACCACGGTCGGCCAGGAGTTGGCCCACAACCCATTTTTCGCGCCCTGAGCGGCGAATAGCCGAACTTCCCCTAAATAGGCGAGAATAGGGGGAGAGCTTCAGCGCTGGAATGCCTGCGACTACGAGCCGCTTATGTTCGCTTTTGACATCTCAACTCGATTCGCAGGCTCCAGCCTGCTTTTCAGGTCGCTGCCCCTGGACGACGCGCTGCAGGCGCTGGCCCAGACCGAACTGACCTACGTGGACCTCTGGGCCACGCCGGGTGTGCTGGAGCACGTGGATCCCCTGCGCGACTCGCCGGCCGAGGTCAAGGCTCGAGTTGAGGACAGGAATCTCCGGGCCTCGTCGATTTCCGCGTATGCCACCTTCGGCAACGAGTTGGTCGCCCGACTTGAATTCGCGGCCGCCATTGGCGCCCCACTGGTGATTGGCAGCGCACCGGTGCGCGAATACGAGCGGCGCGAAGCCGCCGACGACGTGAGGGCGCTGGGCCGCGCGGCGCAGGACCTGGGAGTGACCCTGGCGCTGGCCAACCAGATCGGCACCTGGCTGGACGAACCCGCCGAGATTGCCAGCTTCCTGGACGATGTTGGGCATCCCCGTGTGCAACTGAGCCTCACGCCGCCGCATGTACGGCTGGCCGGTACCACGCTGCGGGCCGTTGCCGACGCCGCCGACGGCCGCGTCGGACACACCTGTCTGTGGAGTGTCAGTCCCGCGATGCGCGACGCCGACAATCTGGGGCCGGCTGCGGATCAGGCGCCGGGCCACGGCACGGTGGACTTCGACGCGCTGACCTCCATGCTCGACGAGCGCAACTATTTCGGCATGTTTACGTTTATCTGGGGCAGCACCGAGGACGTGCCCGCCGCCGAAACCGTGGCCGCCATCGGCGCCGCCCGCGCCCACGTGCTGGACGTTTCCACGCCATCCTGATCGCCACTCGTCCGGCCCGTCGGCCTGCGGGGCGCGTGGCCCCTCGTGCTACGCTTGCCGCCGCTCACGAGATTGTGAAACGGTGCACAAAGCCCGGCGAAGCGTGACTCGCGCAGACAGGGACCAGAACCGTCCCATGCAAGGGCGACGCAGTACACCATTGACCCGCAACCGCCGCATCCACGCCGCGCTACTCATTCCCGCATTGGCCTTGGCCGTCTTGGCTATGGCCGCCTGCGGTGTAACGCCACAGACCACGCTCGAACCGACAACCGAAGCGGCTCGTACCGCGCGCGACCTCCTCATGTTCGTCTTCTGGGCCATGGTGGTGACCTTCGTGCTGGTGGAAGGTGCGCTGCTCTACTGCCTCATTCGATTCCGGCGGCGTAGCGGCGACGGAATCCCCGCCCAGACCCACGGCAACACCCCGCTTGAGATCGGCTGGACCATCGCGCCCGCCATCCTGGTCGTGGTGATCGTCGTCCTCACCGTCCCCGCCATCTTTTCCAACGCCCGCGCCGCCAGCCCGGACGCCCTGCAGGTGCGCGCCATCGGCCACCAGTGGTGGTTCGAGTTCCAATATCCCGACCTCGGTGTGGTGACCGCCAACGAGTTGCACCTGCCGGTCGACCGCGACGTGGAAATTCAACTTGAAAGCAACGACGTCCTGCACAGCTTCTGGGTCCCCAGCCTGCGCGGAAAGCTGGACATGGTGCCGGGCCGCGATAACAAATTCACCATCAAGCCCGAAGTCACCGGCACCTATCCCGGCCAGTGCGCCGAGTTCTGCGGCACGGCTCACGCACTCATGAAGTTCTACGTGGTCGTGGAGACGCAGGCCGAATTCGACGCCTGGGTCCAGAACGAACTTGCCGACAGCGTTGCACCGGCCAGTGCCCTGGCTAGGGAAGGCGAAGCGAACCTTACCCTTGGCGGCTGCGTGGCCTGCCACACCATTCGCGGCACCGACTTGGAGGGCAAGCTGGGTCCGGACCTGACCCATATGGGCAGCCGCAAGCACATCGCCGCCGGACTCCTGGAGAACACGCCCGAAAATATGCGTCGCTGGCTCAGCGATCCGCAGGACATCAAACCCGGCAACACCATGGTGATTCCCGAACTGACCACCGAACAGCTTGACGCCTTGGTTGCCTACCTCGAGGGCTTAAAATAGAAATGCGCGCGCGATGTGGCGCACCAGTGCCGGACGGAGGGTGATCAGATGGCGACGGTAACGGCGACCGCCCCTGATACCCGCACGTTCTCGGGTACGGCCTGGAGCTGGATCACCACGGTCGATCACAAGCGGATCGCCGTGCTCTACCTGGTCACCTCCCTCGCCTTCTTCATGCTGGGCGGGATCGAAGCGCTGCTCATGCGCTTGCAGCTGGCCACGCCCGAGGCCGACGTCGTATCGGCCGAACGGTTCACCGAGCTGTTCACCATGCACGGCACCACCATGGTGTTCCTGGCGCTGATGCCCCTCAGCGCGGCCTTCTTCAACCTGCTCGTGCCGCTGATGATCGGCGCCCGCGACGTGGCCTTCCCGCGCCTGAACGCCCTCAGCTACTGGATCTACCTGTTCGGCGGCATCTTCATGAACATCAGCTTCGTGGCCGGCGGGGCGCCCAACGCCGGCTGGTTCGGCTACGCGCCGCTCACCGACACGGCCTTCGAAGCCACCCACGCCATCGACTTCTGGGCCTTCGGCCTCCAGATCCTGGGCGTCTCCTCCATCCTGGCCTCGATCAACTTCATCGTCACCATCATCAACATGCGCGCGCCGGGCATGACCCTGAACCGCATGCCCATGTTCGTGTGGATGAGCATGATCACGGCCTTCCTGATCATCTTCGCCTTCCCGGCCATCACCATCGGCCTCGTCCTGCTGCTCTTCGACCGCTACATCGAAACCAGCTTCTTCATTCCCGAAGGCGGCGGCGACCCCGTGCTCTGGCAGCACCTGTTCTGGGTCTTCGGCCACCCCGAGGTCTACATCCTTATCCTGCCGGCCATGGGCATCGTCTCCGAGATCCTGCCCACCTACTCGCGCAAGCCGCTCTTCGGCTACGCGGTCGTGGCCTACTCGGGCGCCGCCATCGCCTTGGTCGGCTTCGGCGTCTGGACCCACCACATGTTTACGGTGGGCCTGGGCCCCATCGCCGATACCGCCTTCGCGATCTCCACCATGGCCATCGCGGTGCCCACCGGGGTCAAGATCTTCAACTGGATTGCCACGCTATACGGCGGCTCGATCAGTCTTAAATCGCCCATGCTGTTCGCCGTAGGCATGGTGTCCATGTTCATCATCGGCGGGCTCAGCGGCGTGATGCTGGGATCCCCGCCCATCGACGCCCAGGTGCAGGACACCTACTTCGTGGTCGCCCACCTGCACTACGTGCTGTTCGGCGGCACGGTGTTTGGCTTGTTCGGGGGCATCTACCACTGGTTCCCCAAGTTCACCGGGCGCTTCATGCACGACGGCTGGGGCAAGGTGCACTGGCTGCTGATGCTGATCGGCTTCAACCTGAC
>JAPPKM010000082.1:0-1433 GCA_028874315.1 Chloroflexota bacterium
GTAGCGGCGGGCATATCGCAGCCCCAGAGGGGCGTGGACTGGATCATCGAAGGAGTGGATCAGGTAGTGCAGGGCGCCCGGGTGGTCCGGATTCGCGAGATAGACGTCTTCAGCAATCGACGCGATCCGCATGTAGGTACGGGTGTCCCGCTGCCTGCCTGTCGTTCCGAACAGGGACACAGCATAGAAGCTAGCTGCCTCGCGGTCATCTGGATGTGCTCGATACAGCTGCTCCATGGCATCGGAGTACTGCTGCCAGCGATCTTCCTTTTCGCCTTTTCCGAACACAATTCGGGCCGCGTCGATGTATCCGCGCTCTCGCTCCGTCAGCCGCTTGGCCTTGGCAACACCGGCCAGCGCATCGCGTCCCTTGGCCAAGTCCTCGCGGCCCCAAACCGGGCGGTAGTGCGACAAAGCCTCGCCCCAGTAGGCCATCCCGAAACTGGGGTCCGTCTTGTGCGCCCGCCGGAAAGCGGCAGCCGCGTCGTCGTACTCAAAGTTGTGCATGAGCAGGACACCGGTCAGGAAGTGATCCTGCGCCTCTGCGCTTCCGCTGTTGGGGAACTCGATCACGCCGAGCCGCTGGTCAGCAGCCAGAGGCATGGCAAAGGCGAACAGTGTAGCGATCAGGACTCTCACGGTCATTTAGCCTAGCAATTTGAACCTTGGGTTGGAGTGTGAAATCGGCAAACCACTCCGACCGCACGGGCCAAGGGCAGTATTGGCACGTGACTGTCGGCCCTCCGCGATCTAGCGCGAAGATGCCGCGGTACCGGGGAACCGCGCGGCAGGCAATGCGATTGGCCCGAATGGAAGCCAATCAGCCGCATGCATGGCACCGCACCAATGCAGCGGGCGGTCTTGTATTGTTGTAGGGCATCATGGCACTCCTTCGCACACGTCGATTCCACCTCGCAACCGCCTTTGTGGCACTCGTGGCGACCGGACTGGTGGTCACCACTGCCCTGCCCCAGCGACGCTACGCTGGAAACCGTTTCGCCCAGGCTGAGCAAGCGGCGCTCGCCCGGCCTTTCGTTGGTGCAACCACCAATGGAAGCGTGCAAGCGGGGCTTTTCTCTATCAGTTCGAGTGGAATCTCTACCAAGCCCGTGCTTGATGCCGCCCGAGCGTTCTTGGCGGCCCTGACTGACGAGCAGCGCGGCCAGGCGCAATTCCCGGTCGATGATCCGGAGTGGCGCCGCTGGGCGAACCAGCACTCCTTGCCCCGGCAGGGGGTATCGTTCACGGAATTGGACGAGGGGCAACGCGAAGCTGCCTACGCCCTGATGAGAGCCGGGCTAAGCGCGAAGGGCTTCCAACGAAGCCGCGACATCATGCGCTTGAACTACACGCTAGGCGAGATCACCTCCAACTTCGAAGAACTGGACGAGTGGTTCTACTACTTCACGTTCATGGGCGAGCCGTCCGAGGAC
>JAPPKM010000082.1:1443-2253 GCA_028874315.1 Chloroflexota bacterium
ACCTTCATGGGTTCCGAGCCGGTGATCGCCGACTCCGGCAAGTACAAGGGCGTGGCGGTGATGCAGGACGAGCAGCGGCGGGGTCTCGAGCTCGTGCAGTCGCTAACTGACGAGCAACGGGCCAAGGCGGTGCTTGCCACCACCAAGACCGGCAACAACGCAGCGGCCGAGGCGTTCAGCGACAACGTTGTTCTGGATTACGCCGGGCTGCGGGCCAGCGAGCTCAGCCCGGAGCAGCGCGAACTGCTTCTCGCTCTGGTTGAGGAGTATGTCGGGAACATGTCCGACGGGCACGCCAAGGTGAAGATGGCCGAGGTGGAGCAGCACCTAGGCCAGACCTATTTCGCCTGGATCGGCGAATTCGGCGCGGAGAGCACCTTCTACTACCGTGTCCACAGCCCGGTCATCCTGATCGAATTCGACCACCAGCGCCCAATCTTCCTGCGCCACCTGCCGCGCCGGCCTACCCGGCAGCACATCCACTCGGTGACGCGCACGCCCAACGGGAACGACTACGGCAAGGACCTGCTGCGCCAGCACTACGAGCAGAGCCACAAGGCAGAGCTTGACGCGACACGGGCCGCGCTCAGTCGGGTCAGCGCAGACTGAGCGCGCATCGCGCCGGTTCAGGTATCGTGGGCGACTCGCCCGATCACAGGGCGATCGAAGGAAATGCTCTTGATCAACGCATAGACGGGACTGCCCGCCACCAATCCCAATTCCTGAAGGGCCTCGCGGGTGATTCTCGCGCGCAAACGCCCGCCGCCGACATCCACCAAGACCTCGGCAAACGCCGTGTCCGGGTCCTGC
>JAPPKM010000023.1 GCA_028874315.1 Chloroflexota bacterium
CACCGCGCCGACGCCCGCAGAACCGGGCGCGAGTTGGCCGTCGGTCGCGTCGCCGTCGCCGGCGCTGGCAGCCGTCTCCCGGGCCTTCCAGGCTTCGTACGCGGCCTGATCCACAAGCTCGCCACCCTCGATCGTGTAGTCGCCGGTGAACGCTCGACTCGAATCGAATACCAGGTACAGGTTGATGGTGCGAAAGCTCTTGGCCCCGATAATGTCCTTGTTCGTGGAGTAATGCGACGCGCCGTCGCCGGGTCCGTCGAATTCAGGGGACAAGTCGGCGTTCGGATCCACCCGGATATCGATGATCTCGTCCGCGAACTTGCTCTTGACGTAGAAATGCCACGCCGTGTCGACGGGTTCCTTCGATCCCCCGTCACCACCGCCGAAGAGTCGTCGAAAAAAGCCCATCGTCGTCCTCCACCTGCGTCAACGCTCAAGCAGGGCGTCGATATAGTCGTCGGCCACACGGCGTGAACGCTGGCGGCGCGACCGCTTTCTCCAGGCCCGGGGAAGATGTCCAAGCGACGCCAACTGGCCCGCCAACGTGGCGCGCGCCGCTCGCCCTTGAATCGCGCGCAGCGCCTCAAACGCCAGTCTAAGCTGAGCCCCGGCTATCCGCCACCAGCCGCGCCGCCACAGAAATCCCGGCAGATTCATCACCGCAACCAGCGGTCGGTTGCGCGCCACCAGGTAGCTCGCGATCTCCCCGCCGGCCGTGGCGCTGAGTCGGTGCCGCACAACCGCGTCGGGAACGTATCGGCACCGGTGCCCGGCCAGTTGGGCGCGCCAGTCCAGGTCCACGTCCTCGCAATACATCACCAGGTCTTCGTCAAACACGCCAATGTCGTCAAACAGCTCGCGCCGATACGCCGCCGCGGCCGCGCAGGCGCCAAAAACTTCGCACGGCTCGGTAAACGGTGGACCGTCGGCCTCCCAGACGCCGCGATTTCCTGGCAGCCCGTTTCGACCGTAGGTGTCGCCGGCGGCGTGCAATCGCAAGGGATCGTCGTACAGCCGGATGCGCGAGGCCAGAAAACTGGTGCCGGGAGCCGCCGCAAACGCGCAGTCCAGCGCCTCCAGCCACCCCGGTTCCGGCACGGCGTCGTTATTCAGCACGGCGATGAACTGGCCGCGGGCGGCCTCGATTCCGCGGTTCAGCGCGGCTGCCAGCCCGCTCTGCGTCGGAAGCTTGATCAGCCGATCATCCCGCCGCCGGTCCCCCATCCAGGCCACCGTGTCGTCGTCCGAGCCATCGTCAACCACCACGATCTCAAAGTCGCGCAGCACCTGCGCATCCAGCCCACCCAGGGCCTCCTCCAGCAGATGCCGGCCGTTCCACGTGGGAATCAGAACCGACCACCGCGGGAAGACCGCTTCGCCGCCGGCGTTCACCTACGCGGAAATCTCGCGGATGTGTTCGGACAGCGCGTCGCCCCAGGGCCGCAACGTCACGCCCACCGTCCGAGCCGTCTCGTTGGCGAGTTCGGCGTTGGCCGGCACCGCCGCCGTGCGCGGGTATTCGTCGCCGCTGATCTCCTCCAGCGCCACGTCGTCGCGGCCCAGCCCGGTCAAAACGGCCGCCGCCCACCCATACCAGCTGGTCGCGCCTTCATTCACGAGATGATGGACGCCGAACGCTTCGGTTTCAGTCAGATTGAGGATCGCCGCCGCCAAATCGCCCGCGTGGGTCGGATTGGCCACCTGATCGCCCACGTACCGGAGCGGACCCTCGGCGGGCTCGATGTCGACGAGATGGCTCAGGAAGTTGCGGCCCCAGCGGCTGTAAAGCCAACTGGTACGCACCACATATAGGCGTTCCAGCACCTGGCGTGCCGCCCGCTCGCCGTGCAGCTTGGTCCAGCCATAGGCGCTCAGCGGCGCCGGATCGTCGTACTCCAGGTACGGACCGAGCTTTCGGCCGTCAAACACGTAGTTGGTACTCACGTACACCATCTGGGCGCTCGCGCGAGCGGCCGCCCGCGCCACGTTCCATGTCCCAACCGCGTTGGTCCGATACGCCGCGGCTCGCTCCCGCTCGCAGCCGTCGACGTTGGTGGCCGCGGCCGCGTGAATCACGAGGCGCGGAGCGATCTCGTGCAACGTCCGCTCCACCAGCGGCGCGTTCGTTATGTCAAGTTGCGATCGCGTAAGCGGGATTGTCGTCGGCTCGTCCAGCCGCCGGGTCAACTCGATTCCGAGCTGGCCACCCGCGCCCGTGATCACCGTTGCCCCGGCCACGCTAGGCGCCCGGGTCGCCGGACTCGTGGTCGGCGTACATCAGCCAGACGGCGAATGCCGCGGTGACCACGGCCACCGCGACCAGCCCCAGGTACTGAACCGGGCCCAGCGCTCGGCCGGCCGACACCGTGAACACCAGCGCGATCAAAACCGCGGCCAGGCTCAAAAAGGCGATAACGGCGGGGCGGAGAAAAAACTCGAAGCGGGAGCGCAGAAAGTCACCGTCCAGGATGCGTATCCGGTGCGCGTACCCCGGAGGGTTATCATACCAGCGTGGCACTTCGGCCATTCACCGGCGTCCGAGGTCGCGTCCGCTCCATGCCGTCGACTCTGCTCCCCGCCCACCGCGTCTTCATCTGGACTATCGGTTGCCAGATGAATCGCGCCGATGGCGAACGAATTCAGCGCGAACTCCAGCGGGCCGGCCATGCCCACGCCGACACCTTGGCCGACGCCACCGCGGTCGTCGTCAACGGCTGCGCCGTTCGCGACAATGCCGACCGCAAAGTCTGGGGCATGCTCGGCATGCTCAAGGGACTCAAGAAGTCAAGGCCGCACCTCGTCGTTGGCCTCACCGGTTGCACGGTTCACGCTGACGACGACGAACTGCAGCCGCACCTCGATCCCGTGGACGTGCTCTTCGACACCTTGAACGCCGAGCCCCTGCTGGCGCGCCTGGCCCGTTCGGCGCCGGCCGATGCCCCGGCCTACGAGGACATTGAGGCGCAGCCGGCGGCCGGCGCCGGGGCGGTCTCCCGCTTCGTCAACGTGATCTACGGCTGTGACAAACGCTGCACCTACTGCATCGTGCCGTTTCGCCGCGGCGCTCAACGCAGCCGACCGTTGCACGAGATTCTCGACGAAGTCCGACGCTTTCGTGACGAGGGCGCCCGTGAAATCGTCCTGCTCGGCCAGATCGTGAATGCCTACGGGTTCGATCTCGACGGCACCGGTCTGCCCGACGTGCTTCACGCCGTCGACGCGGTCGATGGCATTGAGCGGATTCGCTTCACCACCGCCCATCCCCGCTACATGACGCGCACGCTGGCGGAGGCCATGCGCGACATTCCCGGCGTCTGCGAAGAAATCAATCTTCCCGTGCAGTCAGGTGACGATTGGGTCCTCAGGCGCATGGCGCGCGGATATAGCTCGGGGTTCTACCGCGACACGATTGACATGCTGCGGGCCACCGTTCCGGGCGTGGCGCTCACCACCGACATCATCGTGGGCTTTTGCGGCGAGCGGGACGTGCATTTTCGAGAGTCGCTGCAGCTAGTCCGCGACCTGCGTTTCGACCAGGTCCACGTGGCCGCGTTCTCGCCCCGGCATGGCACCGTGGCCGCCGAATGGCCTGATGACGTCCCGCCGGCCGAGAAACTGCGGCGTCTGCATCGAATTGAGCGTGAGCAGACCGTCATCGCGGAGGACATCAACCGCACCTACCTGGGCAGTCTGCCCGAGGTGCTCTTTGAAGAGTTGACCCCCGGCAAGGGCGGACAGGACGGCCCGCGCTGGCGGGGCCGTACCCGCACGAACAAGCTGGTCTTTACCCCGGACCGGCCCGGGATCGGCAACGGCGATACACGGGCGGTCAGGATCACGGCGGCCACGCCCTGGTCGCTGCGGGGCGCGGCGGTCGCCGACGCCTCCGCCTGACGACGTCATGCCGGCGCCGCGGCGCACCGGTGTAACGCGTCGGGCCCTGCTTGGTGCCTCAGCCCTGGTCGCGCTGCTCGCAGCCTGCGGTGAACCAAGGCCTAGTGCGCTGCAGTTCAGGGCGCGGCCCTACTGGGAGCCCGCCCTCAAGGTTGCCACCGGCGCGCTTGAGGTAGTCCGAACGTTCGAACTCAATATCCGGGAACTGGGCGAACGTTCGCAGACGCCGGATCAATTCGCGGCCGCCGCCGAGGCTCGGTTCGAGACCATCGGCTCCCTCGGACAGGCCCTCGTTCCCCTCGATCCCCCGCCGTCGGCCACCGTTGCACACGGGCATCTTGTGACGGCTGTCGACGCGCTCGTCGAGATCATCCCGACAGTGCGCGCCTACGACGAACTCGAGGAACCCGACCGGCTCGTGCACGTCATCACCCTGCAAAAGCGCGCGCGCACCGCCATTGGCGACTTCGCCCAGGCCATCGGACCTGGTCGAACCAGGGACTGGCTGCTGCGGACGATCGGCGAGCTCGGCGCGTTTCACATTGAGGCCCTGCGCGTCCCGATGCTCGCCGTCCTTGTCGGACCCTTCGCCGACGAAGCCGAGGCGCGGGCCCGAATCGGGCAGCGCCTGCCCGTCATCCGCATGTCGCGCGTGTACCGACGCTGGGTCGAGGCGGGACGCTATCCCACCCCGAACGAAGCCGACGCCGCGGCTCGAGAATGGCTGCTCGCCGGCTTTGCAACTCGCATTGAAGACGTCGTCGACCTTGCCTTCACCTTGAACGACGTTCAGTCACCGGTTGCCGGCCGCTGGACGGAACGCGCCTGGCTGGCTCGCACCGAGTTCGACATCACGGGCCTCGCCGCCTCCGGTCAGGGAGAACTCGTGATCGCCATTGCCCGCAACGGCACCGTCGAGGCGTTCGGATCTGACGGCCAATCCCGCTGGTCGCGCAATCTGCGAATTCCGCTGTCGCGCGCGGCTGTTTCGAATGACGGAGCGCTGATGGCGGCGCACGGCTTTGATCTGCTGCTGCTCGATACATTCGGCGAGCCAATCTGGCGGTCGCCGGCGCGTCCGGACAACCAGCTGCTTGAGGACGTCGTCTTTGCGCCGGACAGTGGCTGGCTTGTCGCCCGCTCCACCAATGCCAGCGGCGTGGGGCACGTCTTCGCGTTTGATCGCAGCGGTCAGCGCTGGGGACCCACGCGGGCCTACATCAGCGCGACCGACGTCGTCCTCAACCCGCACACCGGCACCGTAGCCGTCGCATCGTCCAACCAGGGCGAGAACCAGATCGTCCTCATTACACCCGCTGGAAATCTGGATCAGCGCTTTGGCGTCGACGGCCAGCTGCATCGCGTGCTGTTTACCCAATCCGGCGAACACACCATTGCCGTCACAGACCGCAGTTCGCAGATTTTCGACAGCTCCAGCGGCGATCTCGTGGGGCAGATCGGCTATCCCTCCTCCGCTGCGGCTCGCATGCCCGCCGCCGACACCATCGTGCTGGCCGGCCCCAGCGGGCTGGGGGCCTTCAGCATCACAGGCACCGAGGTGTGGCAGATACCCGGGCTCGCCGTCGAGCGACTGCTCGTCACCGACGCCTACGTGATCGCGCAGACCTCCGAGCGCGTCCTTGCCGTGATTCGCGCCGACGGAACACGGCTTGGTCAGCTCGTGACCTCGTCCGAGATTCGCGCGGTCACCGCCGCGCCCGGCGCCAATCTCCTCCTGACCGCCAACGCCGAGCGGGCAATCGAGGCCTGGCAACTGCCCGAAATCGAGCCGGCCGCCGGCTAGGGGCGGTCGATCGCCGCCGACAGCACCACGTGGTTTCGCAGCTCGGTGCCAAACTCCAGCGCGTCGTGCGCCTCGATAAAGCGCCCGAGCGCCCGGGCTTCCCTGGCCTGCTGAATGCGCTCGGTAATTGCCGGCTGTCCGGCCACGCTGTTCAGCAGGCTCTGCTGTCCGCCCGCGCTGGTCACCAGGATTGACCGCAAGAGGAGCGCCAGCGTCTGGGCGTCGGCCGGCAACTCCGACGCCGAGCGAACCGGGCGGATTGCGGCAAGCGCGGCGGCCGAACCACCGCTCTCCGCGACGACCCGCAACCTCGACGTCTCGTCGCGAAGTGCTTGCGTCGCCAACATCGCGAGATAACCCGTGGCCGGATCAAGTGCCGCGATCGCGCGATCCACCTCGCGCAAAAACGATCGCAATTCCGGATCGCCGACCATATTGCTCGGAAGCGACTCCAGGGCCTGCATCCGCGCCGGCATCGGCGGCGGCGGCAGCCGCACCAGCAGCTCCCGTCGCCCGCCTTCGGCGTCGGGCACCGCCGCTTCGCTCAGCAGCTGCGATTGGACCGCGCTGGACGACGTGGGCCGGCGCGAGGGATCGGCCGGCCGTCCCGGTGGCGGCGGTTGCGTGGTAATCAGCACCAGCAGCAACCCGAGAACCGTCAGCGCCAATACGCCCAGCAGCGCGAACAGTACGCCGCGCAGGGTGAAGCCCGCGCGCCAGCGCCGGCGCGCCGTCACCAGGCCGTGCTCGCCCACCGCCAGGCGCCACGGCAGCGGCCGGGCGGCTCGATCCACGGCATCTTCGGCCTCCGGGTGACAGCCGGGGTGATGGTCCGAGTCTATCCCCGCCGGGCCGTCCCCTTCTGCTATATTCCCTACCGGCCCGGACGCCCCTGCGTCGGGCCGCTTTTACGTGCCCGTTTCGCACCAACCGCTTGCCTATGAACCCCACTGTCTGCCCCTTGACCTCGAACCGGCGCGACGAAGCCCTGGACGTCACCGACCGGGCCTTCCCCGACACGCCTCGTGACTACTTCGAACGGCACCAGAGCGCCGACCCGGCGTGGGACGTGTCGCAGAGTCTCGTCGCCGAGGCCGATGGCGCCGTTGTCGGTCATCTGTGGATACCCGACCGCACCATGCACTACGGGGTGTCCCGGGTGCGATTTGGCGGCATTGCCGACGTCGGCGTGGATCCGGCCCATCGCAACCAGGGACACGCCGGCCGGCTGCTCGACGCCGCCGTCACACGCATGCGGGCCGACGGCCAGCCGCTTTCACTGCTCTCGACCGGGACCCCCACCGTCTACGCCCGACGCGGGTGGCACCCAATCGCAACCCAGCGGCTCGAAGCCGAGTTCCCCGGCGGAGACATTGAGTGGGCCGGCGGCTACGTCGTCCGCGACTTCGAGGCCGACGACCTGCCCGCCGTTGCCGGCATCTACCAGGACATCGCGTCCGACCGGATCGGCCCGCTCGACCGCGGCGAGGCCTATTGGCTCGCGCTGCTGGATTGGTTGCCGCGCATCGCGCCCGGAACCCAGGTCTTTTTCGACGTGCTCGTGCAGGTTCGCACCGTGGTCGCCTACGCCATCACCGCCTTGTCCGACGACGAGTTGGAGATTCTGGACGGCGGCGTGCAATACGAGGATCTGGCGATCCCCCTGATCAGCGTCTGGCGGGACCGGGCATCCGCCCGCGGCGTCAGCCGCCTGACCGGCGAACTTCACCCCGCGTCCGAGCTGTTCGACCTGTTGCGCAAACGGGCCAGCGGCAGCCTGCAGCCCGTCAGTCACTACATGGTCAGGCTGAATTCGCTGCGCGGCGCCCTGGAGAGCGTGATTCCCGAGCTCATCCGGCGTCGCCGCCGCGCCGCCCCGCTGCCGGGCCCCACCTTCGTTCTCAGCGTCGACGGCGAAGCCGCCCGGGTCGAAACCCCCCTCGCCAACGTCGTCATCGGCGACCCCGTTGGGAACGAACCCGTGGTCGAGTTGACCAGCGGGCAGTTCCTGGACTTATACCTCGGCGCCCCCGGCGGCTACGAGGCGTTGGACGCCATCGACATCCCGCCCCACGTCGATGTCTACCTCCGCCGTCTCTTTCCCAATTCGCCCTTCATGTACTGGAGCGCCGACCGCTTCTAGTCGCCGTCGCTTCCGGGCGCCGCGTACAGCTGAAACGTCTCCGCCGAATATCGACCGTGCGCCGGCAGGTAGCCCTGCCGCGTCAGCCCCTCCGCCGATCCCTCGAGCACCGGCAATGCCACCGCCGGCACCAGCGAGGCGAACTGCCCGGCCTGCGTCCGCAGCCGTTCCGCGTCCACCACCGCCACGGCGTCAGTCTCGCGCCCGTTCGGTCGCGGCTCGCCGCGCACGTGGCGCATGCTGAACACGAGGTAGGTGTTGAGCTCGCCCGCATCAACGCGATGCCGAACCGCGACCAGCACCTCTGGTTCGGCCACGACCCCGGCTTCTTCCTCCACCTCGCGAACCAGCGCCGCTTCCAGCGATTCGCCCGGGTCCACCTTGCCGCCCGGGAACATGAACCGACCCTTGATGTCGCTGTACGTCAGACGCACGAGCAGGATGCCGTCGCCCATGCGCACCACGCCCCCGACCCCGATGATGTTGCGGTGCGCGGACCTCGCCATGGCCTCCGGCGCTCAGCGGCGTTTGACGGGCGCCGGCGCCCCCGCCGGACTCACGCCGATATGGTGCGAAGCAGCTCGGCCACTTCCTCCACGGCAATCTCGTAGTACTGCCGCCCCAGCTCCGCGGTGGCGGCCCGCGCGTCGTCGCTCAGCCCGGTAATGCGCGCGCCCGGGAACGACATGTACACCACGTCCGCCACGTTCACCGACCCGCCCATCGTCGACATACCCAGCTTTGGCCACCCGGAACTTCGCGGATCGTCCCGGTCCGCGTGCTCGATCGGCAGCAGCTCGTCCAGCACCAGGTCCGGGTCCAGGTGCAGCATTAGCGACGTCTCGAAGTCGCCGCCATGACCCGGCACGTGCACCTGCCGGCTCGCTTGCACCGCCTCCAGCCGTGGGCGCGCGATGTCCCAATAGGCCCCGGCCGCCACGCGCACGTCCGGGTGCTCCAGCACGAAGTCGCGCGCCGCCTGCTGGATCAACAGGATGTTCCCGCCGTGCCCGTTCAGAATCAGGATGCGCCGGAAGCCCGAGAGCGTCAGGCTCTCCAGGAGTTCCAGGAGCACAAGGCTGAACGTGCTGCTCCGCAGCGTCATCACGCCCGGAAACGGGCGGTGGTGATCGGAACTGCCAAAGTGCAGCGGCGGGCTCACCATCACGTCCAGGTCGCCCGCCGCCTCGGCCGCGCCGCGCGCCACCGCCATGCAACACATCGTGTCCAGCCCGATCGGGTTGTGCGGGCCGTGCTGCTCGATCGCGGCCGTGGGCATGATCGCCACGGCCTGCGGCGCACGCGCGCCAATCTCATCGCGGTTCAGACGTTCCAGCGCCGTGTACGCCATCGGGAGCCCTCGCAGCGTCGAATCGGCGAATCGTGCCCCGCCATCCCAACCCTGGCAAGCACGCGTCTCCGCCCGGCCGCGTGGCCCGCCCCAAGACCGCGGCGGGCAACGCATGTGGACCGACCTCCCGGTCCTGTCGCCCGACCGCCGTCGCCGCCCGCGGCCTACCCTGCCGCCGCTGCCGCCGCCTCGGACGTGGACGGCAAATCCATCGCGACGTCCGCCGCCGCCGCCACCGCCTCGAACGTGAACTCGCCCGCCTCCACGTCCACGCGCACCGTGCGGCCTGCGCCGCACGCGTTGCGCAGCAACATGCGCGCGATCACGTTCTCAATTTCACGCTGCATCGTGCGGCGCAGCGGACGCGCCCCGTAGTTCGGGTCCCAGCCCATGGCCAGCACCCGGTCCTTGGCCGCCGTCGTCAACTCCACGCCGATGCGCTGATCGGCGAGTCGCCTGGCCAGTTGCGACGCCATCAGATCCACGATCTGCCGCAGCTGCGGCTGCGTCAGCGAGTGGAAGATGATGATCTCGTCGATCCGGTTCAGGAACTCGGGCCGGAAGCGCCGGCGCAGGTCGGTCATCAGGCGAGACCGCATTTCGCGATAGTCGCGCGCCTCGGACGCCGCGTCGTCGCCGGCCGGCACGCCGAACCCGAGCTGATTCTCCCGCCGGATGTGCTGCGCCCCCACGTTCGACGTCATGATGATGATCGTGTTGGAGAAGTTGACCTGGCGGCCGTGCCCGTCGGTCAGCCGTCCGTCGTCCAGCACCTGCAGCAGCACGTTGAACACCTCCGGATGGGCCTTCTCGATCTCGTCGAAGAGCACCACCTGGTACGGGCGTCGGCGCACCCGCTCCGTCAGTTGCGAGGCGTCGTCGTAGCCCACGTACCCCGGCGGCGCGCCGATCAGCCGGCTCACCGCGTGCCGCTCGCCGTACTCCGACATGTCCACGCGCAGCAGGGCGGCTTCATCGTCAAACATGAACTCCGCCAGCGCCCGCGCCAGTTCCGTCTTCCCCACTCCGGTCGGGCCCAGGAAAATGAACGATCCCATTGGCCGTGACGGATCGCCGATGCCGCTGCGCGAGCGGCGAATCGCGTCGGCCACCGCCGACACCGCCTCGTCCTGATTGATCAGGCGGCGGTGCAGCGCCGTCTCCATGCCCAGCAGCCGCTCGGCCTCCTCCTCGAACATTCGCGCGACCGGCACGCCGGTAATGCTCGATACCACCTCGGCCACGTCGTCCGCGCCCACCGTCTCCGTCAGGTCCTCCTCGGCCAGCCACTTCTTGCGGGCCGATTCCAGCTGCGCCTCGTTCTGCAGGACTTCCGACTTCAGGTTGGCCGCGCGCTCGTAGTCGCGCTTGCGCCAGGCCGCCTCTTCATTGGCCTTCAGGTTATCGATGACCTTCATGGCCTGCCGTAGCTCCACCGGCGCGTCGAAAATGTCCACGCGCACCTTGGCCGCGGCCTCGTCGATCAGATCGATCGCTTTGTCGGGCAGGAATCGCTCGGTCAGATAGCGCTCCGACAGATCCACCGCCGACGTCAGCGCCGCGTCGCTGATCGTCAGGCCGTGATGCGCCTCGTAGCGGTCGCGCACGCCTTCCAGCACCTGCACCGTCTCCTCGATGCTCGGCGCCTCGATGTGCACCGGTTGGAAGCGCCGCGCCAGGGCCTTGTCCTTCTCCACGTGCTGCCGGTACTCGTCCAGCGTGGTCGCGCCGATCGCCTGCAGTTCGCCGCGCGACAGCGCCGGTTTCAGCATCGTGGCGGCGTCGATCGCCCCCTCGGCCCCGCCCGCGCCCACCGCCTGGTGCAACTCGTCGAAGAACAGGATGATCTGGCCGTCCGAGGCGCGAACCTCGTTGATGACCGCCTTCAGCCGCTCCTCGAACTCCCCGCGAAACTTGGCGCCGGCCAGCATCGCCCCCATGTCGATGGCCAGCAGGTCGCGCTCGCGCAGCAACTCCGGCACGTCGCCGCTGGCAATCCGCTGCGCCAGGCCCTCCACGATGGCCGTCTTGCCCACGCCCGGCTCGCCAATCAGCGCCGGGTTGTTCTTCGTGCGCCGCGCCAGGACCTGGATCACCCGCCGCACCTCGGCCGTTCGCCCGATCACCGGATCCAGCCGTCCCGCGCGGGCCAGGTCGGTCAGGTCCACGCTGTACTTGCTCAGCACTTCGTAGCGGCTCTCGGCGCTCGGCGTCGACGATCGTTGGGCGCCGCGAATCTCGCGCAGCGCCCGGTACACGCCTTCCGGATCGATCCCGATCGAGCGCAGCGTGCGACCGGCCTGGGTGTCCTGCGACTTGGTCAGCGCCAGCAGCAGGTGCTCGTTGCCCACGTACTCGTCGTCCAGCCGGTCGGCTTCCTCGCCGGCCGACTGGATGATCGCCACGGCTTGCGGCGTCACGAACATCTGGCCCTGCGCGATCGGGCCGTTCGTCTGCTCCGACGTCACCCGCGGCTTGGCGCCCAGGGTGCGTTTGGCTTCGCTGCGCGCCAGGTCGGGCGAGACCCGCAGCCGTTGCAAGATGCGCACCGCCAGCGAGTCGTTCTGATCCAGCAACGCCATCAGGATGTGGTCGGCGTCCAGCTGGTTGTGGCTGCTCTCCAGCATGATCGACTGCGCCCGCTGGATCGTCTCCTGGGCCTTCTCGGTGAATTTCTCGAAGTTCATCATGGCGCTGGCCGCCTGTTCCGGTACGGCGGTGCGCCCGGATCTCGCGTGGCGCGCCGCAGGGCGTTGCGAAGTCGTTCGATCTCCGCCTCGTATCGCTGCTGCACCTCCTGCAGGCTGTGCTGGTACTCGGCGGCCTGGCGTTGGTATCGGTCGCGCATGTTCAGTACGACTTCGACCCCCGCCAGGTTCACTCCCAGCTCGGAGGTCAGCCGCTGAATCAGGCGCACGCGCTCGATGTCCTCCTGCGAAAACATCCGCACGTTGCCGGGCGAGCGGCTGGGCGACACCAGGCCGATGCGCTCGTAGTGCCGCAGCGTCTGCGGATGCACCTCCGTGATCTCCGCCACGACGCCGATGAAGTACGCCGGGCGTGAGCGCATGTCGTCGCCGCGGCGCCGCTCGCCGTCGTCGCTGTCGAACACCACGTCAGTTCACCGTCTGCGGGGTGGGAACCTCGCCGCGAATGCGCGCCAGTTCCCTGAACAGATCCCGCTCGCGCGCGTTCAGATTGCGCGGCAGCCGCACGCCAATCCGAACCAGCATGTCGCCGCGTCCCTGGCCGCCCGCCCGCGGCAACCCCTGCCCGCGCAGTCGCAACCGGGCGCCATGCTGCGTTTCCGGCGGCACCCGCACCGTCAGCGGCGATCCCGCCGGCGTCGGCACCTCCACCTGCGTGCCCAGCACAGCCTCGGTCAGTCCGATCGAAATCTCCGTCGTCAGATCGTCGCCCTGGCGTTGGAAGCCGGCATCATCGGCGACCTGGATTCGCAGCAAGAGGTCGCCGCGCGACCCGTCCGCCCGCACCGCCCCCTCGCCGGCCACCCGCAGGCGCTGCCCGTCGCGAACCCCGCGGGGAATCGTCACGTCGATCCGCCGCTGCCGCACGCTGCCGTCCGGCGACGGCACCCGCATCGTCAGCGCCCGCCGCCCCCCCTGCAGCACCTCCGGCAGGCTGACCTGCAGCGTCTCTTCCACATGCGCCGGCTGCGGCCGCCGCGGCTGCTGCGGCCGCGCGCGCCCGCCGAAGAGCGCGTCGAAGAAGTCGCTGAAACCTGACGCCCCGCCGAAAAAGTCGCCAAACCCGTCCATGCCCACACCGCTCTGGCGAAACGCCTCGTCGAACGACCCGGTGCGACGCCAGTTGGAGCCGAACCGGTCGTACTGCTGGCGCTTCTCCTGGTCGCTCAGCACCTCGTGCGCTTCGTTGATCTCCTTGAATCGCGCTTCCGCCGCCGGATCGTCGGGGTTGACGTCCGGGTGATAGCGCCGCGCCAGCCGCCGGTAGGCCGACTTGATGTCGTCCGGCGACGCGCTCCGTGGAACACCCAGGGTCTTGTAGTAGTCCTTGTATTCCACGCGCGACACCTACATCCCGTCGTCCGCCACGGCCACTTCCACGCGCGCCGCCCGCAGCACGTCGTCGCCCCAGCGATAGCCCGCTTGGACTTCGGCCGTAATGGTGCCCGCCGGCAGGTCGGAGCTTGGTCGCGCGGCCACGGCCTCGTGCCAGCGCGGGTCGAAAACCCCGTCCGTGTCGATCACCCGCACGCCACGGGCCTGCAGCAGCGCCTCCAGCCGGTTGCGCGTGAGCTGTACGCCCTCCCGCGCGCTCCGCGGGTCCGACCCGGAATCCAGCGCCGCCAGCGTCCGGTCCAGGTCGTCCGCCACGCTCAGGATGTCGCCCAGCAGAGACGACTTGGCCTGCTGGATCAGGTCGTCCGTCGTGCGGTTCACCCGCTTGCGGAAGTTGTCCATTTCGGCGCGCTGGCGCAGCAACTGGTCGTTGAGCGCCGCCACCTCGGCCTCCAGCTCCGCTTCACGCTCGGAGCCGGCGGCCGCTTCGCTGTCATGTGCGTCGGCGTTCATCTGGCGCTACTTCTCGTCCGCGGCCTCGAACTCCGCGTCGACCACGTCGTCGTCCGCCGGCGCCTCGCCCGCCGCGGGCGTCGGGTCCGCGCCGTCGGCGCCCGGCGCCGCCTGGTACATCTGCTCGCCCAGCTTCTGGGCCGCCGTCTGCAGCACCGCCACCGCGCTGCGTATCGCCTCCAGGTCGTCGCCCTCCAGCGCCTTGCGCACGTCGGCGATCGCCCGCTCGGCCGCCTGTCGATCGTCCGCGTCGATCTTGTCGCCGTTCTCGCTGATCAGACGCTCGGTCTGGTACCCCAGGCTGTCGGCGTTGTTGCGAAGTTCGGCCTCTTCGAGCTGCCGACGGTCCTCGTCGGCATGCGACTCAGCCTCCTGAACCAGCGCCTCCACCTGCTCGTCGGAGAGGTTGGTGCTGGCCGTGATCGTGATGCGCTGCTCCTTCGCCGTCGCCAGGTCCTTGGCCGAGACGTTCACGATGCCGTTCGCGTCAATGTCGAACGTCACCTCGATCTGCGGCACCCCGCGCGGCGCCGACGGGATGCCTTCCAGCCGGAACCGCCCCAGCGTCGTGTTGTCGCGCGCCATCGGACGCTCGCCCTGCAGCACGTGAATGTCCACCGCCGTCTGTCCGTCGTCGGCGGTCGAGAAAATCTCCGACTTGCTGGTCGGAATCGTGGTGTTGCGGGGAATCAGCGCGGTCAGCACGCCGCCCAGCGTCTCCACGCCCAGCGACAGCGGCGTCACGTCCAGCAGCACCACGTCCTCGACCTCGCCCGCCAGCACGCCGCCCTGGATCGCGGCCCCGATGGCCACCACCTCGTCCGGGTTCACGCCCTGGTTGGGTTCCTTGCCGGTCAGCTCGCGCACCAGCGTCTGCACCGCCGGCATGCGCGTCGATCCGCCCACCAGCACGACCTCGTTGATCTCCGAGGCCCGGATGCCGGCGTCGCCCAGCGCACGGCGGAACGGCTCCACGCAGCGTTGCGTCAGGTCCTGCGTCAGCCGCTCGAACTCGGCCCGCGTCAACGCCGCGTCCAGGTGCTTGGGCCCCGTCTGGTCCGCCGTGATGAACGGCAGGCTGATCTGCGTCTGCGGGACCGACGACAGCTCCTGCTTGGCCTTCTCGGACGCCTCGATCAGTCGCTGCAACGCCTGCGGGTCCTTGCGCAGGTCGATGCCCTCGCTCTGCAGGAAGTCCGCGGCCACGTGGTCCACCACCCGGCGGTCATAGTCGTCGCCGCCCAGGTGCGTGTCCCCGTTGGTGGCCTTGACCTCGAACACCCCGTCGCCCACCTCGAGAATGGTGACGTCAAACGTGCCACCGCCCAGGTCCCAGACCAGGATCGTCTCGGCGCCCCGCTTGTCCAGGCCGTACGCCAGCGCCGCCGCCGTGGGTTCGTTGATGATGCGCCGCACGTTCAGGCCGGCAATCTCCCCGGCGTTGCGCGTCGACTGGCGCTGCGAGTCATTGAAATACGCCGGCACCGTGATCACCGCGTCGCTCACGTCCTCGCCCAGGTACTTCTCCGCGTCGGCCTTCAGCTTCTGCAGCACCACCGCCGAAATCTCTTCCGGCGTCACTTCCCGGCCGCTCTCCGGGATCTTGATCAACACCTCGCCCGCCCGGCCCTCGGTCACGTCAAACGTCACCGCGGCCGACTCGTCGCCCACTTCCGTCAACCGGCGGCCGACGAAGCGCTTCGCCGAGTTGATCGTGTTCTTGGGATTCATCACCGCCTGCCGCCGGGCCAGTTGCCCGACCAGGCGCTGCCCGCCCTTGCCGTAGGCCACCACGGACGGCGTCAGGCGGCTGCCCTCCGAGTTGGTGACCACGTTCGGGTCGCCACCCTCCATCACGGCCACGACCGAGTTCGTCGTCCCCAGGTCAATCCCAATGATCTTGCTCGCCATCTGCTGCCTCCTAGGCTGGTCCGGACGCGGCCGCCGGTCCCTTCTGACCCAGCGCCGCGGATTCGTTCATCAATACGGTCGAAAGCACGGTATCCATGTCGTTGACCCACACGAAACGCATCTGCTTGCGCACCCGCGCGGGGATGTCGTCCAGGTCCGGTCGGTTCTCCTCGGGCGCGATCACCGTGTGCAGACCGGCCCGATGCGCGGCCAGCACCTTCTCCTTCAGCCCGCCGATGGGCAGCACCCGCCCTCGCAGGGTCACCTCGCCGGTCATCGCAATCTCGCGCCGCACCCGGCGGCCGGTCATGGCCGAAATGATCGCCGCGCCCATCGTGATCCCGGCCGACGGCCCGTCCTTCGGCACCCCGCCCGCCGGCACGTGGACGTGCAGGTCGCGCCGCGCAAACAGCTCGGGATCCACGCCCAGCGTCCCGGTGCGCGCCCGCGCGTAGGACAGCGCGGCGCGGGCCGACTCGCTCATCACGTCACCCAGCTGCCCGGTCAGCCGCACCTTGCCGGCGCCGGCAATCCAGGCGGCCTCCACGTCCAGCACCTCGCCGCCCACCGGCGTCACGGCCAGGCCGGTCGCCACCCCGATTTCCGGCGTGCGGGATTCGTCCTCCGGCAGAAACTTCGCCGGACCCAGGGCCGTGCGCACGCGGCGCGGCGTTACCCGCGCCGCGGTCCGGTTGTTGCCCGCAATACGTCGGGCCAGCTTGCGGCACACGGCCGCCAGCTCGCGCTCCAGGTTCCGCACCCCCGCCTCGCGCGTGTAGTGCCGGATCACCTCGCGCACCGCCCGGTCCGTGAACGTCACCCCGGCCTTCCGCAGGCCGTGGTTTCGAATCTGCCGCGGCAACAGGAAGCCCTGCGCGATCCGCACCTTCTCGTCTTCCGTGTACCCGCTCAGTTCGATGACCTCCATGCGGTCCCGCAGCACCGGCGGAATGTCCTCGGCCGTGTTCGCGGTGGTCACGAAGAGCACGCGTGAGAGGTCGAACGGCACCTCCAGGTAGTGGTCCGAAAAGCTGTGGTTGTACTCCGGGTCCAGCACCTCCAGCAACGCCGACGACGGGTCGCCCCGGAAGTCGCGGCCGATCTTGTCGATCTCGTCCAGCAGCATCACCGGATTGCGCGAGCCCGCCCGCCGCAGCGCCTGGATGATCCGGCCCGGCAGCGCCCCTACGTAGGTGCGCCGGTGCCCGCGAATCTCCGCCTCGTCGCGCACCCCGCCCAGCGAGATGCGCACGAACTCGCGGCCCAGCGCCCGCGCGATGGAGCGTCCCAGGCTCGTCTTGCCAACCCCCGGCGGACCCACGAAGCAAACGATCGGCGTCCGGAATTTCGAGGAAATCGCGCGCACCGCCAGGAACTCCAACACCCGTTCCTTGGCCTTCTCCAGCCCGTAGTGGTCGCGGTCCAGCACCCGGCGCGCCCGCGCCAGGCTGCGGTGGTCGCGCGTCTCGTGCGCCCACGGCAGCGTCAGCAACCAGTCAAGGTAGCTGCGGATCACGCCCACCTCCGGCGAGGTCGGTGGCGTGGCGTCGAGACGCGAGATCTCCTGCCGCGCCTTCGCCGCCACATCGTCCGGCAGGTCGGAGGCGTCCACGCGATCGCTCAGATCCTGCGCGTCGTCGGTCTGCGGGCTGGACATCCCCAGCTCGCGCTGGATCGCCCGCAGTTGCTCGCGCAGGTAGTAATCGCGCTGGACCTTCTCGATACCGTCCTGGATCTCGCCCTGGATCTTGTTGCGAATGTTCAGAATCTCGACCTGCTTGGCCAGGTAGCGCGCCACAAAGCGCAGCCGCTCGGTCAGGTCCAGCGTCTCCAGCACCGTCTGCCGCTCGTGCGGCGACATGTCCGACGAAAAGGCCACGTAGTCCGCCAGCCAGCCGGGATCCGCGGCGCGCCGCGTCATGGCCACCGTCTCCGGCGCGAACATGCTGGTCTCCTCCGCCACCGCTTCCACGTGTGTCACCACCACGCGGCGCAGCGCCTCCAGTTCCAGCGACGGGCGGTGTTCCACCGCCAGCGGCGTCACCTGGGCTTCGTAGTGCTCCCCGGACGGCGACACGTCGTCCACCGCGGCGCGGAACTGGCCTTCCAGCAACACCTGCACTCCGCCGTCCGGCATCCGCAGCCGCCGGATCACCTTGGCCGCCGTGCCCATCGTGCACAACTGCTGCGGATCCACCGTCTTGCGCGCGCGGCGCTGCGTCAGCACCACCACCATGTCCCCGCTCGCGGCCGCCGCCGCCAGCGCGTCCACGGACACGGCGCGGCTGGCGTGCAGCGGCATCGTCAACTCCGGATACGCCACCCAGTCGGGCAGCGGGACCACCGGCAGACGCGTGGATTCCGGCCGGACCGACGCCACCGTGCGACGCGGGCCCGAGCTTTCACTCTGGTGAAGCGTGGGCGCACTTCGCCCGGGTTCGGGATTCGATTCTTCAGTCATGTCACGGCTGATCGTAGGTGTTGAGCGCCCTACTGTCAAGTAATCTTATGATCCATGGACAAGTCTCGCGTCGCCGAACCGGCGGGCACGCAGCGGCCGGTCGACCGCCTGTCCCCGGTCGCCACGCAGACCCGGCCCCCGATCGCTCGATTCGGCGAAATCGCTCGCCGCGGCGGCCGCCGCCGGGCAGGTCGCACAGTGCTTGTCCCGGCACCAGCGTCGATAGATGCGCAGCAGACCCTGCTGCGCCAGCGCCGCGCCCAGGCCGCGCCGCTCCAGCCCCAGCGTGTCGGCCATGTATCGCGTGTGCCGGTTCCAGCCAACCGATCCCAGGCCGGCCAGCGCCGCGTCCGCGGCCGCCACGAACTCGGGCCGGCCGGTCCATCCGCCCAGGGCCGCCACGAACGGCAGCACGGCGTTCACCAGCAGGTCCAGGCTCCGCCCGCGTCCCACCAGCGCCGGCAGCGGCCGTGCGGCTGGCCGCCCCACGTCCAGGTGCCGCGTCCAATAGTCGTCCGGCCCAACCTTCACCTCGAACCACCCCACCAGGTCCCGTCCGCGCTCGCTCTCGTACGCGGCCAGCACCTGTCCCGCCACTCGCTCGGCCAGCGAACGCCGCGCCTGCGGCGCCGTGCTCAACAGCCTGGCCGCCCCCGCCAGCCGCCGCGCCGGCCGGTTATGCGGTCGCACCGCCGCCAGCGTCCAGTCCTCCACCACCGGCGCCGGGCGCGGCGACCCGCCGGCCCAGGCCTCCTCGAGCGCTCGCTCGTGCGGATGCTCCGCTGGCTGCCCGCGCTGGCTCGGCAGCAACCCGCCCGCTCCCAGCAGCTCCGCCTCCGCGCGCAGCCGCCGCTCGGCCAACGACGGCCCGGCCGGCGCGCTGAGCAGCTCAATCGGTACGGCGGCCGCCACCGCCTCGAACTGGCGCGTATTCGCGCTATAGCCCAGCGCGCGCATCAAGACCCGGTACAGCGCCTGATCCGGCCCCAGCGCCTCGATCTCACTCTCCAGGACCGCCGCCCGCTCCGCGTGCCGCCGCGCGCCCTCCGCTCGAACCGCCGCGCCCAACGCCGCCCCGGAGACCGGCCCTGCGCCCGCCATCCGGCACGGCCGCCCAACCGGATCCGATCGCCGCTGCTCCGGCGACAGGCCGCCGGCCAGCGCCTGTGGGGCCAGGATGTACGGCGGCCCGCTCAGCGCCCCGGGCGCCGCCGCCGTCCAGACCAGGTGCAACATCTCGCCCGCGTAGCGCTCGTCGCCGTCGTGGCCGTGCAGCCGCCACCCCGCCTCGTGCAGGTGAACCTCCACGTCGACCCGCCGCGCCGGACCGCCGTCAACGCTAACGATCGCGTCGCACAGGTCCGGGCCGGCCAGCCCCGTGCGGCGGCCCGGATACACCACCTCGATCGAACGCCCCAGCGAATCCCGCATCGGACTGGAGCGCGGCGCGGCCTGCAACCACAGGTCGACCAGTTCCGCCTCGGACCCCGGCCGCGGCGGGTCGCCGACCCTCCGGCTGGCCATGCGCTGCAACGACCGCATTCCTCACCACGCCCCACGCCCCACGACAATAGTCTAGTGTGCCCACCACCCCTATTGACGCACGCCCAAACCTTGCGCACACTCTCTTCCCATGATTAGCGTTCGGGTTCGAATGACTCACGCTCACGCCCCGGCTTGCGGCGTCTATTTTGCGTTTCCAGCGCCGGCGCGGCCGGGTCGTGACCTCTTGTAACCCAACGACCCGCGGACGCCGGCAGCAGAGGCCCCCGCCTCTGCTTTTTTGTTTCGCCGACCAAACACCCCCACCACCGCACCGTTGAGGAGCCCGCTCGATGATCATCGTGATGAAGAACAGCGCCGGCCAGGCGGCCCTGGACGCCGTCGAAGCCCGCGTCCACGCCGAGGGCCTGGAAACCCGCCGCCTGCCCGGCGAACACAAGACCGTCATCGCCGTCATCGGCACCCGCCCGCCCGAGCTGCTCCAGCAGCTCGAGCGCATGCCCCACGTCGAGGCCACCATCCCCATCAGCGAGCCCTTCAAGCTCGCCGCCCGCACCGACAACCGCGAGCGCTCCGTCATCCAGGTCGGCGGCGTCGAGATCGGCAACGGCTCGGTCACCGTCATGGCCGGCCCCTGCACCGTCGAGAGCCCCGACCAGATGGCCGCCACCGCCCAACACGTCGCCTCCGCCGGCGCCCAGCTGCTGCGCGGCGGCGCCTACAAGCCGCGCAGCTCGCCCTACAGCTTCCAGGGCATGGGCAAGTCGGGCCTCCAGCTCCTGGCCGAGGCCCGCGAAGCCACCGGCCGCCCCGTCATCACCGAAGTCCTGGACCCCCGCCAGGTCGAGTTCGTCGTCGACTACGCCGACGTCCTGCAGATCGGCACCCGCAACGCCCAGAACTACCCGCTCCTCTGCGAGGTCGGCGGCTGCGGGAAACCCGTCCTGCTCAAGCGCGGCATGGGCAACACCATCGACGAGTGGCTCATGTGCGCCGAGTACATCCTGGCCGGCGGCAACCCCGACGTCATGCTCTGCGAGCGCGGCATCCGCACCTTCGAAACCTCCTCCCGCTTCACCCTCGACCTCAACGCCATCCCCCTCCTGCGCCGCCGCACCCACCTGCCGATCATCGTCGACCCGTCTCAGGGCACCGGTCACTGGTACATGGTCCATTCCATGGCCCTGGCCTCCGTCGCCGCCGGCGCCGACGGCATCATCGTCGAGGTCCAT
>JAPPKM010000166.1 GCA_028874315.1 Chloroflexota bacterium
ACGAGAAACCTCGCAGACGGCGGCAGACGGAAGATTCGATACCAAGGTCACCACGCGCAATCTAGCACGCATTGGCCCTGCCGAACCGACGGCCCCGAAATACCTGAGGTCTCTTCAGAAGGAATAACCTCGCCGTGCGGTAGGGTTCCGTTGCCCGGCAGCCAGTCAGACCGGTTCCCGATGTCGCACCAGCGCCCCAACATTCTGTGGTACTGCACCGACCAGCAGCGCTTCGACACCATTGGCGCCCTGGGCAACCCCCACGTCCGCACGCCCAACCTGGATCGCTTCGTGGCGGAGGGCACGGCCTTCACCCACGCCTACTGTCAGAGCCCCATCTGCACGCCCAGCCGAGCCAGCTTTCTGACCGGCATGTACCCCAGCCGCGTGCATAACGCTCGCAACGGCAACGGCTGGGTTCATCGGGAAGTCGCCGCCAACCTGGTTACGCGTCAGCTGGCCGAGGCCGGCTACGACGGCGGCCTGGTCGGCAAGCTGCACCTGGCCGGGGCCTTCAACGGCCGCGAGCCGCGGGTCAACGACGGATATCGCTACTTCAAGTACAGCCACGCGCCGCGCAACGACTGGCCGCTCGATCAGCACGACTACGCCGCCTGGGTTCAGGATCAGGGCGTCGATCCGAATTCCGTGCTACTGCACAACTTCGACCGGCGCCACATAACCGGCGCCCTGATGGAACCCACACCGGAGCAGGACAACACGCCGCCCGAGGTGCACCAGACCACCTGGGGTACCGAGGCGTCGATCGACTTCATCAACCAGGCGCGTCCGAGCGACCAACCCTGGTTCCTCAGCGTGAACGTGTACGACCCCCATCCGCCGTTCAACCCGCCCTGGGAGTACTACCGCCGCTACGACGTGGACGCACTGCCGGGGCCGTACTTCCGCTCCTCGGACCTTGAGCACCAGGGCCGGCTCACCGCCTCCGGCATTGACTTCCAAAGCGAGTCGCAACCGCCGGAGGACTTCGAGGGCAAGAAGGTCCAGGCCGCCTACTACGCCATGATCGAGCAGATCGACGACCAGTTCGGTCGGCTAATGGACGCGCTGGAGGCGTCAGGGCAGGCCGACCGCACCATCGTCATCTTCACCAGCGACCACGGCGAGTCGGTCGGCGACTACGGTCTCACGCAGAAGGGTTGCCGATTCTTCGATGGACTCAGCCGGGTGCCGCTGATCTGGCGCTTGCCGGGCGAAATCCAGGCCGGCCTGCGCAGCGACGCACTGGTCGAGCTGACCGACATAGCACCTACGCTGCTGGAGTACGCCGGTCTGCCCGTGCCCGAGGCCATGCAGGGACGCACGCTGCGGCCCATCCTGTCAGGCGACGCCCCGCCGGACACGCACCGCGACTTCGTCCGCTGCGAGTACCTGGATGCCGTCGACAAGCCCGACCACACCTTCGCCACCATGTACCGCGACCGTCGCTGGAAGCTGAACGTCTACCACGGTCACGGCATCGGCGAGCTGTTTGACATGGAAGCCGACCCGCGGGAGCACGACAGCCTGTGGGACAGCCCCGATCACCAGGGGATCAAGCTGGACCTCATGCAACGCAGCTTCGACGCCACCGTGCTGGCCGCCGACCCCGGCCCGCCGCGCGTTTCGTCCTACTAGCCCGCGGCTCGCCAGCTAGCTCCGACCCGGGGCGGCCGAACGTTCCGCGCCCAAGCCCTTAGCTGGTCGGGAGTTCAGGCCCAGCGGTCACCAGCGTGTACGCCGGGTCCGACATGACGGCGGCGGTCACGTCGCGCACGTCATCGGCGGTGACGGATCTGATCAGGTCCGCATAGACGCCCAGGTGATCCAGGCCCAGGCCGTAGCGCTGCATGGTGAGCAGCATGTTGGCAATGCCGTCGTTGCGCTCCAGGCGAAGCGGCAGGGAGCCGATCAGGGCCTGCTTGCTCAGACCCAACTCCTCGTCGTCGGGCGGCGTTTCGGCCAGTTGTCGCGCTTCGTGCAGGCTGGCCTCGATGGCCCGGTCCACGTTCGCGGGGTTGATTCCGGCCCGAATCGACCAGGGCTGACGGGTCAGACCGGGCACGACGTAGCTGGAGGCGTGATAGGCCAGTCCCTGCGTGTCGCGAACGTTCGATCCGATGCGCCCGCCGAGACCCAGTTGGCCAAGGATGAAGTTGGCGACGATGGTCGCGTAGTAGGACGGGTCGGTTCGCCGGATGCCCATCCAGCCCAGGAGAAACTCCGTCTGCGTCTTGCCCTCGATGGTCAAGTCCTCGCGCCGGACCGCTTCGGCGGACGCTGTCGGGGCGTCGGCCGCATCCAGCGCCTGCCGCCATCCCGCCGGCGTCACCGCGTCCCGCTGCGGATTCCAGGCGCCGATGGTGCGCTCAGCCAGGTCGCGCGTTGCCATTGGATCAACGGCGCCAACAACTGCCAGCACCATTGAGGCCGGCGCATAGGCGCGCGCGTGAAAGGTTCGCAGGTCGTCGGCCTCAAACTCGCGTACGGTCTCCGCGTAACCGTCTTCAGGCCAACCGTTGGGATTGCCGGGTCCGTAGAGCAGCTCCCGAAACCTGCGGGCCGCCCGCGACCCCGGGCTGTCCTCGGCGTGAGCCAGCACGGTCAGCGTCTGCTCGCGTACCCGCCCGACCTCGTCCTCGGGGAACGTCGGTTGCGCCAGGGCATCGGCCGCCAGCGTCAGCAGGAGCTCCAAATCCTCGGCCAGCGCTCGGCCTCCGAACGCCGCGTACTCCGTGTCGGCATGAAACGACAGCGAGGCGCCCACGTGGTCCAGCGCTTGGCTGAACTCAAGGAAGCTGCGGTCGGCCGTCCCCCGGTTCAGCGCATCCGCCGTCAGGCTGGCCAGCCCGGCGCTCTCGCGGGTTTCCAATACCGCACCGCCGGCGTGGTAGGCGCCGATGGCAACCGAAGGCGACGCCGGATTCGGGTAGACCAGCAGCGTGGCGCCGTTTTGCAGCGTATGCCGCGCGACGCTGTCCGCGTTGATCGCGTGGCGGGAGCCGTTCGTCACGCCGCCGCGCCGTTGGCCGCCGCCGGCATGAACCAGCCGGTCACCCGCGCCGACTCGCACAGGTACGTGCGGGCCACCCGCTGCACGTCGTCGGGGGTCACCCGTTGGAGATCGTCCGTCAGCGTCTGCGACAGCCGCCAGCTGGCGGCCATCTCCAGCATCCCCAGCTGCACGGCCTGAGCGGTCACGCTCTCGAGCGTGATTGCGCGCTTGGCGCGCGTCTGCCGAACCACCCGGTCCAACTCTTCCTGGCTGGGCGCCTCGTCGTGCAGCCGCTGAATCTCGTCCAGGACGGCTTCCTCGATCGGCTCGGGCACGCCCCCCGGGTGCAGGATCACCACCACCCGGTGCAACGACGGATCGACGTTGACCCCCACATCGGCGCCAACCGATGCGGCGATGCCCGATGCGACGAACCGCTGGTAGAGCCGCGACGTCCGCAGCGTGCCACCGCCGCCGAATGGTCCGCTGGGCGGTCCGGAAAGCAGCGCATTCAACACCAGCAACGGGGCGCAATCGGCGTGTGAGCGTTCGGGCGTGTGGTGACAGAGCATGAGCACCGGGAACGGTCCCGGGTGATGCACCTCCACGCGCCGCGCTTCCTCTTGCGCCGGCTCGCGTTCGGCCACGGCGGGCGGCGGGCTATTGGACGGAAAGTCCCCAAAATGCTGCTCGACCCGATCCAGGAAATCGTGCGTGGCAAAGTCGCCGACCGCCACGATCACCGCGTTGCTCGGTCCGTAGTGCTGCTGGTAGTGGCCGAAGAGGTCGTCCCGCGTCATCGAGCGCAAGTCCGCCTTGCTGCCGATGACGCCGTGGCCATAGGGATGCACCCGGAACGCGGTGGACTCCACGGCCTCCATCAACCGGAACATGGGCGAGGCCTCATGCCCCTCGCGTTCGGAGATGATGACCGTCCGCTCCGCCTCGACGTCGTCGGGGTCGAAGACGGCATTGAGCATGCGGTCCGACTCGATCTCCAGCGCCAGGTCCAGGTGCTCGGCCGGCAGCGTTTCGTGGTAGGCCGTGGCGTCCTCGTAGGTGAAGGCGTTAAACGTGCCGCCCACGCCCTCCACCATGCGGCCGATGTCCCCCGGGGCCAGCCGCTGGGTACGCTTGAACATCATGTGTTCGACCCAGTGGGAAGCGCCGCTCATGCCCTGGGGTTCGTCCCGCGCGCCAACGCGATACCAGACGAAGAAGGTGGCGATGGGGGCGGTGTGTACCTCGCGGGTTAGCACCGCCAGCCCGTTCGCGAGCGCGTGCTCGCGCACGTTATCCATGCTGGCGCGTGGCTCCCAGTCCGAGGGCGCGGGATGCTATCACAGGGATTCCGAGCCTCGACGGAGCACGATTTAGCCGTGGGAGACCTGACGCCGGCCGCCTTTGAAGAGGTCGTGCTGGAGGCCGTGGCCTCGATCCCGGACGCCCTGCGCAACCAGCTATCCAACGTGGACGTCGTGATTGAGCAGTGGCCGTCGACCGCCGATCTGCAGGCCGCTGACGTCCCCGAGGGCTACACCTTGTTCGGTCTGTACACCGGGGTGCCGCTGACCGAGCGCACCTCCGGCTACAACATGGTGCTGCCGGATCGAATCACGATTTATCGCGGGCCTCTGCTGGCGGCGTTCGACGACGTGGCGGAACTGAAAGACGAGATTCGAGCCACCGTCATTCACGAATTCGCCCACTTTTTCGGCTTATCCGACGCCGATCTCGAACGGCTGGGAGTTGCCTGAATGGACGCACCGGAGCCGCTGAAACCAACGTCGCTGCCAGTCGCCGCTGGCGGGTGGACGGCATTGCGGAACCCATCCCGCAGCGGCATCTGGCGGCATCGCCCCGCCCTCGGGCTACCCGTCGACATCCCCGAGATCAGCCTGGGCGAGGGCGATACGCCGATCGTTCCGCTCCAACGCTGGGGTACGGCGCACGGGATCCCGCGCGTCGTGGCAAAGCTGGAATACGTGTCGCCAACCGGATCGTTCAAGGATCGCGGGGCGGCGGCGGTGATCGCCGTCCTGGCCGGTGCGGGAGTGACGTCGGTCGTCGAGGACTCGTCGGGCAACGCCGGCGCTGCCATGGCCGCCTACGCGGCCCGAGCCGGTCTTCGCGCCCAGATCTTCGTGCCCGAATCCGCGCCGATGGCCAAGCGCGACCAGATTGCGGGCTATGGCGCGGAGGTGGTCGCCATTGCCGGCACGCGCGAAGACGTGGCGACGGCGGCCGAGCACGCGGCCCACGCCCCCGACGTGGCCTACGCCTCGCATGCCCGCCATCCGGCCTTCGTGGAGGGAACCAAGACCTTCGGCCTCGAAGTCGCGGCGGCACTGGCGGGCAGTCCGCCGCTACACATTGTCCTGCCCGTGGGCAACGGCGGGCTGCTGCTTGGCGCGTACAAGGCCTACCGGGAGCTGGATAGGGCGGGATTCCAGGTCCGGCTGCCTCGCCTTCACGCCGCGCAGGCGGCGGCCTGCGCCCCCCTGGCCGCGGCCTTTGCCGCGGGCGCCGATGCCCCATTGCCTGTCCAGGCGCGACCTACGGTCGCTGGAGGCGTGGCCGTGGGACGGCCGGCGCGAGGCGGCGAAGTCCTGGCGGCTCTTCGCCGGTCCGGCGGCGTGGTGGTCGAAATCGACGACGAGCAGGCGCGCAGGACTCGGGCCGATCTCTCCCGCGTGGAGGGTCTGGACGTGGAATACACCTCGGCCGTGGCCTTTGCGGCCGCGGAGCAGCTGCGTGCGACCGGCGTGATCGGCGCCGACGACCGCGTGCTGATCGCGGCCACCGGCAGCGGTCTGAAGGACGCCGGCGTCTGACCGCGATTCGCCGGCGAATGGCTCCTTCAGGGCCTCCAGCCCTGAAGCCGGAGCCGGAGAGCGCTGGATCCTCGCTGAGCGTGCGGCCGTCGCCGACTAGACCGGCCGTATCGGCGTGTCGGAATCCCGGGGAGCTACGCGGATCACGCGCGTCTGCACCGTCAAGTCGTGCAGGCTGCGCCGGTCGGGCCTGTGTATCACCACGTAAACCAGCACCACCTGCACCAGAGCTGGCAAAAGGGCAAAGCCCGTGGATTGGGCGACGTATTGCGCGGCCCCAAGCATGGCGCCGAGAGAGATCTCGCGAGTCAGGATGTGCAGGGGACCGGCTGGGCCGCCGTCCGCGGCGACGAGTCGTAAGCCCAGCGCCATCTTGCCGAGCGTGGCACCGAACGCGGCTTGCACGGACCAGCGATACAGCACCTCAAAAACCAGCGTCCATAGCCACAACGACGGGTCAAGAGCGGGGGAGTCAATGAGATCCATATTGATGACGCCCGTGGCCACGCCCAGGACCACGACCGCCAGGCCAACCAGCACCGAGTCGATAACGTACGCGCCCACCCGCCGGTAGACGAGGCCCGAATCGGCCGCGAAGCCGCCCAGACCTCCAGTGGCAGGCGGCCGGTCATCGGAATCCGCCGGCTCCGGCCAGTCACGCTTGTCTTGTGGGTCGTCCGGCGACTCGGACGGGGGCTCGCGATCGCGCTCTGTCGGATCCCTCACGCCGCCTCCGTTAGCGTTTGGACATCACCATTCGGCGGCACTGCCCGCCGTACCGCTCAAGGCAGTATCTCACCGGCACGGACCAAGCGCCCGGCGAACGCAGTCTCACACCGCGCGTACACTCGACCACAATGCCAATTCGCGGTGTGATCTTCGATGTCGGCGGCACGCTCCTCACCCAGGAGCCGTTGGTCGGGTCGCCGAGCAACCTGCGCGGCGCGGCCGATATCGCGCCGCTGGTTCGGCCGTTTATCAAAACGGGACTCACCGACGAACAGTTGGCCGAGTCATTTGGCGAAGCTCTGCAGGAGGCGCTCGTGGACGCCTATCAGCACGAATGCGCCCTCCCCGACAGCCATCGCATATTGGCGCAGGTTCTCGACGAAATGGACTGGGAGCCTTCCTCCGAGGCCATTGAAGTGTTATTGCCGGCCTACTTTGATCCCTGGTTCAAGGCTATGCAGCCGCTGCCGCAGGCCGTCCGGGTCCTGCAACTGCTGCGCGAAGCCGGTCTCCGTATCGCCGCCATCGCCAATGTGCTCTACGGTGAAGACCTGCTGCTTGAGCGCTTGCGTACGCTGGGTCTGGCCCCGCACCTGGACGCCGTGGTGTTCAGCACCGAACTCGGCTGGCTCAAGCCGCATCCCGCCCCGTACCGCGCGGCCGCACAGCGCCTGGGGCTGTCGCCCCGGTCCCTGGTGATGGTGGGCGACGACTGGGAGATTGATGTGCGCGCGGCGCAGCGGCTGGGGATCCGAGCCATCTGGCTGCGCTCGGCCGACCTGCATCCCCGCGACGAGTCCGCCGCGGCTGTCATCGACGACCTGGGCGACCTGATCCCCGCCATCGCCGACTTGGATCGAAGCGAGCGCGCCGCATGACCGGTCACCTGCGGGCACGGCTCCTGGGCCTTGCCCGGCGCCTTTACCGCGTGCCCAGTCCCACGTACAACCACGCCTCCCACCGCAACCTGCGGCGCTTCGGCGGTGCGCTCTCGGCACCAGCTCGCCGCGATGGCGCCCGTGTGCTGAACGTCGGCGGCGGCGGCCGGCAGTTTCCGCCCGGCACGCTGGACGGATTCGTGCGCCAGGCCATCGTGAACATCGACGTCGAACGCCACCCGGGCGTGCACGTGCTGGCCGACGCGGCTCGGCTGCCCTTCGCGTCCGACGCCTTCGGCGGAGCCCTCTCAACCGCGGTGCTGGAACACGTGCGACGTCCGGGCGAGGCCATCGCCGAGGTCGCGCGCGTCTGCGCGCCCGGCGCATTGGTCTACATCGAGGTGCCGTTTATGCAGGGCTACCACGCCTCGCCCCACGACTATCAGCGCTACACCATCAGCGGCGTGGCCGAACTATTGCGGGATTACGAAGATGTGGAAGTGGGCGTTTGCGTCGGCCCCAGTTCGGCCCTCAGCTGGGTGTTGCGCGGCTATATCAAGGGCGTCCTGAGCGGCTTCTCCCGCAGCCGGGTTCGCGAGCGCGCCGCCGAATTTGTGGCCGCCTGGCTCACCACGCCCGTGAAGTATCTCGACCGCTACGTCGCCGACCGCCCTGCGGCCGAAGACCTGGCCTCCGGCTTCTACGCCTTCGCCCGCGCACCAAAGGACTGAGGAGTCCTCCGCGCCGAATGCCCTTGGCTCGGGCTAGAGGCTGACCACCCGGCCATCAGCCGCTGACGTGTAGGCGGCGTCGATCACGCGCTGAACCTCCAGGCCGCCTTCGCCGGTGAGGACAGGCGTGCCGCCATTGACCCCTTCCACGAAGTCGGCGATCAGGGGCAGGTCGTGCAGGTCGTGCTCGGCCAACGTGAACGTCTCCGAGCGGTCGGGGCGCTCAATCGTGAACTCTTCGCCGCGCGCAAACGGCACGTTGATGTGGCCTTCCGTACACCACACTTCGTAGTCGCCCCGCGCAGGGTTGATGGACCAGAGCGCCGAAATGGTGGCCTGGACGCCCGAGTGGTACTGGACGATCACCGAGGTCGTGTCTTCCACGTTGCCCGGGATCACGCGCTGATCGCTGAAGGCGGCCACGCGGGCGGCTTTCCCGGCCAGGCTGTAGAAGATATCCAGCCGGTGGCTGCCCAGGTCCATCAGCGGCCCGCCGCCGCTCTGCGCCTGGTCGACGCGCCAGTATTTGGGGTCGTCGGGCGTCATGGTGAAGGGCCCGGAGGTGTTGGCGTGCAGCGCGATCAGGTCGCCAAGCTCGCCGGACTCCACGATCTCGCGCACCCGCAAGTTGATTGGATAGAACCGGTGGTAGAAGGCAATGCCCAATCGCAGACCGGATGTGTCGGCCGCTTCCACCATGCGCGCCGCCTCGGCCGCGTCCATGGCCATGGGCTTTTCGACCAGCACGTGCAGGCCGCGCCCTAGCGCCGCCAGCGTCTGCGGTCCATGGAGGTTTACCGGCGTCGCGACGTACACGGCGTCCAGCCCGCCCGCGTCCAGCATGTCGTCGTAGCTGATGTACGCGTTCGAGACTTCGAACTGCCGGGCGTATTGGTCCAGGAGCTGTGGATCGCGGCGGCAGATCGCCACAAGTTCGCTGCCCTCGTGGGCCTGGATGGCGGGCGCGACGGCCCTGGCCGCAATGTCTCCCAAGCCCACGATTCCCCAGCGCACCATCGGCCAGCCCTCGCGCACGGCTACAACAGGCACGGTACCCGGCGCGCCGCCCCGGAAGCAATCGCAACCAGGGCCGAGGATCGGCCGCCGCTACCCAAGACGGTCAGGCCGTCGGGTCGATCAGGCCGGAATCCTAGCCTCCGGCGCCCAGGCGGAGCGCAAATTCGCAGTCCGTTGCCTAGGGCTTATGACGACCGGCGCAAGGCTCCCAGGCGTTTCCACATTCGGCAGCCCAGGGAGCCAACCACGATGACGAACAGTGGGTTGATGAATCCCCAGAACGTGCCGCTGTCCTGGCCGCTGAAGACGCCAAACCAGTTCCAGAAGAACCAGAGCGCCAGCAGAATCGCACCGTAGAACGTCAGGTTCGTTTCCAGGTAGTCCCGCCAATGAGGATCGCTGTCCAGCGCGCGCTTACGCCCGAAGCTCAGCCCGAGCGCGATGACGACACTGACGGCCATGAACCAGTCCATCACGTGCCATGCCGTGAACGGCTCATCGCCGCCCGGGTGATAGAGGCTGGTGATGATGAAGTGGATTCCCACCGCAGACGCCATCAAGATCTGGTAGCCCGCCACGACTCGTAAAACCACGTCCGTCACCGCCTTTCGCTCGTGATGGCTCCAGACAAGAGATGCCGTCGGTATGGAAGTATAGAAACGAAACGTGCGCTCGCCGACGAGCGACAGCTACTGCAAGTGCTGGAGGATCAGCGTCAACTCGTCGGCGGAAATCCGCCCGCCCACGCGCAGCGCCGTGGTGCCGTCGGAGTTCACAAACACCCAGAACGGAAAGCCCCCGAGCCCATAGGCGTTGGCAATCGCGTCCCTGGTGTCCACCACGACCGGCGAACTCCAGCCCTCGCGTTCCAGCCAGGCCTCCGGCGGGTAGTTGGCCCGCCCCGAGTCAATGGCTGTGGCAATCGCGTAAATGTCGATGTTCTCTGGTACGCCCCCGGCGTCCACGAGAGCCTGTACGACAGGCACCTCGGCTTGGCAGTGCGGTCACCAATGCGCCAGGAAGACCAGCGCCTTGGTGCGTCCGTCGTTGGTAATCGAGACGGCGGTCCCGTCGAAGTCCGTGCCGCGCACCTCCGGCACCGGTTGACCCGCGGCGGCGTCCGGGGTGGGTCGGGCAAAGGCAGCCAGCCGGGTGCCGCTGACCTCGGGATCAGTCACGCCAGAGCCGCCCTGCGATTCCCCGCAAGCGGCCACGAGCGGCACGATTCCAACCACCAGGGCAAGCGCCAGGATGCGCAGGGCCGGCGTGACGACGTGGTTCAGACGCATCGGTCAGCGTGTCCCCGGGCAATCGGCACGCTCAGCATAGCTTCGGGGCGTCGGATCCGGTCCAGTCTCCACGTCTTAGCCCGAGTCATTCGTCTCAGCCAGACGGTCGACGGCGTCGGCCAGATTGGAAAGATCGGCATCGCGCGCAAACGTCGCATCCACCTCGCGGAATACCTGGGCCGCGCCGGTATGGAAGTCGGGTGTGACGCCGACGTGGGCGAACGTGCTGGCGATTTCTTCCATCTCGCCAATCCAGCGATAGGCCACGTTCGGCAGTCGTCGCATGCCTTGCGTTGCGGCGCCCAGCGCGGCGGCCTGACTATGTTCCATCTCGGCGATCAGGTCGTCGTACACGTCCAGCCGCCGCGCGGCGACCAGCAGCGCCGTGCGCAGAGCGGTGGTTCCCTTGGTCATGGCGGCGTAGCACATTTTGACGGCCGAGGCCTTGCCGATCTCCGGCCCGACGTCCACAACGTCAATCCCGCAGCCGTCGAGTTGTCCCAGCACAGCGGCCGCCGCACCGGAGGCATAGACCCGCGGTCCCTGGCCGTTGCGCGGCGGGCCGCCGACGATGCCGCCGTCCACCAGGGTCACGCCGCTGCCGTCCAGATCGGTCTCCATGGCCTGGACGGTCTGCGGTGCGATCGCATTACAGTCGGCCAGGACGGTCGAACCGCCCGCCGCCCGCGCCGCCTCGCCCACGGCGGCAGCCACGTCACGGGCGCGCGCCGGCACCAGGATCGACAGGATCAGATCGGAGCGTTGGACCAGGGAGCCCAGGTCCGGGACGTTCTCGATTCCGGCGGCCTGGGCCCGGTCACGTGAGGCGGGGCTGCGTCCGGAAAGGCACGTCAGCACAGAAAGGCCGCTGTCGCGCAGGGCCCCGCCAACGCCAGCCCCCATTTCGCCCGGACTCAGGATGCCAACAGTCTTCACGGTCATGCTCAACTCCTTCATCTGGACCGCACGATCACAGGCGCATGGCCGCACAGTGCCGGAACGGGCAGTGGGCCAAACCTGTCTGTTGACCAGCACGGCGCGGTAGCCCCGCCCGGACTCGAACCGGGGCGCATGGTTTAGGAAACCACCGCTCTATCCACTGAGCTACGGGGCCATGGAACGGCGCCGCCCAGATAACGATACCGAGCGTCCTTGCATCGCGACGCTGTCAACGCCGCCTCGGGACTACAGTTCGATGTCGAACACGATGTTCACTGATACGCGGACCGTAAAGTCGCCGGGGGAAACCGGCACGCTCGCTCCCGCGGATTCGAACGCGACCGCTCGCTCAAGGCGCTCTGGTGCGAAGTCCCCCGAGGTCTCGATGACGTGCCGCGGGCTGCCAACCTTGACTCCCAGGCGCTCCGCCAGCTGCTCGGCCTTCGCCATGGCGTTATCCACGGCCGCGTCGCGCGCCGCTTCTTCCAGTGCCTGCGTGTCCTCTACGCCGAACCGAATGCCGCTGACGGTGTTGGCGCCCGCCGCCAGCGCCGCGCCCAGAACGTCGCCGGTCATGTCCAGGTCCCGAACCCGCACCACAATCTGGTTGACCACGTGGTACAGGAATTCGCCGGTTGGCCCATCGGGGCCGTAAACCTGCTCCACCCACATATTGAAGCTTCGAGTCTGGATGTCGTCTTCATCGATGTCGAGATCGATCAGCGTCTCAATCACGTTTGCCATCGCAGTAGTGTTGTCCAGGATGGCGACGCTCGGGTCTTCGTAAATGGTCTGAACCCCGAGTTCAAGGTCCGCGATGTCCGGGACGGTCGACGCCGTGCCGGCGCCGCTCACGGTGAGGGTGCGCAACGTGGCGGCTGTGGCGCCTTCATCCGATGAGGCGCCGGCGGTGGCGATGACCGACGTCAGCGCCAGAACGGCGATGATCAGCGAAACCCATGCTCGGCGCAGCATCTGCAATCTCCTTCAGCTAACTGGGTGGACATCTGTTTCATTCGAGACTACCCCGGCCCTCACGGGGCGACTCAACCTGCGCGGAACCCTTTTGGAAATCGCGCACGGTCGAGATTCGCGTCGGCGTCCCGCGCCGGCAGATAGTCAGGTAGGCGCGGGCAGCCCCGTCCCCCAGCGCTAGTCCAGCGGCACTCCCAGGCACAGGCCAGTGTCGCGCGCGGCCAGGATCCACGGGTGATCCAGCGGCACGGTCTTTCGCTGGCCGGCTACAGCGGCCACGTCCACCAGCGCCGTGCTCTCACCGCGGGCCGCCACCATCACGCCCCTGGCTCCGTCGGCCACCGCATCCGCGCCGGCTGTTCCCAGCCGGGTTGCCAGCGTGCGATCGGTGGCCGTCGGCGTCCCGCCGCGCTGCACGTGGCCCAGGATTGTCAGTCGAGCTTCCAATCGCGTCAGCGACTCCAGGCGGTGTGTGAGAGCCAGGGTGGGACCGGCAAACTCGAACGCCAGCCCACCGGTTGAGGCCTCGTCCGTCAGCCCCAGATCCGCGGGACTCTGTGGCTTTGCGCGTTCCGCCACGGCCACAATGCTGAACCCGTGGCCGCCCATACTCCGCTGGCGGATTGATTCCGCCACGTACTCCACGTCGTACGGCAGTTCGGGGATCAATACCACGTCCGCGCCGCTGGCCAGCCCCGCGCCCAGTGTCAGCCAGCCGGCGTTATGACCCATGATCTGGACCACGATGATGCGGTGGTGACTGTGGGCCGTGCTGTGTAGGCGGTCGATGGCCTCGGTGGCGATCGAGAGGGCCGTGTCGAAGCCGATGGTCGTGTCGGTATGCGCGATGTCGTTGTCGATCGTCTTGGGCAACGTGATGATGTTGAGCCCGGCGTCCAGCAGCCGCTGCGCGCTGGAGTGGGTACCGCCGCCGCCCAGGCAGACCAGCGCATCCAGGTGCAGGTTGGCGTAGTTCTCGCAAACCCGGGCCGTCATGTCGATGGTTTGATCGCCGACCCGCAGCTTGTGCGGCTTGTCGCGGCTGGTGCCCAGGATCGTCCCGCCACGGGTCAGAATCCCGGCCAGCGCCTCCGACTCCAGCTCCTCCACCCGGTTCTCCACCAGGCCTCGGAACCCGTCGCGAATCCCCACCACGCGCATGCCGTAACGCCCAATGGCCGACTTGCCCACCGCGCGGATAGCCGCGTTGAGCCCCGGACTGTCCCCGCCGGCGGTCAGGATGCCAATGCGACGGGGAGTCATGCTGTGTTCTCCGAGGGTGGTCGCCCCCCCATTCGTCAGCCTCGCCGAATGGCCTTCCCGAATACGTTACACCGCACCAGGGCATGGTGCCCGCTCGGATCGACCGGCAGGGATTGGTCCCTCGGTCCGCATCGCGCCCGCATGGCGGCAGATCGTCAGCCACGATGTAACGCTAGCGACCCGCTCGCGGACTCACGCCGTGACTGTCCGGTGTCAATTAGTCGTTTATCTCATACCAGATAGTGTGATAATATACGACTCACAGTTTTGTTGCATACGACTAATCGACATGCTGTTCAAGACGCCGCCGCTCGACGATCAGGAGCGTGGCGTCTGCGCGCGTCTTGAGGCATTGCGTGCGGCGCTGCGAAGCCAAGTCGCCGATGAGCGGCGCTGGAGTGGGCTGCTGCGGCGCGTGGCGGCCGCTCGGGCTATTCAAGGCTCCAACAGCATTGAGGGCCTGCATGTCACGCTGGACGACGCCGTGGCTGCCGTCAGCGGCGCCAATCCGCTGGATACGCCCCCCCAGGTCTGGTGCGCCATTCAGGGTTACCGAGACGCCCTCACGTTCATCCTGCAGCTAGCGGACGATCCCAGCTTTGCCTACGACGCCTCACTGCTCAAAAGCCTGCACTTCATGATGACGAAAGACGACTTGCGCGCAAGTCCGGGCCGCTGGCGCTCTGGACCTGTCTACGTGCGCGACGAGCGCAGCGGGACGCTCGTGTATGAGGCCCCCGACGCACTGGACGTACCAAATCTGGTGTCCGAACTGGTCGCGGAGCTTGGCCGGCCCGAGGACCGAACACCAGCTGTGGTTCGGGCGGCGATGGCGCACCTGAATCTGGTGATGATTCACCCGTTCCGCGACGGCAACGGCCGAATGGCTCGTGCGCTGCAGTCTCTTGTGCTGGCGCGCGCCGGCGTACTCGCCCCGGTCTTTGCCAGTATTGAGGAGTACCTGGGACGAAACACCGCCGCCTACTACGCGGTGTTGGCCGAGGTGGGCGGCGGCACTTGGCAGCCGCAGCGCGACGCGCGGCCGTGGGTGCGATTCGCCTTATCCGCCCACTTCCAACAGATCCAGACTCTGCGGCTTCGAGCAGCCGAGGCCGAGCGTCGCTGGGACCTGCTCGAGCAGGAGGTCAAGAACCGTCGTTTGCCGGAGCGATCAGTCCCGGCCCTGTTCGACGCTGCCCAGGGTTTTCGGGTAGGCAATGCCGCATACCGCGAACTGGCCGACGTCAGCCAGGTCGTGGCGGGACGCGATCTCCAGGCGCTGGCGGCGGCGGAGCTGCTGGAGGCACGAGGTGAGCGGCGTGGCCGCTACTACGTCGCATCTGATCTCCTGACAAGCCTGGAAGCCTCCATCTACCGTGACCGCGCGCCCATTCCGGATCCTTTCGAGGCCTAGACAAACCCGCGCTACGCTGCGAAAGCCGGAAAGCGAACACCGTTCGGCCAGGAGACCGAGACGCAATGTCGACAGACGACAGGCCTGACATTCCTACGGTCCTGCAGGGCGCCTACGCCTGCGACCTGGCGCCGGACGGCAATGGGCGGGCCTTTGGCGCATGGGCCGGTACGGACTGGGCCGAGGAGGCGCTGTTCGTGGCGCGCTCCAACACCGCGGGCGGGGGCTGGCAGTTCGGGCTGGGTCGGGACGAGCGCGACCTCATGGCGCGCCTGGGCGCCGCGCGGTATCGCGTCTATGCGGGGCGCCTGGGCGGCAACGACCTCGCCGCCATCGAACTGACCGAGAGCCCTACCGTCATCCAGGATCCTGCCGCGGCAGTCTTTGGCGATCGGCGCCTCGTGGCCTGGGGCGAGCGCTTCGACCATCGCTTCATCGTGCGCGCGTGGACCGGCGCCGAGGTCGAGACCGTCGCAGACGCGCCGGCCTCGCTCACCCGTCCCGCCGCCGCCATAGACTCGGACGGTCAGCCGTGGGCTGCCTGGCAGGCGTTCGATGGCGACGGCTGCGCCGTCGTGATGAGCCGCAGATCCAACAGTGGCTGGACCCCGCCCAGTGTTGCCTCGGTTCCTGGCCAATCGGCCTGGCGGCCGGCGCTCTGCGCGTCGGCCAGCCACGGTGTCTGGCTGGCCTGGGACGCCTGGACGGGGCACCACTTTCACGTATTCGCCCGCCGCATCGCGCCGGATGGCGCACTTGGCCCGGCGGTGCAGATCAGCGATCTGCCGCTGCTGGCCATGGACGTGGACATTGCCGTGGATGCCGACGACACAGCCTGGCTGGCCTGGGAGCAGTCGCCGCCCTGGGGCTCCAACCACCGGTTCAACGAGACGCGGCAACTGGTACTGGCCGCGATTGACGCCGGCGGCAAAATCCACCAGCCTCGAATCCCGTGGGGCACCGGGCAGGTCCCCATTCCCATCGAGACCTTCACGCACGTGCAGTCGGCCGAGTACATCGTGCCGGTATCGCCGCGCCTGATCGCGGGGCCACGCGGCATCGAGCTGTTTTTCCAGCGCTTCCGCAGCACCGACTACGTGGACTTCGGCTGGCGGCTGGAACGCATGGTCTACTCCGGCTCGACCTGGTCGGATCCGGAGACCGTGAGTCCTTTCCACGGCACGCCGGACACGCGCTACGGCGTGGCGGCGCTGCCGGACGGACAGCGCGTTGTGGCGCACAACGCCATGGACTTCGGGTCCATGCAAACGCTCGAGCGTTGGCGGGCGGGACTGCCGTTCCTCCGCGGCGGCGCCTCCCCCGCGACTCGCGAGCGAATTGAAGTCCTGGCGCTGGATCCCCCGTCGGCCGCAGCCGAGCCCCCGCTACGCGTTGAGTTCCCTCGCTACGAAGGCGTCCGCGAGGACACCCCGCGGGTCCGGCGCGATGGCCGCACCGTCACCGTGGGCGACCAGACCTACCACCTTTACTGGGGCGATATGCACCGGCACTCGCACCTTTCCAAGTGCATCGCCGCCAACGACGGGTCGCCCGTGCACAACTTCCGCTGGGCGATCGACCACAACCGCATGGATTTCTGGGCGCTTACCGAGCACCTGGAATACATGAGCTACAACGAGTGGCGCCGGGTTGAGGAAACCGTGGCCGCCTTCACCAACGACGGCCGCTTCGAGCCCCTCTTCGGCTTCGAGTGGGGCCTGAATCCCGGTCACACCAACATCTTCTACCGCGACCAGCAGCTGGGCGAAGAGCTCCGCGCCCTGACCCTGATGTCCCCCAGCCTCGGGGACTTGATGGAGCGCTGGGACAGCCGCATGCCGGCCGGCGCGGTGATGGCGGCCCGTCACTACCACGGCCACCGGCAACCGGACGTCTTCGAGGGCTTTCGACCCACCTGGGAGCCCGCCATGGAGATCATGCAGGCCCGCGGCGACCAGCGGGAGTGGATCGAGACCTTTCTGCGCGAAGGCGCCCGCATTGGCTTCCTCGGCGCCACTGACCACGCCCGCTTCTGGCACTTCGCCTTCTGCATGACCGGCGTCTGGGCCACCGAGCCAACCCGCGAGGCGATCTTCGACGCCATCTGGAACCGCCGCACCATCGCCACGTCGGCCAAGATCCTGCTGCACACCGAGGTGTCCGGGATTCCGATGGGCGGCGAGGGCGAGGTCTTAGGCGACCCGAAACTGCGAGTCACGGCCGAGTCCGCCCAACCGCTGCGCGAGATCCGGGTCTTCCGTAACGGCGAACTGGCGCACCGCGAGTCCCTGGACACGCCCACCCTGGAGTGGACCTGGACGGATCGCGGCAACCCGCGCAGCCAGAACTACTACTACGTACGCCTCTCGGCCGAACCGGCCCTGCCCCAGGGCACCCCGGCCGTGGCCTACGCCTCGCCGGTCTGGGTGCGAGCTATCCAGTCCTAGGCGTCACGTCGGGCTGTAGCATCGCGTCCCGGTCGAAGCGCGGGTTATGCCACTGGCTGCAGAGGCCCGCAAGGAGTTGCAGCATGACCGAGAAGACAACCAGATCGTTCGCGGCGCACGCAAAGGACGCCGAGTGGGGCAAGGACTTGCGCCCCTACTTTGCCTACCGCGACCTGGGGATCAAGGACGCCACCGAAGGCAGGGTGTTGGCGCACATCATTCGCGCCGAACAGCCCTGCGACGGCCCGATGGGCTACCACTCCCACGATCTCGACTTCCAGATGGTCTACCTCATCAGCGGCTGGGCGCGACTCTACTTCGAGGACATCGGCGAGATCCGAGTCGAGGCCGGCGACGCCTGGTACCAGCCACCGGGGATTAAGCACGAGGTCCTGGAGTACTCCGACGACTGGCAGGTCCTGGAAATCACCATGCCCGCCGAGTTCGAGACCCACGACGAGGCGAGATAGCTGGAACGAACGGCTGCGTTCGGTCAGGGTAGGCCGAGCGCCTCCACGGCCTCGTGCAACTCAGGCTCCAACGGTCCCGCCCGGACGGCCGCCACGCTTTCCTCGATTTCGGACGGTGTGGCCGCACCGACCAGGATGGTGGCGATGCTCCGGTCGCCTACCAGGTATCGCAGGGTCAGCGTGACCAGCGACAGCTGGCTCTCCTGTTGCAACTCGACGAGACGCGGGACCCGTTCTTGTTCTTCAGGCGTCATCTCGCCCGCCCAGATTGGCGCTGTCTGAAGACTCTCCGGGCGGATCGCCGCGAGGCGACCACGACGGAAGACGCCGCCCAGCGCAATTGCCGTACCGCGCTCGTTGGCAACCGGAAGTAGCTGCCCACGGATGTGCCGGTCGATCAGGCCATAGGCCAGGGCGCTCAAGCAAACATCCACCTCGGCGTCGCCCGCCGCGCGCAGAACGTGCGCCAAATGATCCGGGCTGTTGCCGCTGATGCCGACGTAGCGGCAGCGGCCCACGGCCCGGGCCTCTTGCAGCACCTGCATCACCGGCGCGCTGGCCACGTCGGGCTCGGATTCCAGGTCCACGAACAGGTCGTCGCTCGGCTCGTCGGTCCACCAGTAGTGATGGTCGGCCTCATGAATCAGGACGATGTCCGCGCAGTCGCGCCGTAGAAGGCGCAGGTTTTCTTCAAGCTGCGTGTGCAGGGCGTCAGGCGAGCGAAAGCGGCTGCGCTGCGCCAGGTTGCCCAGCTTGGTCGAGACCAGGTGCGGCTCCGGCCGCCCCTCCAGGGCGACGCCGAGAATCGCCTGCGCCACCCCGCGGCTATACGACGGCGCGGTGTCGAAGCAATTGACCCCGAGTTCCAGCGCCCGCTGTACCGTCGCCACGCCCTCGGCGAACGACACGCGCGGCAGCCCGCAGCCCCCCAGGCTGAGGGTGGTCACCTGGTCGCCGGTACGCCCAAGGGGACGTACTTCCAGCCTGCGCATCGCAGAGCCTAACCCAGGGTCACGCGGGACAAACCCTCCGCGACGTGCACGGCACGCTCGGATTCGAGACCCTCGCAGCCACCGCGCTAGGCTGACGCTGGCGAGCCTCCGATGCCGGTCGGCTGCAAGGAGCGGGCGCAATGGCAACCGAGACTTGGCCTGACACGCCCACGGTCCTGCAAGGCGCCTACGCCTGCGACGTGGCGCCGGACGCCAACGGCGGCGCCTTCGGCGCCTGGGCCGGCAGCGACTGGGCCGAGGAGTCGCTCTTCGGACTGCGCACGTCGCACCCCGGCGGACACTGGCAATTCGCCCCCGGTCATGCCGAGCGCGACTTCATGGCACGCCTGGGCGCGGGACGGTTTCGCGTCTACGCGGGCACGCTGACCGGCAACAATCTCAACCCGGTCCAGCTGACCGAGAGTCCCACGGCCATCCAGGACCCTGCCGTCGCAGCCTACGGAGATCAGCGCCTGGTGGCCTGGGGCGAGCGCCTCCATCACGGCTTCGTCGTGCGGGCCTGGACCGGCGCCGAGGCCGAGACCGTGGCATCCGCCCCGGCCTCCTTGACCCGCCCGGCCGCGGCCATCGACTCCGACGGGCAACCCTGGGTCGCCTGGCAGGCGTTCAACGGCGACACGTGCGTCGTGGTGGTCAGCCGGCGTCGTCGCGACGGCTGGACGCCGCCCGTGGTGGCCTCGGTTGCCGGCCAGTCGGCCTGGCGCCCCGCCCTGCGAGCCTCGGTCGCCCAGGGCGTCTGGCTGGCCTGGGACGCCTGGACCGGTCATCACTTTCACGTCTTCGCCCGTCGCATGGCTCCAGACGGCACGCTCGGCCCTGCCACGCAGGTCAGCGATGTGCCCCTGCTGGCCATGGATGCCGACCTTGCCGTCGATGCCGACGACACGGCCTGGCTGGCCTGGGAACAATCGCCGCCTTGGGGCGAGGATCACCGCTTCAATATGACGCGGCAATTGGTGCTGGCTGCCGTCGATCCAGGTGGCCGGACCTACTGGGCGCAAAGCCCGTGGACCCACGGGCAGGCGCCGATTTCGATCGAGAGCTTCACGTATAGCCTGTCGCCCGAGAACATCGTTCCCGTATCGCCCCGGCTGATTGCCGGGCCTGACGGGATCGAGCTGTTCTTTCAGCGCTTCCGCAGCTCGCACCAGAAGGACTTCGGCTGGCGGCTCGAACGAATCGTCTACGCCGGCTCGTCCTGGTCCGAGCCCGAGACGGTCAGCCCATTTGAAGGTATGCCCGATACCCGCTACGGCGTGGCGCCGCTGCCCGATAGCCGGCGCCTACTGGCGCACAACGCCACCGAGTACATCCCCATGCACACGCGGGAGCGCATGGACGCCGGTCTGCCCCGGCTGCGCGCGGGCAGCGCGCCCGTAGACCGCGAGCGGATCGAGGTTCTGACGCTCGCGCCGTCGGCCGCCGCGGTGGCGCCGCCTGTGCGTGTTGAGTTTTCTGGCTACGAAGGCGATCGCAGGCCGACCCCGCCGGCCCGTCGCGACGGCCGCACCATCACCGTCGGCGACCAGACCTACCAGTTGCTCTGGGGCG
>JAPPKM010000083.1 GCA_028874315.1 Chloroflexota bacterium
GAGCTTCTCGACGCGAGAGACCTGCTGCGGGCGCAGCAGCCGGAGGCGATCAACGTCTGGCTGCTCCGCGTCGGGTACCGGGCGGTCGGCAGCCTCGGGGGCGGCGCCCCGCGGAGAACCGGGTGATCGAGGGCGCGGTCAACGCAGCCCACGAGGCCGTCGTCGGCCTGCGTGTCCAGGGACCGTCGGGGCGAACCCGGGATTTGCGCGCCGTGGTGGACACCGGTTTCAGCCGCTTCCTCACCTTGCCGCCGGCGATCGTGGCGGAGTTGGGGTTGGCCTTCACCGGTATTGACCGGTTCTTTCTGGCCGACGGCAGCGAAGTGACTCTTCATGTCTACGCGGTGACCGTGCTGTGGGACGGGCAGCCGAGGGATGTCGATGCCCTGGTGGCGGACAGCACGCCGCTCGCGGGGATGCTGCTGCTCGACGGCCACCGCCTGTGCGTGGATGTCGAGGACGGCGGGCGCGTCGTCATCGAGCCCACGGCTAGAGGCTGAACAGCACCTCGAAGGTGGTACTGCCTACCGTCACGTCAGGTCTACTAAGTGCCTGGACGGGCTAGGCGGCGTCCGCGTCCCAAGCGGGATGGCCCGGTCGATCGTCGTTACGTCTGCATGAGTTGGATCAGGTTGCCGCAGGTATCGTCAAAGACCGCGATGGTGACGTTGGGCATCTCCGTCGGCTCCATCGTGAACGCAACGCCGAGTGATTTCAGTTTCTCATACTCTGCACGGACGTCCACGACGCTAAAGGACGCCGCTGGGAGGCCTTGGTCGTATAACCCTTTCTGATATTCCTGCGCCACTGGGTTCTGATTGGGTTCAAGCAGAAGCTCGGTCCCATCCGGGTCATCGGGCGAGACGACGGTCAGCCACTTGAACTCCCCCACGGGCACGTCATGCTTCTTCACGAAGCCGAGGGTCTCCGTGTAGAACCGCAGCGCTTCGTCCTGGTCACTGACGAAGACGCCGGTGAGTGCAATGCGCATGTCTGGCCTCCTGTTCCTTCCATCGTGTCACTTGAGCCATCGATCCATGGCGGCCTGAGGGACTTCCTCGAAGAACGCCCTCCCCGCGAACAGGTCGCAGCACCGGACGCGCAGGCCCGCCACCCCCGTCGGAGGCCAGCTTAACAAGGCCCTGGTGATGTTCCGCGACGCCGTTCGGTCCCGTGTGCCTCGGCGGGCCCCCGGTGGGGGGCCCCCCCCCCCCCCGCCGGCGGACCGTCTCGCGCCTACTGCTCCTGGTAGTAGGCGCTGGAGAAGACGTACCCGTCGTGGCGGATGATCCAGAGATTCACCACCAACACCCCCGATCCCCGCTGGTTGGGCCACACGTACTGGAACCAGTGGCCCTCCTCCGTCGCGGCGAGCAACTCGTCGCCGATCGGCTCGCCGGCCAGGATGCCCCGGAACGTGCTGGCCGGCTGGCCGAGCAGCTCGGGCGCCAGGGCGGAGGCGACGAAGTCGCCCTCGGGGCCGACGATCAGCATCCAGTTCGCCCCATCGATGCTCGCCTGGGTGTTGTAGTAGGCCAGCATGGCCTCCGCGCCCTCGCGTTCGTAGTAGTCGATCCCCCGCTGCACGTAGGCCTTCGTGTGGGCTTCGGGGTCGGCAACCGCCGGGTAGTAGCCCGAGGCGAAGAGCAGCCCGTCGTGCCGCACCGCGTATCCCACCTTGGGGACTTCCTGGAGCGTCACCGGGTGCGGCCACAGGTACTCCACCCAGACGCCTTCCTCGGTGGCGGCGGCCAGCGCCTTGCCCAACTCGAAGCCGTCCGACCCCACCACGTCCTTGATATCCGTCCCGATCAGCCGGGGAATCAGCGGGTGGACGTGGTAGATGTCGTTCGCGTCGGTGGCGAAGAGGTACCACTCGCCCTCGAAGCTGGCGACGCTGTTGTAGAAGTTGAGCATCGACTGGAGGCCGTCGCGCTCGTACCGCTCGATGGCCCGCTGCACGTACTGCACGGTGTACTCGCGGGGGTCGGCGTCGACCCACGGCTGGGTGCCGGCGTCCGCCCCGGCGATGTAGTAGCCGGAGGCGAAGATCAGCCCGTCGTGGCGGATGGCCCAGGTGATCTTGGGCTCCTCGACCCGCGAGATCGGGTTGGGCCACAGGTACTCCACCCAGATGCCCTCCTCGGTGGCCAGGGCGATCTCCTTGCCCAACTC
>JAPPKM010000072.1 GCA_028874315.1 Chloroflexota bacterium
GCGGGCGCCGACGCCGCAGCGGCCGCATACGATCGGGTTTTCGCAGCTCACGGCGACCTCGGTGGTGGTGACGTGGAGCGCGGCGGCCAACACGGGCGGAGTGCCGCTGACGGGCTTCGACCTCAGGTACTGGCCCTACGACTCGGAGATCCCGGACCAGGAGACCGGCGCCACGACGCACCCGGCCGACGGCGGGACCGACCGGGGCGAGACGCTGCGGGGGTTGGCGGCCAGCACGGTGTACGAAGTGAAAATGCGCGCCTGCAACGGGCCCAAGGACCGCCATTGCTCCAGCTGGTCCGCCGATCACCGGTTTACGACGCTGGCCGGGACCACGCCGACGCCCACGCCGACGCCGTCACCCAGCACAACCGTGCCGCAGAATCTGGATGTGGCGCCGCTGACGGGGCGCCGGGCGGAGTTGACGTGGGATCGGGTGGACAGTGCGGACGCGTATGACGTGCAGGCGAAGGTTTTCGGGGGCACGTCCTGGGGTTCCGTCATCTGTGCGGCATCCGGTTCCACGCGGAGCGGCGGTCGGGTGTCTGAGCCCCGCTGCCTGATCAACCTTGTGTCGATTCCGTCGGTGAAGTCAGGGCTGGGGAAGCACGGGGCATTCGCGCTCCGGGTCCGGTCGGTGACCGGCGGGTCGCCGAGCGACTTCAGCGAGCCGGTCGTGATCATGGACACACCGATCGTCGCCGCGAGCGGCGCCAGCCCATCCACGGGCGGGCGGGCCACGCTCACGTGGAATCCGGTCCAGCGGACGCTGGGCGATAGCTTTCCGACGGGTGGGACGTACGCGTTCCGCTATCGCAAGGTCGTAAACGACGCCGGCACTGAGCACACGGAGTCGACGTGGGAACCCAACGCGTACATCCCGGTCGCGACGACGACCACGAACCCATACACCGGGCTGACCCTGTATGCCGTCTATGGAATTCAGCTGATTTACACACCGCCCCAGCAAGGCAACCAGCCGGCGGGTCCGCGCGTGTTTGCCGCGCGGGACGTCTACGTATGGCCGTCGGATGAAGCGGCCGGCAGCGGCGATCGGGCCGGCGGGCGGGTGGCGACCTATCCGCTGAACTTTCCGCTGGACAATGCGAACTACGCCCCCCGGGCGACGTATGTGTATCGCCTGTGCGACGACACGTTGCCCGAGCTCAATCTGCATGGTCCAGACGGCAAGCGCGATCCGTGGCGGGTGGAATGGTCCAGTTTCATTTTCAACGCCTTTGACCAGTGGCGGCTGGCGACGAACGAGCTGGTGTTCGTGAACCAGGAGCACCAGCCGTGCGCCGAATACAGCGCCCTGGTAGCACAGACCGTGCAGGCGGTGCAGGCGGCGCTGGGCGACGGCGTGGCGAGCGCCGAGGACGCCAAGAACCTGGAGTCGCACGTGCGAGGTCTGCTGGAGCGGTCGCGGCACGTCGGGGTGCTGCGGGACGCGGTGCTGCGCGCGGCCATCGCCGCTGGCGACGAGGTGGCGAACGAAGTCTTCATGTATGCCTCGAATGACTTGCCAATGGTGTTTGGGTTCGGGGCTGCCTTAGAGCCCGGCTTCTGCGGCGCCAACGCCGCCGGGTGTGCGTTTCGGCGCGGCGTGCGAGACGACACCAAGGGCTGGATCACGGACATTGCGCTGAAGAAGCAGGGACACTTCGAGCCGGACGAGTCGGCGTTCATCCCGGAGATTCCGGAGGTCCGGTTCGACACGTGTCAGCCGCGGCTGTCCAACAATCAGACGCACGACACGCGGTTCGCCAAGGTGTATTCCACGCTGGTGCATGAGGTCGGGCATGCGCTGGGGATCCGCGAGGGCAGCGACGGCGCGGGCGACCATCCCGACCGTGGGCTGCAGAGCGACTCGGCGATGGCGGCGCATTTGGGCGAGTTGTGCTCGCCAACGCCGTTTGACGTGATGGCGGTCCAGGCCCTGAACCAGCATCGGGATTCGCCGGCGCCATGACACGACGCATCAGGCGCAGCGCAGCGTGGCGGGTCGGGAGTCGGCTCCTGCCGGCGCTGGCGCTGGGGTTCACGGTGGCGGGGTGCTTGGCGGCGTCTGGGACCTAGACGCCGTGGGACCGCACGGCCGCCGCGGCGCAGCCGACCG
>JAPPKM010000183.1 GCA_028874315.1 Chloroflexota bacterium
CGGTTTCACCCAATACGACCGATCAGGATCGCGTCACCGTGGTCGTCCGCTTCGCGCCGTGGTGGCTGAACCTCAACCCGACGCGGCGCGGCCATGTCGAACGACAGGTCATCGTTGGCGACGGGATCGACTCGTTCGTCGAGGACCTGCCGCGCGAGGTCTACGACGAGGCCCCGGGCAACCTGCGACCGCGCCTCGCTCACCTGCTACCGGCCGGATCGATCATCGGCTGACCATCGGCGAGCCGCCCGCATAAGGGCCGGGCGCGTCGTTTTTCTGGCGTCGTAGCCGATATGCCGTACTGTATGCCGGTTGAGCAGCAAATCTCGGCGGTGCTATGGCTGACTTGAGGGGCGTAATCTTCGTCGGTAACGGACACACGGCGGACGGGGCGGCCGCTGCGGACGGCGGCGACGCGCCGCTGGACGCCACCATCGAGCAGCTGCGCGAAATCGGAGCGGACGCCATCACGGTCATTACGTCCGATCCGGACGCCGTGCCTCAGGCGCCGGACGTGCAGGTCCAGGACCGGAACGCCGGTCACGGTGAGGTGCACGGTCTGCTAGAAGCCGTTCCTCGCTCTGAGGAAGTTGAAATTCTCGTAGCCGAACACCCGCTGCAGCCGACCGCCGACTTCCAGCCCTCCCAGGGTTCAAACAACTGCGTGCTCGTGGTTGCCGAAGGCGCCGGCGAAGGCCGCGTCGTGGACGTGATCGAACTGGAGTACGAGGAACGGCGTCGTGTCACCCAGTTCGCGGTTCGCGCGGTCAGCGGCGACGGCGGCTACCACCACACCGGCCTGACCTTCCTGCCCCTGGGCGCTTTGGAACTGGCCGCGCTCGTCGGCCTCCAGCAGACGCTCGCGGCGGACGGGATATCGGAGGCCTTGCCGCTGACCCTGGGCCGCTTGCGCACGCGCGCGGCCGACGACGTGCTCACGGACGTCGCGAGCATGGATCTGGACGACCTGTTTGACCGGTTTCTGTTCGAAGGCCGGCTGTCCGCGATTAAGGCCTGACCCCGGCCCTTGCTTCAGACCGGCGCGCCGTGACGCCTTGTTCCGCTCCCGGCGCTCCCCGGAAACTCCGCATCGCCTGCTGGAACATCTGGGGCTTCTCCTGGGAGTGGCCGCGCCGTCGTCCGCTGGTGGCGGCTGAGCTCGCCGATCTCACGCCGGACGCCGTCTTCCTTCACGAGACGCGCTCCGCCAGCCGCCCCTGGGAGAACGGCGTGTCAACGCCCGCGCAGGTCGCGGCCGATTCGGGCCTGATCGTGGTGGACTGGATCGACGCCCCAACCGCGCATCCAGCGGCACGCATGGGTCCGGCGCTACTGGCCGGCGAGCCTCAAGTTGAAACCTCACGACATCAGCTAGCCGACCGGAACTCCGTCACGAATCTCGGGTTCCACGAGCCCTGGCTGCTAACCGCTCGCTGGGATCTGAACGGCGCTGTCCTGGTTGTGGCAAGCACGCACCTGCCAAGATCCGGATTGACTCAAGCGCTGGAAGTCTCGGTCAACAAGCTCACCGAAGTCCTTCAGGCGCTTATCCAAGACGCCGACCTGCTGATCCTCGTAGGCGACCTGAACCTCATGCCCCAGAGCTCGCTGCTTTACGGCCTCATGCAAGCCGTGAGCCTCGAGTCGGTTCCGCCGCTGGACAAGGCGCCGGCGACCTTCCCGACGTGCAACGCCATGTTTAACCGCCAGGCCCTCGAAGACGGCAACGGTCACCCAATCCACCCGCAGGCGCCCCCAATCCGAATCGATCACCTGCTGGTCCGCTCGAATCCCGCAGCGCCGTTGAAGCTCGACGCCCACGGACGCTTCGGCACCACCCACCGCGATGGCGACCTCTACGCCTCCGACCACTGGGGGCTGTGGTTCGATGTCGCGGCCGCATGACTGAATTGCTGGCAGGATGACGTTTCAGAATCCCCCGACGCATCACCAGAGGAGATAGCCCCGATGACCGCTGAGTTCCAGGGCCGCGTCGCATTGGTAACCGGAGCCGGGCGCGGCATGGGCCGCGCCACCGCCGAGCGGCTGTTGGCCGGCGGCGCGCATGTTGCCGTGAACGACGTCAACGCGGAACAAATCGAAGCCGTCGCGTCCGAACTCGGCGCCGATGCCGCCGCCTTCCCCGCCAACGTGGCCGACAAGTCGTCCGTCGACGCCATGGTCGCCGCCGTCACCGAGCATTTCGGCCGCCTGGACATCCTCATCAACAACGCCGGCATCGTCTCGCCCACGGCCTTCGAGTCGATCGAGGAGTCCGAGTGGCGCCGGGTCCTGGACGTCAACGTCAACGGCGTATTCTTCTGCACCCAGGCCGTCATCCCGGCCATGCAGGCCAACAGCTACGGCCGCATCGTCAACTTCTCGTCCACCGCCGGCAAGAACGTCAGCACCGTGGGCGGCGCCTCCTACACCACCTCAAAGGCCGCCGTGCTGGGCCTCACCCGCGCCGCCGCCAAGGAACTGGCCGCCTATCACATCACCGTCAACGCCGTCTGTCCCGGCATGATCGACACCGACATGCTCCGCGTCGCCTGGTCCGAGGAGCGCATCCAGGAATACATCCCCTCCATCCCCCTCAACCGCATGGGCGCGCCTTCCGAGGTCGCCGAACTCGTCTGCTTCCTCGCTTCCGACCGCGCCGCCTACATCACCGGCGCCGCCCTCGACATCACCGGCGGCGAATTGATGGTCTAGCGGACCGCAGCGACCCACCGGTACGGGGACAACCGAGCGCGCAGCGGCTAACTTACCGGGCGAGGCTGCAGCACTGCCATATCGACTTGGATCTGTTCCTGGCGCAGGCGCGCCTGCGCCAGGTCATACGCGGCCTGGAGGCGAAGCCAAAACTCGGCATTCGACCAGCCGGCCTTCTCAAGCCGAATCGCCATGTCAGCCGATATCCCCGCGTGCCCGTTTAACACGCGCGATAGCGTGTGCCGTGCCACGCCCAAACCCCTAGCCGCATCGGTCACACTAAGGCCCAACGGCTCAAGGCAAGTCAACCGAATGCTGTGACCCGGATGCGGGGGATCGTACATGGGCATTGGTTTCTCCTTTGACCTAGTGGTAGTCGACATAGTCCACGTCGAAAACGTCGTCACCGTCGAATCGAAATACGATCCTCCAATTTCCAGTGATCCTAATGCTCCAGAATCCTCGAAGACGTCCCTTCAGTTGATGCAATCGAAATCCGGGAACCGCCAAGTCGTTCGGTGACCGCGCCGAATCAAGGATCGCCAGAGCAACCCCGATGCGCTCCCGCTGATCCGCTCGCAGCCTGCTGGCATCGCCTTGGTCGTGGAGCCGCTTGAGCCCACGGTGTCGGATTGTCCGAATCACTCTGGAGTGTACCGCGTACCGGTACGGGAATCACGCTAGACCTGGCTGGGGAATCGGCGCCTTGCCAACTCGCGACTTCAACCCACGGGGCCTCCCCACCCGCCACGCCATCTTCATGTACACGTCCCCCTGCTCCAGCTCATCCAGCATCTGCTGAAGACGGTCGGCCTCAGTCTCGGGTCGCTTGGGCCGTTCGAACCAGCCCGGGTCGTCGTTCCTCTGATACGGCGAGTCCATCTACGGCAGCGAACCCTCCGCGGACCGGCCGCGCATCAGCAGCGCACGGCGCACGCACACCAGGATCGGCAACACTCTCTGCCTGCCATGCTGGCGCTGGCCTGACTGTCCAATCGACGTCAGCAACGATCCCCCGGCAGACGACAAATCCACGTGCCGTAAGAGGTGACCCGGACTAGTCGACGTCCTTGCATGTCGGCCAGTCCGGCAACGTGGCGCCCTGCTGCGCTCGGGCGGCCAGACTGCGCGGCAGGCACTGGGTCAGGTAGTGGTTCAGGCCGAGGTGCAATTCCCGCAGATTCGTCAGCTGTCCGAGTTCCGCTGGAACTTGCCCCGTCAGTCGATTGACGAAGAGGTTCAGGTGCGTCAGGTTGGCGAGCTGACCCAGTTCCGGCGGTATCGCTTCCGAGAAGGCGTTATTCGACAGATCGAGTTCGCGCAACTCGCGCAGTTGGCCAAGTTCGCTCGGTATGGTGCCCCACAATCGGTTGTTAAAGAGCACCAGTCGGCGCAGAGCGCTCAGGCCTCCAAGCTCGGGCGGGATGCGCCGGCCGCCGTGGGGCCCGCGAATCTCCAGCGCCAGGACGCGACGCGGCGTACCGCCAAGCTCGATGGCCTCCCACTGCTCCATCGGCGCCTCGGCGCTCCAATTCAGCCAGGACCGCCCGACCAGAACTTTCCGCGCTTCGAGCAGGATCCGGCAGTCGTTCACCAACCCGGGATTGTCCTCCGGATTGGGCACGGCGATTCCACTGGCACAGGTCGGCGGCGCCGGCGCTGGATTGACCCGGATCTCCACGTGTACCAGGTCGCCGATTCCATCGCTCGCGGCGACCGTCAGCGCATAGGTATCGACCGCTGAAGCGTCCAGTTCGCCCACCACGGTTATGCGGCCGCTGCGGGAGTCGATGGCAAACGCGCCGGCCTCGTTGCCGCCCGCGATCACGTAACTGACCGTGTCCTCCAGCCGGCCGGGGATGTAGACCCTGCCCACGCTCGCTCCGGCCAATGCGTCGTCTCGAATGTTGAAGGCGTACGAACCGGCCTCGCAGGTCGCCCACTCGCGCGGGCTGATGTACGGCGGCTCACGTCTGTTCAGGTGAAACGGCAGGCACTCCTCCAGTTGATTGCCCCACAGCCCCAGCGACCTCAGGTCGTACATGGACCCCACGACCACCGGGACTCGCCCGGTGAGTTGGTTGCCCCCGAACTGAAGGTCCGTCAGCTTCGTCAGCCAGCCCAGTTCCCAGGGGATGAGACCCGTCAGGTGGTTCTGGCTGAGATTCAGCTCCGTCAGGTTTCGCAGCCCGCCCAGTTCAGGCGGAATGTCACCCATCAGCTCATTGCTGGAGAGATCCAGCGTCTCCAGCCCGGCCAGGTCGCCGACTTCGGGCGGAATGCTGCCGGCGACACCACTCTCGGCGAGGTCCAGCACCACCAGGCCGCTAAGTTGGCCGATCTCGCCCGGAATCCTCCCGCCGAACTCGTTTTCTCGAAGGAGGAGCTGCTGCAGGCTGGAGAGGTCACCCAGCTCCTCCGGTATCTCGCCGGTCAGATCGTTCCCGGCAAGGTCCAGGAGTTCTAGGCTCGTCAGCTGGCCCAACTCCGGCGGAATCTCCCCGTACAGCCGGTTACCCGACAGGTTCAGTCTTCGCAGCGAGCTCAGATCGCCAAGCTCGGCTGGAATCAACCCTGAAAGCTGATTGTGGGCGACGTCCAGCGTCTCCAACTCGGCGAGTTGCCCGAGTTCCGGCGGAATGTTGCCCGAAATCTGGTTGCCGGCGAGCTCGAGCGTCCGCAGCTTGGGTAGATTCGCGACGTCAGGCGGAATAACACCCGCGGTCACGGCATCGCCGTATTTGCCGCTTCCCACCCTAAGCCCCGTCACCCGCCGCGGCGAGCCCTCGATGGTCAGCCCCACCCACTCGTCGATCGGCGTCCCGGCATTCCAGTTCGTGGTCACGCCACCGAACAGCCAATCACGCAGATTCATCAGCGTTTGGCAGTCGCGCACCAGGCCGGGATTCGCACCGGGCTCGGGGACTACGTATCTGGCGGTGCAGGCCGCGTATCGCGTTGCAAGGTCGGCCTCTCTGACGCTCTCGGCCACCAGCCCGACGCCCAGGGTCACAAGCACCTGCAGGTCGGAGCCATCGGGCCTCATCGTGTAGAGAACCTCGGGCACGCTCCGCGAATAGGGGTCAACTTCAGCGCCGACGCCAATCGCGATTCGCGACCCGTCGGGCGACCAGGCAGGTCCGTGTGGTTCGCCCAGGTTCTCGGGCGATGTACCCACGAGATTCCCGTCCAAGTCGATCACGCAGACCGACGCCCATGCGCACGTATACAGAATCTTCGATCCGTCCGGCGACCAGGCCACCGTATCGATCCAGGCAACCGACGGATCTTCCGCGTACGACCCTTCGTTCCACCCCTGGCTCTGCCAGCCCTCGATCGTCGTCAGCCGCCGCGGGTCCGAGCCGTCCGACGCGATGGTGTACAGGGCCACCTCGTCGCCGTCGGGCAACGCCAGCGCCAGCCGCGCGCCGTCGGGTGACCACAACGGAAGACTGGCCGCGGCCGAGATCTGCGTGAGGTCCGAGCCGTCGGCGCCCACCGTGTAGACCGCCTGCTCCGCCGAACCCACGCCCCGCACAAAGGCCAGGAGTTGCCCGTCCGGCGACCAGCGGGGCGGAAGGCCGATGTCCCCATGGTCCGCCGGCGCCAGGCGTTGGATGTCGGAGCCGTCCGCGGCCATGCTGAAGAGCCCCGGGTCGGCCTCCACGCGTGCCCGGCTGTCGGCCGGCGGGTCGGCGTAGTTGTAATCGGACAGGAACGCAATGCGGGTACCGTCGGGCGACCACACCGGCACGCTGCCAACGGCCAGGTAGTCCACCTCGTCGGTAGTCGCATCCCAGACGGCGACTTCGAAGAACACGGTGCTGATCGGAGCGTCGACCGCGCGGGACTCCTCGTCCGGCGGTTCCCTTGGCGGGCTGTCCCAGAACGTAAAGGAGTCCCAGCAGACGGAGTACGCCACGCGGGTTCCGTCAGGGGAGACGTCGGCGTGGGACAGGTAGACCTTGATATACGACCGCGACTCGATATGGGCCTCGTACGGCACCTCGAACGTGCCTTGCACGCGTGTCCCGTCCGCGGTCGCCTGGTAGAGCTGGTCGTGGTGGATGAAGAGCAGTTCGGAACCGCCGGTCTTCCACTGCACCGAGTTCTGGGCATTCATTGCGTGAACGCCGCGGAGACCGAAACTCTCGCAGGGCGGAGTGCGGCTGTGCGCCTGCACCGGTCGGGTCGTCAGGCTCACACCGAGTGCAACGAGCACTGCGGCCAGCGCGACGAAGCGCAACGGCAGGCTCAACCGTCGAAGGCCTGAAATCAGCCGAATCGCTGGAGCCCAACAAGCCAACAAGAGCCGCCGGCCCGCCCGATGAGCGGCAAAGCACCTGACTCTCCGGCGGACTATCAGCACGTTCTCCCGGCTCATCGCGACGGCCACACCTGGCCCTCGTCATCGGACCCCCAGCAAGCGACGGTTCCGTCCGCGCGCAGTCCACAGGTGTGTGCGCGACCCAGGCTGATGGTGGTGACCCGCACGTCGTCGGGCGACGTGTCTTCGCCGGGTCGGAAGGATCCCCAGCAGAGCACGGTCCCATCGCCGCGGAGCCCACAGGTGCGGTGGTCGTCGCTGCTGATAGCTACAAAGGTCTCGCCCACGGGCGGCGTCGCATAAGAGGCTGATTTATCTCCCCAGCAAAGGACGGTCCCATCGGCGCGCAACCCGCACGTGTGGTCGCCGCCGCTGGCAATTGCCGTAAAGCCCTCGTCGGCGGGCGGCGAGGCCTGGCCTTCGTCGTCGCGTCCCCAGCAGACCGCCGTCCCAGCGTCGCGCAGGCCGCAGGTGTGACCGCCGCCACTGCTGAGCATCGTGAACCGCTCGCTGGCCGGCGGCGCGGTTCGACCGTCCTCGTCGAAGCCCCAACACACGGCGGTCCCGTCCTCGCGCAAGCCGCAGGTGTGGCTCGAGCCGCTGCTCAGCGCGGTGAACTTCTCGCCGGTGGGTGGCGACTCGTCGACGGCCACGCCGACACCCCAGCACACGGCCGTTCCGTCCTCGCGTAGCCCGCACGTGTGACTCCACCCGCCACTGAGCGCGATAAACCGCTCACCCTCCGGCGGCCACACCGGCCGATTTACGGACCAGCCGCCCCAGCAAATCGCCTGACCATCCACGCTGAGCGCACAGGTGTGGAAGCTGCCGCAGCTGACGGCCACGAACTCCGGCAACGGGCTGGGTAGCGGCGGCGCCGGCGGCGTGTACGGCGGTGTCACGTCAGGCGGGCGGGGGTAGCCCTCGCCCCAGCACGTGGCGGTGCCGTCCTGGCGCAGGGCGCAGCTGAAGTTCTGGCCGCTGCTAATGGCTGCGAAAGTCTCGCCCGCGGGCGCCGAGGCCTGGTCGTTCCAGTTCTGTCCCCAGCAGACGGCGGAGCCGTCGGCGCGGATACCGCAGGTGTGTTCGGCGCCGCTGTCGATCGCGACGAACGGCTCGTTTTCCGGCGGCGACGCCCGGCCGTCGTGGTTCTCACCCCAGCAGACGGCCGTCCCGTCTTCGCGCAAGGCACAGGTATGGACCGGCCCACTGCTCAGGATCGTGAATCGCTCGCCGCTGGGCGGTGAAGCCTGGCCAAGGGGGTTGCCGCGCTCGTCCTCGTTGCTGCCCCAGCACACGGGCGTGCCGTCCTCGCGCAGGGCGCAGGTGTGGAAGGCGCCCACGCTGATGGTCGTGAAGCGCTCGCCCTCCGGCGGCGACGCTCGACCGGCCTGCCGACCGTATCCGTCATCGTTGCTCCCCCAGCACACGGGCGTGCCGTCCGGACGCAGCGCGCAGGTATGCCCCAAGCCGGCACTAATGGCCGCGAACACCTCGCCGTCCGGCGGCACGGCTCGACCGTTCCAGTCCTCCCCCCAGCACACGGGGGTGCCGTCGTCGCGGAGGCCACAGACGTACCCGGACCCGCCGCTGATTGTCTGCAGCTGCTCGTCCGGAGGCTCCGGAATGTCGCTCGGTGACGACCATCCGGAGTCGGGCGCTACCCAGCACACCGGTGTCCCATCCTGGCGAAGCGCGCAGGCGTAGCCCCGGCCGGCGGTCAGGGCCGTGAACCGCTCACCGAGCAATGACGTTCCGTGCCGTTCCTGGAGCGACGCCTGGCCCCGGTTGTTCTGACCCCAACACAGGATCGCGCCGTCCTCGCGCAACCCACAGGTGTGCCGAGCCCCGCTGCTGAGCGACACGAACGGCTGCTTGATCGGACGGTAGATAGAAAAGTCGCCAAAGCAGGCCACCGAGCCGTCATCCCGAAGGCCGCATAGACGCTCGCGCGCGCTGCTAATGGCGACGTACCGCTCGCCCTCGAATACCCCGGACCACCGATTAAGGTCCGCGCTGCACCAGAGCGTGCCATCCGCTCGCAGTCCACACGTATGGTCCGGTCCAACACTGAGGGCGGCAAAGCGCTCGTCCTCCGGCGGCCACAGCTTGCCCCAGCTGGCGGATCGGTCTTCAGCGCCCCAGCAGAGGGTGGACCCGTCGTCGCGCAGGCCGCAGGTATGCTCGCCGCCGCTGCCGATTGCCACGAACATTTCGGCTTCGGGCGGCGAGGCCTGCCCCTGGTAATTGCGCCCCCAGCACGCCACGGATCCATCTGATCTCAACGCGCAACTGTGGTTTGAGCCGCTGCTGAGGGCCGTGAACTGCTCACCGACCGGCGGCGTTGACCGGCCGTTGCGATTCGATCCCCAACACACGGCGCCACCGTCCTCACGAAGCCCGCAGGTGTGTTGCTCGCCGCTGCTCAAGGCTACGAAGCGTGCGTCCGCCGGGGGCGACGCCTGACCGTGCGTGTCGTCGCCCCAGCAGAGCGGCACGCCGTCGTCACGCAACGCGCAGGTATGCAACTCCCCGCTACTGACCGCAACGAACGGGCCGCCGGCGATCGGCGGAAAGCGCGGCGCTCCGGTTTCGAAGCGCCCGCCCCAGCACACCGGAGTGCCGTCCGTGCGAAGGCCGCACGTAAAGTCGCCGCCGCTGCTCACCGCGCTGAGTTTCTCGCCGTGCGGCGCCAGGGCTCGCCCACCAGGGGTCTCATAACCGCCGGCGTTTGAGCCCCAGCAGACCGGCGTCCCGTCCGCCAGCAAGCCACACGTGTGCTGGTGGCCGCTGCTCAGCGCGGTAAACGCCACGCCGTGCGGCGGTGACGTCACGCTCCCGGCCATCCCCCAGCAGACCGGGGTGCCGTCGGCGCGCAGCGCGCAGGTGTGCTCCTCGCCGCTGCTCACGGCAATGAATCGCTCGGCCCGCGTTGGCGTCGACTTGCCGTGCTCGTCGTCCCCCCAGCAAACCGCAACGCCGTCGATTCGCACGCCGCAGGTGTGGCGCTCGCCGGCGCTCAGCGCCGCGAACTGCACGCCCTCGGGCGGCGACGCCTCACCGTAGTCGTCGCTCCCCCAGCAGATCGCGGCGCCGTCGCTACGCAGCCCGCAAGTGTGAGAGCTACCGCTGGTGAGCGCCGTGAACCGCTCGTCCTCCGGCGGCGACGCCTGCCCCTGCTCGTCGTAGCCCCAGCAGATCGCCACGCCGTCCGGCCGCAACCCGCACGTGTGATCGTCGCCGCTGGTCAGCGAGGAAAACGTCTCGCCCTGCGGCGCCACGGTCTTCCCTGCGCCGCTCGATCCCCAGCAGACAGCCGACCCGCCCTCGCGCAGCGCGCAGACGTGCCCGTAGCCGCTGCTGATGGACACGAAGCTCTGAACGCTGACCGTCTCGAACTGTGAACGCACGGCCGACTCGGTCGGCGTGACGAAGCCGCTGCCCCAGCAGATTGGGCGCCCGTCTGTACGAAGCGCGCAGGTATGGACCGCGCCGATGCTGATGGCGCCGAAGCGCTCGTCGGGCGGAGCCACCGCATTTCGCTCGCCCCAGCAAACCGGCGTGCCGTCGGCGCGCAGTCCGCACGCATGATCCGGGCCGGTGCTGATCGCGACGAAGCGCTCGACATAGGGCGGCGTGGATGTCTCGTCGTCCGGATCGCCCCAGCAGAACGGGCTGCCGTCCTCGTGCAGGGCGCAGGTGTAATCCGAGCCGCTGCTGATGGCGGCAAACCGAGCGCCTTCCGGCGCCGAGGCCTGGCCGTCGTAGTCCTGGCCCCAGCACACCGCCGACCCGTCCTGGCGCAGTGCGCACGTGTGCGTGCGCCCGCTACTGATGGCGCTGAAGCGTTCGGCTACCGGCGGCGAGGCCTGGCCGTTATGGTCCCTGCCCCAGCACGCGGCCGATCCGTCCGCGCGCAGGGCACAGGTATGGGCCCATCCGCTGCTGATCGCGACGAATCGATCGTCGGCCGGCGGCTCCGTCCGGCCATCCGCCGCATCGCCCCAGCAGAGCGTCTCACCATCGTCGCGCAGGGCGCAGGCATGACGCCCGCCGCTGCTGACCGCAACGAACCTCCCCTCGGCCGGCGGTTCCGCTTGTCCATAGTCGTTCAGACCCCAACACCGCAGCGCGCCGTCTGGATCGATCGCACAGCTAAATCGGTTCCCGCTGCTGACGGCCGTCAGAGCACGATCGCTTACCGCCCAGAATCGCTCGCGGCCGACGGTATCGAGATCGAACCCGAGCTTCGCCGGGCCGAAGCGCCAGCACCCGTAGGTGCCGTCCGCCCGCAGGCCGCAGGTGAAGTTGTCGCCGCTGCTCACCGACACAAACCGTTCCCCTGGACGGGGGGACGCCTGGCCGTCGTCCCCCCAGGGATCGGCTGCGCCCCAACATACGGGCGTGCCGTCTTCTCTCAGCGCGCAGGTGTGGTAACTGTTCGTGCTGATGTCCACGAAACGCTCGTGCTCCGGCGGCGTGGCCTGGCCGTCGGTGTCGCGGCCCCAGCAGACCGGCGTCCCGTCCTCGCGCAGGGCACAGGTGTGGGTCCAGCTACTGCTGATGGCCGTGAACGTCTGAGCCTCGGGCGGCGCGGCCTGACCACCCCAGTTACTTCCCCAGCAGACGGCCGTGCCGTCCGCCCGCAGCGCACAGGCGTGGCCCCAGCCGGCACTGATGGCGCTGAATTGCTCCGTCGCCACCGCCGCCGTTTCTTCGGCGCTCTCGCGGCCCCAGCAGACCAGCGTGCCGTCTTCCCGCAGGGCGCAGGTTCGGCCGGCGCTGCTGCTGATTGAGACGAACCGCTCGCCTGCCGGCGGCGAGGACTCACCGTCCTCGTCATCCCCCCAGCAGACCGCCACGCCATCCAGGCGGATGCCGCAGGTGTTAAACGAGCCGCTGCTGATGGAGGCGAACTTCACACCGGGCGGCGGCGATGCCTGACCGTACGAGTCGTTGCCTGCGCACCAGGCGAAGCCTTCGCTGGTAATGCCGCAGACGTGTCGACCACCGCTACTCAGGGCCACCAGCGGCGCCCCGGGATCGTAGGGATCGGGCGGGATGGGCTCTGACCCCAGGTACCGCGCACCGGCGGGCGGGGACGCCTGCCCGTACGAATCGTCGCCCCAGCAGGCCACCGTGCCGTCGTCGGCGCGTATCCCGCAGGAGTGCCCCATCCCGCTGCTAAGCGACGCGTATCTTTGCCCCGGCGGCGGGCTGCTCGCCAGTTCCCCCCAGCACACCGGCGCTCCGTCCTTCGTGAGCCCACAGGCATGGCCTCCGCCGCCGCTGATGGCGATCATCCAGAGGTCCGGCGGCGGATACCTCGCGAGGTTGGGGATTTCCGAATAGCTCCCCCAGCACACCGGCGCGCCTTCCAGCGGCACGCCGCAGGTATAGCCGTCGGCCCCTTCGATCGACCCGAACGCGGCTTCCGGTGGTGCTTCCCAGCCTCCGAATGGACCGGGACCCGGCTCCGGTCCCCAGCAGACGACGGTTCCGTCCTCGCGAATGCCACAGGAGTGATTGGCGCCGCTGGTGATGGCCGTGAACCGTTCGTCTTCGGGAGGCGAGGCCTGGCCGGACTCGTTGTCCCCCCAGCACGCCACCGAGCCATCCTCGCGCAGTCCGCACGTATGCCCGCCGCCGCCGCTGATGGCGGTAAAGGCCTCGCCATTCGGCGGCGAGGTTTGGCCGAAGCCCACCTGGCCCAGGCCCTCGGACTGGTCACCCAGACCGGCGCCCCAGCACGCCACGCTGCCGTCGTCGCGCAAGCCGCAGGTGTGGAAGCCGCCACTGCTGATGGCCACGAAGCGTTCGCCGGCTGGCGGCGAGGCCTGGCCGAAGTCAACGGGGCCAAATTCGGCCGTCTCACCAGGCGGTCCGGCGCCCCAACACAGAACTTCGCCGTTCCCTCGCAGGGCACAGGTGTGAAAGTTGCCGCTGCTCACCACGACGAAACGATCGTCCGGCTTCGGAGGTTTGACCGCCGGTGAGGGAAGCAATGCCGGACCGGGACTGGGTCCCTGCGCCTGCGCCACGGGCTGCAGAAATGCAATCAGCACGAGCACCAGCGCCGCCACGGCAGGACTCAGCGCCCGCCGCAGGCCGCGAACCCCGCTGTTCGATGAGGCGCTCGTGCGAATTACGCTGCCCGGTTCGTTCCGATCCGTTGCAAGAGATTACGCAGATGGCGCTGCTTTCGTTCCCTCGGTTCGTCAGATTCTCGGCCGCGCCCGCCACGCCATCTTCATGTACACGTCGCCCCGCGCCAGCTCGTCCAGCATCTGCCGCAGCCGGCGGGCCTTCGTCTCGGGCCGCCTGGCGCGATCGATCCAGCCCAGGTAGTCGTTCCGCTGGTAGGGCGGGCGGGCCTGGTAGGCCTCCATCAGGCCTGCGTCCTCCAGAGCGCGTTCAACCTCCGCCGGCATGGGGTTAAGCGGTCGGGTGAGACGAGATGGACGGTCAGGCATCGGTCAGCCGAAGTATGGAGCCTTGCGTCTTCGAGGCTACCGCAGGCCAGTACCGACGCTGGAATGCCGTGCCGTCATTGCCCAACCTGCACCAGCCGTCGCATCCTGCGGAGACTCACACCCGAAATCCAAGGACACGGCCATGCCAACTCCCGCCGCGCTCTCCTGGTGGCACGACGCCCGTTTCGGCATGTTCATTCACTGGGGGCTGTACTCCCTGCTGGCCCGCCACGAGTGGACGATGTACCAGGAGAGCATTCCGCCCGAGGAATACAAGGTCCTGGCCGATCAGTTCGATCCCCAGCACTACAACCCCGACGAGTGGGTGGCGCTGGCCCAGGACGCCGGCATGCGCTACATGATCCTGACCTCGCGCCACCACGAAGGCTTCAGCCTCTGGGACTCCCAGGTTTCGGACTTCACGGCCCCAAAGACAGCCGCGAAGCGCGACCTGCTGGCCGAGTTCGTCAACGCCTGCGAGAAGCGCGGCATGCGCTACGGTTTCTACTACTCGCTGCTGGACTGGCGCTACCCGGCCTACTTCCGCGGCAAGGCCCGCGACCCGGAGGGCTGGGCGGAGTTTCTGGATTACGTACACGCCCAAGTGCTGGAACTATGCACTGGCTACGGCAATCTATCGGTGCTCTGGTACGACGGCGGCTGGCCCTACACGCCCGAGGACTGGAACTCCACCCCGCTCAACGCGGAAGTCCGGCTTCTGCAGCCCGACATCCTTATCAATAACCGCTCCATGCAGCCGGAGGACTTCGATACGCCCGAGCAGCACGTCACGCCCTCCCCGGATCGACTCTGGGAAAGCTGCATGACCATGAACACGACCTGGGGCTACTCCACCATCGACCGCGAGTGGAAGTCCCCGCGGCAACTCATTCACTACCTGGTCACTGCCGCTAACGGCGGCGGGAACTACCTGTTGAACGTGGGTCCCGATCCCGACGGCCGCATTCCGTTCGAGTCCGTTGAGCGGTTGCGCGCCATGGGCCGCTGGCTCGACGTGTACGGCGAGTCGATCTACGGCAGCGAGCCAACCGCCGACCGGCTGCGCATCAGCAGCGCGGGCCGAACCCATACCAAGATCGGCAACACGCTGTACGTGCACTGCTGGCGCTGGCCCGGCGAGGAGATCGTGGTCGGCGGCGTCGGCGGACGCATCCTCGGCGCACGGCTGCTCGGATCGGATGCACCGGTCGCCGTGGAGCAACACGGACACCGCGTCTGGCTGCGCGGCCTCCCGGCCTACGCCCCCGATCCCATCGACACGGTCATCGCCCTGGAGTTCGACGGCCCGCCCCAGGAGCACGATCGCTTCGGCGACGAGCCGGGAGTCTGAGCCCGGTCAGGCCGGCCGGTCAGCCTGCGGCGCTTTGCCCGTCGCCGGTCAGCGGCACGAAGCGCACCGGGCCGAGGTTGGTGGATGTCTCGCCCTCATGGGTCCGCTCCACCACCCACAGCGTCTGATCCCAGGCGTTCGATCCCACGGGCACGACCAGCCGGCCACCGACACGCAACTGGGGGATCAGCGGGCGGGGAATCCGGCTGGCCGCCGCCGTAACGATGATGGCGTCGTAGGGCGCGTGCTCCTCCCAGCCAAAGAACCCGTCGGCGGTGTCTAGTTCAATGTTGCGATACCCGGCGCATCGCAGGTTCGCCGCCGCCCAGTCCGAGAGCGCGGGGATGATCTCCACGCTGTAAACCTGGGCGCCCATCTCGGCCAGCACCGCGGCCTGGTAGCCCGACCCCGTCCCGACCTCCAGCACCCGGTCGCCGGACCCAATGGCCAGGGCCTCCGACATCAGCGCCACCACCAGCGGCTGCGAAATGGTCTGCCCACGGCCGATCGGCAGCGGCGCGTTGTCGTAGGCCTCGCTGGCATCGTCAGGCCTGACAAAGTGGCGGCGCTCAACCCGCTCGATGGCCTCCAGCACCGGCTCGGAATGCACGATGCCGGCCCGCCGGATCTCGGCCATCAGCTTGTCGCGTCCACGCCGCCGCTTCCAGAACACCTGCAATCCATAGCGGTCGAAAACCGGCGCTTCGCAGCTTGTCACACCCTGCGCTCAGGGCGGACATCGTTGCCGTGCTCTATGTTTGGCGGCGCTGGCCGTGGTCGCTGTGGCCTGGAGGCTTGCGGATGACGGGCGGCGTATCTCCGTCGAGTCAACGCACCGGGGTCTGGATCTGGTGCCAGGGCGAGCCCAGGCCCTACCACTGCTACCTGTACGCCCGCCGCTCATTTGCGCTCGCCCAACAGCCCAGGCGGGCGCGCCTACACATCACGGCATCGGATCGCTACGTCTTGTACGTCAATGGGACCTCCATGGGCCGCGGCCCGGCGCGCAGCGATCCCAGGCGCAAGAGCTACGACACATACGACGTAGCCTCCAGCCTCCGTTCCGGCGCCAACGTCATCGCGGTTCGCGCCTACCACTACGGCGCGGCGGCGCGAGGCGAGGGCTGGCACTCGCAGAGCGGCAATGCCTACACCGTGGGCGAACGCGCCGGCCTCTGGGCGGAACTGGAGATCACGCGACCGGACGGCGCGTCCGAGGTGTTTGGCACTGATTCCCGCTGGAAGCTGCGACCGGCCACGGCTTGGAGCCGGCAGGTGCCGCCGCTCGAGGGAACCTTCGGCAGCCCCGAGGTCTTCGACGCCAACGCCGACCCGCCGGACTGGATGCGGGTGGACTTCGACGACTCGGGCTGGTCCCGGGCCTGGGAGATTCCACCCCGCGAGTTGGACTGGTTTCTGCTGGAGCCGCGTTCGACGCCGCTGCTGCGAGAGCGCGAGGTACGACCAACCCGGGTGGTAACGGTGGGCGAAGTGATCGACCAGGAACCACCCGCGTTCGCCTACGGCCCGCCCACGAAACGCCGGCGCCAATCAAGCCTCGACGTGGCGCGCCTCCTGGCCGCCGAGCTCCGGCTTCCCCTGGAACACGCGCGTGCCGAGCAGCCGGAAGCCGTCCTCACCGGGGACGCGAGCGCTGCAGAATTCCAGGGCGCCGTCGTCGCCGGGCACGGCATCCGCCAGCCCTTCCTGGTGCTTGACTTTGGTCGCCAGGTCTTCGGCTTTCCACGCATCCGGCTGGACGCCCCGGCCGGCGCGAAGCTGGACCTGACCTACGACCAGCTCCTGGTCGACAACCGCGTGCCGTCCAGGCTCCCAATTGCGGACCGCTACCTGACCCGCGCCGGTGAGCAGGTCTGGGAGGTGGCGGCCTATCGCCAGTTCCGCTACTTGCATCTCACCGTCCGCAGCCCCGACACCCCGGTCCGCATCCGCGGCATCTCGCTCAACTCGTACGAATACCCGGCCGAGCGGCGCGGCGCCTTCGCCTGCGCCGATCCCCTCCTCACAAAGCTCTGGAGGGCCTGCGCCGACACCGTCTATCTGAACATGGAAGACACGTTGACCGGCGACGCCTGGCGCGAGCGCGCGCAATGGGCCGGCGGCGACCCGCGTCAGGGCATCCAGGGCATGTACCTCGCCTACGGCGACTTGCCGCTGGCCGACCGTCTGCTACGAACCTTTCCCGCCACGGATCGGGGCGACGGCAGGCTGGAGATCACCTTTCCGCCGGCCCGCATCGATCCACGCATCTTCATCCCCCAGCACCTGCTGGCCTGGAGCCTGAACGTTCGTGAGCACTACCTCTTCACGGGGCGACGCGACGTAGCGGAGGACCTGTACCCCAGCGTTCAGCGGCAGATCGACTGGTTCGAACCGTACCGGGACAACCTGGGCCTGCTGCGTGACCTGCCAGGCTGGAACTGGCTGGACTGGGCGCCCGTGGACCTGCGAGGCGCCAATCTTGGCACCAACATCTTCTACGTCATTGGCCTGGAGGCTGCCGCCTGGCTGGCCGAGCAGTTGGATCACAAGGCGGACGCGCGCCGCTGGAGAGGCATCGCGCAATCGGTTCGGTCCCGGATCCGCCGCGTCTTTTGGAACCCCGAGCGCGGCCTCTACGAAGACAGCCACCACCGCGGGGAGCTGACGGGATTCGCCAGCGAACACGGCAATGCGCTCGCCTTGATCCACGGCGTGTCGACACCCGCACAGACCGAGCGGATCGCTGCCAGGCTCAGCGCCCGGGATCCGTCGCTGACACCGGCAACTCCCGCGTACTTCGGCGACGTGCTAACCGCGCTGCTGCGCGTCGGGCTGTCGACCGAGGCGCTGAACGGGGTCCGCGAGCGCTTTCGCCCCATGCTCGAACTCATGGACAACCCCACCGTCTGGGAAGCCTGGGGCCCCTTCATCTCGCATCACGACCCCATCACCTCGGACGAGCAGGTAGCCACGCGCCACCAGATGCGTCACGCCGCCCCGCGCAGCCTTACCCACGTGAGCGCGGTGGGAGCCGGCGTGGCGCTCACGACCGACCTCCTGGGCGTGACCCCAACCGGTCCGGGATTCCAGACCTGCCGCATCCGCCCGCACCCCGGCGTGCTGGACTGGGCCAACGGTGTAATCCCCACTCCCCACGGCGACCTACGAGCGTCCTGGGAACGAACCGACACCGGCCTGGCCCTCACCGCCGACCTCCCTGACGGCGTGCAAGCTGACGTCACGCTGGATCGGGACGCGCAACATCCGCAGACGCTCGTCGTCAACGACCGGATCCACGACCTGCAAAACCCTGACCCCGGCCTGCAACGAACCCCCGATACCGTCAGCGTGCGGCTATCACCCGGCGAACACCGCATCGAACTCCGGTGCGGTGACTGAGGAGGCAAACGACACCTCGCGTGTGACGATCTACTCAGCGGCACATCGCGAGGGTCGAGGTTCGGTGAGGTACAGGCTCGTCGGCGGCCTGGTCCTGGTGTCGGCCGCCAGCCTGCTCTTCGAGATCGCCCTCACCCGCGTCTATGCGATTGCGCAAGGCCACCACTTCGCCTTCGTCGCCATCGCCATGGCCCTGCTGGGAATCGGCGCCGCGGGGACCCTCACGGCAACTTCAGCGCGCGTGGCCCGCGCGACGCCGCAAGCGGCGATCAGTTGGGCCGGCGCGCTCTTCGCCCTCACCGCCCTCGGCGCCTACGTCACAGCCGATCGCATTCCGCTGGACACATACCGCATCGGCGCTGACGCCAGACAGTTGGGTTGGCTGGCCCTCTTCTTCATCGTGGCCGCCGTCCCCTTCACCTGCGCCGGCGTCGCCGTGGTTGCCGCGCTGCGCCACAGCCCGGACGGCGCGGGCACGACCTATGGCGCCAGCCTCGCCGGATCAGCCGCAGGCGCAGCCCTGGCCGTACCGCTCCTTGGCCTCGTTGGATCGGCCGCCACGATCCTGCTCGCCGGGGCGCTGGCAATGGCCGTGCCGCTGCTCCTGGCCGCTCGACTGCCGGCCACCATCGCCGGCCTGTCGGGGCTGGGCCTCATCGCCGTAGCCATCCTTGTCGCTCCGGCAGGACCCCGGGTCTCCGTTCACTCACAGCTCGCTCAGGCCCTGCAGCGACCCGACGCCCACCGCCTCGACACCACGCTGTCGCCCAACTCTCGCGTGGACATCCTCCAGAACGCCGGCTTCCGAACCGCCACCGGCCTGAGCCTCAACTACCAGGGCTCGGTACCCAGGCCCCAAATCGGCGTAACCGTCGACGGCGGCAACGCGGCGGCGCTTGACGTCCCACTAACCGAAGCCCTGGATCACGTCCCCCTTGCCCACGCCATTACCGTGCGGCCGGCGGACTCGACCCTGCTGCTCGATCCCATTGGTGCATTTGATGCCGCCGTCCTGCTCCGAGCCGGCATTGACGAAATCGACCTCGTCCAGCCCGACGCCGCGCTGCGTGATGCCTGGCAGGCCGCAGGCGACGACACGGTCCTGAACCACACCAATATCCGCATCCTCGATCGGGGCGTCCGCTCGGCCCTTCGATCGGCCACTGGCTACGACCTGATCGTCTGGCCCCTCCGCGAATCCTTCCAGGGCGTCGCCGCCGGAACCTTCGGCCTCCGCGAGACCTACGCCCTCACCCGCGACGCCCTCTTCGACGGCTGGCGCGCGCTGGCGCCCACCGGCCGCCTCGTCGTAACCCGCTGGCTGCAGGCCACCCCATCCGAATCCGTCCGCATGTGGGCATCCCTGCTCGCCGCCCTTCGCCAATCCGGCATTACCGATCCCGCCCCCCACGTCCTCGCCTGGCGCTCCCTCGAAGTCGTCACCATGGTCGCCT
>JAPPKM010000200.1 GCA_028874315.1 Chloroflexota bacterium
GTTCCAGTTTCAGCGATGCACCAGGGACGGAAATTGTGGCTGAATCAGCGGTTCCGATTGAAACCATGCAGCGTGTGCGCGCCGTCGCGCACGATACCGACGTGGCGCGGGTGACAATACGCGGCGTCAGCGACCGACCGGGTCTGGCGCATGCGTTGTTCCAACCCCTGGCTGAGCGGCACATCAACATCGATGTGATCGTGCAAAACGTCTCGGACGGCGGGGTGACCGATCTTTCCTTCACCGTTGGCGAGACTGACCTGGACGCGACGCTCGACCTCATCCGCCCGGTGGCGGCGGAGATTGGCGCCCGTGACGTAGCGGCGTCGACCGAGTTGGGCAAGGTGAGCATCGTAGGCGTGGGCATTCAGAGCACGCCCGGAATCGCAGCCCGGATGTTCGGGGCCCTGGCGGCTGCCGGCATCAACATCGTGAGCATTACCACCAGCGAGATTCGACTGACGTGCCTCGTGGACAAGTCTGAGGTGGCACGGGCGACCGAGCTGTTGCACGACGAATTCGATCTGAGCGCCCCAGACTCCGGGTGACGGCGCACCCTCGGTTCGTGAATGTCCGCTGGTACCATGAAAGTGCGCGCCAAACCTGTTAGATCGTCGCCTGGAGCGGGGGAGGCGATAGCCGCATGATCGAGATGATCGTGGATAGCGTGCGCGTGAATCTCATCAGCCCTAGCCGAGTCGTGGTATTGAAGGAGCGGGACGGACCGCGCTATCTCGCCATCGTGATCGGTCAAGGCGAGGCCGACGCAATTGCGGTCAAGCTGCAGGATCACGATGTCCCACGGCCACTGACGCACGACCTGCTCAAGCAGCTGATTGAATCCGTCAGTGGTTCCGTTGAACGCGTGGTGGTGACGGATCTGGTCGACACGACGTTCTTTGCGACGATCGTCCTGGACGTCGGTGGCAGCCGCTGCGAGTTGGACTCCCGTCCTAGCGACGCCATTGCACTTGCCGTACGGGCAAACGCACCGATTCTGGTTGAACCGTCGGTGCTCAATGAAGCCGGGTTCGAGCCTGACACCGACGGCGAGGAAGCTGGCGAAGGCGAGCCGGTGGCGGAAGAGAAATTGGAAGTCTTCCGCGAGTTCATCAACCAGCTTGATCTCGATGACCTGGACAAGTCATCGACTGGTTGATTATCTCGATATAGCACCTGAGTCCCGGCTGCCGGAAACGCCTAGACCTGGGCACGCGCCAGGCGACTTCCGGTCAGCGGGAATCTAAAGCTCCCGAGCGCATGGCGTCGGCACGTGGGCGCCCGCCGCCCGCCAGCGTCAGGTCTGACGTACGACTTCGCGCTGCCCGGAAACCGCCGATCGCCGGATCGCCGCAAGGACCTCCAGCAGATGCACGCTGTCTTCGGGAGGTGAGCCGTTTTCGGTCGTGCCGTTGAGAACTTCCAGGAAGTGCTCGTCAGGATTGCTCCCGCCGGTGAGCCCCTCAACCTCGCGGGTGACCTTTGCCTCGAGATCGTCTTCGAAAATGACCTCCACGCCGCCAGAGGCCCAGTCCGCGCGGATTGCGCCGCTGCCGGCAACCACCGCCAGGCGCTCCCCGAAGGTGTGACCGGTGCCGATGATCGAAAGCGTGCCGATTGCGCCGTTGTCGAAGACCAGTACGGCTGCGCCGTCCGCCTCGACTTCCAGATCGTAGGTCCGTAATCGTGCGTCCACTTCGACGATTCGCAGCCCAGTAGTCCAGAGCAGCATGTCCATCAGGTGGCTGCCGGAGTCGCTGAGCTGGCCGCCGCCACCAAGAGCCACCGTGCTGCGCCACTTTCCCCTCGCCGCGCCAATCCAGGCCTGCCACTGGCTGGCCTGAACGTGCGTAATGTCGCCAATGTCGCGGCTCTGCAGGCGCTGGCGCATGTAGGTGTAACCGGGGCTGAATCGTCGCTGGAAACCAACCACCACGTGGCGCTCAACCGCCTGCGCATGATCGGCGATCTCCTGGGCCAATTCGGGGGTGTGCGCAAGAGGCTTCTCGCAGAGCACGTGCAACCCGGCGTCCAGGGCGCCCATGACATGCTCGTGGTGCAGCGTATGGGGCGTTGAGACGAGCGCTAGATCAAGATCGGTTGCATCCAACAGGTGACGCCAGTCGGCGTAGGCCGGAACTTTGTCCAGGCCTTCGACATTCGACCGCGCGGTCGCAATGGACGCATCAGAAGGGTCCGCCATGCCGACCACTTCAACCTCTGGCATCGCGAGGAATCGCCGCAGGTGGCCGGCGGAGTTGCCGCCAACGCCAATGGCGCCTAGTCGGTATGGCATGGACATCGTGCAGTGCGCGCAGACGGGCGGAAGTCTACGTCAACGCGCTGGTCCGCGGCGCTCGACGAAGCCTATGCGTCGCGGGTGGTTGGGTCTCCGGGAACGAACTGACCGCCGTACGGAAGCGGGAGTCGCTCCACGGTCTCTCGGAACGTCCCGCGCCCCTTCAACAGGTCATGCACATCCCAGCCCTGGGCTTCCAACTGTTCCAGGACATAGGCCAGTTCGTAACGATCGCCGGTTTCCTCGTCGATGAAAGCATCCGTCCAGCCCAACTGGTAACGCGGGACCGGGAACGTACCCTCGCCATTTTGGCGCGGAATCTGGAACCGAAACTCGGAAACGCGGATGTGGCGACGCGGCTCGCTGCTCATAGGGGTCCTAGGTTACGGGAGCGAAACGCCCGGACGGCTTGACGCCGATTGTGAGTAGCGCGCCGCCTCCGTGTCAACGGTCTTTGGTGCGGCCGACGACGATCAGGTTTGGCGAGTCGTCCCGCCAGGGTTGGCGCGAGTAGTCACCGTAGACCGCGTCGATCCGCAGGCCCGCCTCCACTAATTCGGCCACCACCTCGTCTCTGGTAAGCAGCGCCAGGCTGTAGCCCAATTTCCGCTCGTTAACAAGCAGCGGGCCGTCGTAGTAGCGGTAAATCAGCGTGCTGCAGCCGCGATGTCCAGTCGCGTCGTAGGTGTAGAAGCGCTCGCGGGTGACGCGCAGGCCCGTGGCGGGATCGCGTTCCAGAAACTCAACTTCCTCGTGATCCGGGGTGGCGTCGAGGGGTGTGGCGGAGAACACATCCACGGCCACACCGCCGCCGGGCCGAACGTGCGCGACGGCGTTTTGCAGCGTTTCCAGGCGGGATTCTCGGTCCGGGAGCAGCAGGTATGAGTTGAAGCCCACCAGCGCAAGGTCAAAGGTTTCAGCCAGTCGACAGGTGCGCATGTCTCCGCGGCGCAGACGCAGGTGCGTGCGGATCGCGCGAGGCAGCGTGGCGCGGCGCGCTGCCGCACGCGCCAGCATGGCTGCCGAGGTGTCAATACCGCTGAGTTGAAAGCCGCGTCGGGCCAGGGGCACCGCGATGCGACCTGTGCCGACGGCGAATTCGAGCAGCCGCGGCCCGGCGCGCCGCCCCTCGGCGATCCAGAAGTCCAGCTCCGCTCCCTCGCACTCCGGGTACTCCAGGTCGTAGACCTGCGCGGCCGGGTCGTATCCCGTTTCGCGAAACGTCGGAGCCGTGACCAGTCGTGGCTTGTGCATGTCAGGGCCGCCAAGCGGCCGTAGGCATCAGTCGACGCCGGCGTAGTTCAGAGGCGCTTCAGCGAGTTCCTCTTCGAGGTTGGCGTGATCTTTCACACTATCCATGCCGCGCCAGCGCGCTTCGGATCGGAACGCGCCCAGTCGGCCTGCAGCGGCCAGCTCCGGGAACGTACTGTCCTCGTGATCGCCGACTTCAGGTAGGTGATCCTCGAACGATCGGTCCAACACGTACACGCCGCCGTTGATCCAGTGAGGCAGCACCGGGTTGGTGGTGAACTGGCTGACCTTGCGGCCGTCCACTTCCACGATCCCATACTGGCTGACGTAGGGCGTTAGTAAGATGGTGGCAAGGTTCTCATCGTCGCGATGCTGGGCCAGCATCGGGGCCAGCCGCTGTTCCGTCAGAATGTCGGCATTGGAAGCCATCACGATCGGCTCGTCGCGCGGAACCTGCTGCATGCCCAGCCGCAGGCCGCCGCCGCGACCCATGGGCGTGTCCTCAACCGCGTAGCTGAAGCTGGCACCGAGGTCGGAGCCGTCGCCAAAGTGGTCTTCAATTACCTCGTGCAGGTAACCGCAGGAGACGACGAAATGATTGACGCCCTGTGCCTGATACCACTCGACCTGGTGCTGCATGATGGGCTTGCCGGCAATGGCGACCATGGGCTTGGGAACGTTGGCGGTGAGTGGCCGCAAGCGTTCACCACGTCCTCCGGCGATCAAGACGGCGTACACGCAGCGGACCTCCAGGGCATCACGGGCACCAGGCGCCAAGACGGGCGATTATAGGAACGGTGCCGCGACGGTACCCGCGACACGTACCGGCGCGGAGGGTGCGGCTACTCAAGGCCGTCCCGCACCAGGGCGCTGCGCAGTTCAATGACATTGCCGTCCGGATCTCGAAAATAGAGGGATCGTCCCGCGGGGTCTTCCGTTGGTCCTTCGACCGCTGAGCCGGCGGCGACGATGACCTCGGCCGCACGTTCGAACTCAGCTTCGCCCAATGCCAGCGCCACGTGTTGCACACCGAGCCGCCGCCAGTCGCGGGCACCGGCTTCAGGTCGCCGTTCCGGCGCCTGAAACAAGTGAAGCGAAAAGCCGGGCGCTGTGAGCACGTGGCGAAACGCCGTGCGCGCCTTCGGCGAGAGGCTGAATACCCGTGCGTAAAAGGCGGTGCTGCTGTCGAGATCACGCACGTTGATTGCTACGTGATCCACGCGGCTTAGTCGGAGCCCTCGGATTCCCACCAGTCTCGTTGCCATTGGCGCATCGTTCTAGACGACGTAAACAGTATCGCGCTTCGGCTAAGGGTTGAGAGCCGTCGTGATAGTTGTCGACGAGGGCAAGGCGACAGCACGTGCTTACCACAAGATGTAGGTTGCATTAGAGTTCTATTCGAATGACATACTAGATGTAGTGGATGGGTGGTATGATCTGCGCCCTATTCGACGGCGAGTGCGAAACATGCGGTGCCCCGCCTGTAGGTCGGCACGATTGCAAGTCGTCGATACGCGGGAGGCTGCGGACGCCACCCGGAGGCGGCGCGCCTGCCAGGAATGCAGCCATCGCTTCACGACCTATGAGCGTCGCGACGCCTACGCGTGCCCGCACTGCGGACGCGATGAGGCCCGCGTCGAGTCATTCGAGGTAACGCCGCAGCGAGCCTTGCGGCGCCATCGTCGCTGCGCCCATTGCGGGCGTGGCTACCAGACGCTGGAACGGTTGGCTCGAATGGACATACGTGTACTGAAAGCTGACGGTCGGAGCGAGGCGTTCAACTGGGGCAAGGTGTACCGCTCGATCATGATCGCCGGAACGAAGCGACCGATCACCAGCGACTGGGCGGAAGCGACGGCCATTCAGATCGAGAACGAGCTGCTCAGCCGCGACGCACTGGATGTGGCCTCCAAGCAGATTGCCGACATGGTGATGGAACGCCTGGTGACACTGGACGAGGTGGCCTACGTGCGGTACGCGTCGAGCTACTTTGGCGAAGGCGGCATTCCCGAGATGCTGGAGACCATCAACGAGTCACGGGTTCGGCGTGAGCGAACCGAAATCGAGCGAACCACGCTGCCGCTCGTGCCAACGGACGCGGATGATTCGTAGCTCGCGTTCCGACCGCCGGCAGCAAGCCAGCCTGTCGCCATGATCGGCGCGCGCACATTCATGGGGTTTGGCCTGACGCTGGCCCTCCTGGGATTCGTGGTCGGCGTGCGCGATGAGTTGGGACCAGGCCTACGTACGGCTTCCGCGCTGGCCTCCGTGATTCCTGGCAGCCCACCCACGCTGCTCACGCTAAGGCCGCCACCGCGCGTGACGACCCTGGCCTACACGACGCGCGACGGTTATGAGCTACTGGCCGATCTCTATGAACCGTCCGACGCGTCAAACTCGCCCGCCATTGTGCTGGTCAACGGGGTCGTCCCCGAGGGCCGGGACTACCAGGTGCTGGTGGACTTCGCAGACGGGCTGGCACGCACGGGGTTCGTGGTCTTGGTGCCGGACGCGCTGGATTACCCCAACTACCGGGTGTTTCCGGAAGACATTGGCGTCCTGGTACGCGGATTTCAGGCGCTTCAGTCCAGGCCTTCGGTAGATCCTGACCGAGTTGGATTCATTGGATTCAGCATGGGCGGATCACTGGCAATGGTCGCGGCCGCCGATCCGGAGATTGCCGATCAGGTTGCGCTGGTCGCCACGATCGGGGCCTACTACGCGCTGGACGCCATGCTGCGGGCCGTGACGACGTCAACCGTGCAGGCAGGCAACGGCTTCGAGCCGTACGAGCCCGACAGTTACGTGTGGCTGGTAACGCGCAACACACTGCTCTCCGCGATTCCGGACGAATTCGACCAGGAAGCGCTCTTCCATCTCTTCTCGCTGCAGACGCCCGAGCCCGACCCGGAGGAGTTGCCGAAGTGGGATCTGGGCCGGCTTGGCGCGCCAGCGCGCGGGGTTTACGAGCTCTTCACGAACCGCGATCCGGCCGCTGTTACGCCCCTGATGGACCATGTGCGGAGCACCCTGCCGGGGGTACTGGAATCGATTTCTCCCGACGCGCACATCAGTCGCCTACAGGCGCCCGTGGCGCTACTGCACGACCGCGGCGACCTGTACGTTCCGGCGCAGGAGTCCTTGCGCATCTTCGATCGGCTGGGCGGCGAGCCGCGCGCCCAATTGGCGGTTCTGGATGTAATTCAGCACGCGCAACTCTCGGCGCCCGATCTTTCACCGCCGGTCTTGTTGGGATCGTTCCTGCCGGGGATGTGGGCACTCTGGCACTTCACCTACGACGCGTTGAGCCGGCTATCAGGGGGATCTCACGCGTATCAGGCGTAGATCCACGACGTCCGCCGGCGCATTGAATCGCACCGGAACGCCTGCAGTGCCCACGCCGGCGGAGACGACGAGCGGACGACCTTTCACATACATGAGGCCGCAGGGCCGTGGCAGTCGGTTTCGTAGGCGCAAGGTGAGTGGCCCAAAGAACGGGAGGGCAATCTGGCCGCCGTGGGTGTGCCCGCTGAGCGTGAGATCCACTCGCCGGCGGCCCAGTTCGAAGGCCGTGTCCGGATTGTGCGCGGCCAGGATTGTGAAGATGTCGGGGTCGACTCCGTCGAAGGCCGCGTCGAGGTCACATAGCCCCACGTGCGCATCGCCGACGCCGATCAACTGTAGCGGGGCGCCGTTGACGATTAATCTGACAGCGCAATTGGTCAGTGTCTGGATCCCGTGTGCCGCCAGCCCGGCTTCCAGGTCGGGCAACGATCGGGTCTCGTGGCGCAGCCAGCCCGGTCCACGACTCTGCGGCTTGCCCAGCGCGTCGTGGTTCCCCCAGACCGCGAAGGAGCCGAGGCGCGCCTCGATCCGTGCCAGCCGTTCTCCCACGTCGGTAACGAAGCGCTCGCTTTCGACCAGGTCACCCGCCGCGATCAGCAGGTCAGTCCGCGCTCCGGCCAGTCCGTCCAGTGCCGTCAGCGCCGGATGCGATCGCCCGCCAACATGCAGGTCGGAGATCAGCAGGACGCTGAGGGAATCGATCGCCAACGGTAGTCGGGCCGTGGGCAGCGAGTAGCGAACGGTCCGTGGCGGCCTGAAGCCCGGGGTGCGTGTGCCTAGCAGCTGCGCCCCGGCTGCAACGTCGCAGCTGGGAAGCGCGGCCGCACAGGTTCTTGTGCTCCTGACCGGGTCTGACACCCATCCAGCTAGCGCGCGACCAAACGGATTGCCGCCCATTGGATCCTTACGTCAGATAACTGCTGCTAGATCGCCGGCGCGTGTTGGTGTTCGCCCATGGCGCGGAATTTGGCGTAACGGGACTTGACGAGGTCGTCGATGTTCTGGGCGCAGAGTTCCCGAAGCATAGGCGCCAGCACGTCGCGGAGGCTGGCCGCGGCGGTATCGAAATCGCGGTGGGCGCCGCCTTCGGGTTCGGGTACGACGCGGTCAATGAGGCCAGCTCGCAGTAAATCCGGGGCCGTCAGTCCGAGCGCGGCGGCAGCTTCCTCCGCATGGTCGGAGTCGCGCCAAATGATGGCAGCGGCCGCCTCGGGCGAGGCCACCGAGTAAATGGCGTGTTCCAGCATCAGCACGCGGTCGCCGACGCCAAGGGCAAGAGCACCGCCGCTGCCGCCCTCGCCTATGACAGTGATGATGACGGGCACGCGAAGTCGCGCCAGGCGAGCCATGTTTTCGGCAATCGCCCAGGACTGTCCGCGCTTCTCGTCGTCCAGGGTGGGGCTGGCGCCGGGCGTGTCCAGAAAGGTCAGAACGGGTCGTCCGAAGCGTTCGGCCATGTCGAACAGGCGCAGGGCTTTTCGGAAGCCCTCGGGGTGGGCCATGCCGAAGTTTCGCTCGACGTTCTCGGTGGTGCTTCGGCCCTTCTGGTGGCCCACCACGATCACGCTGCGGCCTTCAAACGTTGCCAGCCCTGCAACAACCGAGGGATCGTCAGCGTAGCGGCGGTCGCCATGGAGTTCGGTGAAATCGGAGCAGAGCCGGTCGATGTAGTCCTGGGTGTGGGGGCGCTGCGCATGACGGGCCAGTTGGACGCGCTGCCAGGGGGTCAGGTTGGCAAAGATGTCGGCCGTACGCGCCTCAAGCTCGAGTTGTAGGACCGCGAGTTCGCGAGCGACCTGGGAATTCGGATTAGCACCGGCGTCGCGCTCGAGTTCGGCGATATGTTGGCGGAGGTCGTCGAGGTCGCGCTCGAATTCAAGCACGGGAGTGATTCGCGCTCAGGCGCGCACGACCTCGGTTGCCGCCTCGGCCGAGGCGGGAACTTCCGCCGGGGCCAGGTGACCGATCACGCGACTCAGGGTCTCCCGCAGTTCACGGCGAGGCACGACGAGGTCGAGCATGCCCTGGCGCAGCACCCACTCGGCCGTGTGGTCTTCAACCGGTGCGCGCCGGCGCAGGGTGCCCTGCACCACGCGGGAGCCGGCAAAGCGGATGGTTGCGCCGGGCTCTCCGACGATGACGTCGGCGACGGCAGCAAAGCTGGCCGTCACTCCGGCCAACGTCGGGTCGGCCATAACGCAAATATGCGGGATGCCCGCTTCGCCGAGGCGAGCGGCCGCGGCCGTGGTGCGGGCCATCTGCATGAGCGCGAAGAGGCCTTCGTCCTGGCGGGCGCCGCCGGACGCGGTGATGGTGATGACCGGCAGACGGTGGTTCAGCGCGTGCTCGAAGAGCCGCGTGATCTTTTCGCCGGTGGCCGATCCCATGCTGCCGGCGATGAAGCCAAACTCCATGACTCCCAACGCGACTGAACGGCCTTGCAGCGCGCCGACGCCGCAGACGATGGCCTCGTTGCGGGAGGTAAGGGCACGGGCCTTGTCGACGCGATCAACGTACGAGCCGCTAGGGCGACGAAAGTCGAGCGGATCGGCGGCGGTGATGTCGGCATCGATCTCGTGAAATGCGTCCGGGTCGTCGAGTAGGAGGGCGATGCGTTCGGCGGCGTCGAGGCGGTCATGGTAATTGCAGCCCGGGCACACCCGGAGCGCGGCTTCGAATTCCGGCCGGTAGTGCATGCCGCCACATTTGCGGCACGTGACCCAAAGGTCAACCGGGACATCCGGAAAGCTCTGCACTCCGCCGCGACGCCTGATGGCCATCCGGCGCACCCCTTACGCGCTTGGGAAGACGCGGCCAAGGGGCGGGCCTCCCAGCCGCGAGATTGTCGAAGTATATCAACGCTACAGGTGTAAATCGGACGGATTCAGCGGAACGTCGGAGCGCTCCTCGGGGGTTCGCGCCAGCGCCAGGGCGCCGACCCATGCGGCGCCGCGACGCCGCAAGGCGCGGGTGGCAGCCTCGATGGTTGCCCCGGTGGTCGTGACGTCATCCACCAGCAGAATCCGGACGCCCGATAGCTTGCGAAGCGCTCGGAAGGCGCCGCGGACGTTGGCGAGACGTCGCGCACGGGGGAGCGAGGTCTGCGGCGGCGTGTCGCGGAGCCGAATGAGGACACGGCAATCCAATGGGCGGTTGAGGGTTCGAGCGACCTCGACCGCGAGTAGTTGACCCTGGTTATAGCCGCGCTGGCGTTCGCGGCTGGAGGCGAGCGGAACGGGCACGACGAGGTCGACCTGGACGTCGGGCGGTAGAGCCGACATCGCGAGGGCGGCCAGGTCGGCGGCGAGGTAGCGCTTGTTGGCGTACTTGAAGCGGTGGACGGCCTGAAGGATTGGTGGCGTATAGGCGTAGGGGACATAGAGGTGGTCGATGCGGCGGCGCTCAAGACGGCAGCGGGCGCACTGGTCGCCGTAGGTGAGGGGGCGCGTGCATTGGCGGCATTGAGGGTGGGGAAGGAGTACAGCGGTTGCGAGGCAGGGGTGGCAGAGAGCCGTGCCGGGGCGTCCACAGGCGGCGCAGCGCGGCGGGAAGAGGGCGGCGGTTAGGGCTCGGCCGGCGGTTCGGAGTCGGTTGGAAGCTGACCGGGCGAAGCCGCGGCGGACCGCCCCGCCCTGGATTCGGTCGGGCGGGGCGTGTTTCGCCATCAGCCCACGCGCATCGGTTTAGCCGGCGGCGCCTGCGGGGCTTGGCGTGGTCTCGACGATGGTGGGCTTGCCGTCCTGGACGCACAGCTCGAACTCGCGTCCTTCGGCGGCGGTCTGCATGACGTGGTCGGTGAGCGGTTGGTCGACGTACTCGCCCACCAACTGCGCGATCGGTCGAGCGCCGGCGTGACGACCGAGAGTGACGTTAACGATGTAGTCGAGCGCGTCGGAGGTGATATGGAGGCGGATGCCAAGGTTTTCAGCGCGGAGGATGGCGTCCGAGAGCGTCCGACGGGCGATTTCGCGGATGTCCTCTTCTTCGAGCGCGCGGAAGACGACCAGGCGGTCGAGCCGGTTCAGGAACTCGCCGGGCAGCTGGCGTCGGGCGTATTCGCGGATACGGGCCTCGTAGGCCGTATGGCGACGGGCTGACTCGGCGCTGGGCTCGAACCCGATCGTGGGTCCGGCGACCTGATCGACGCCCAAGTTGGACGTGAGCACTACGATCGTGTTGCGGAAGTCGACGTGGCGGCCGTTGGCATCGGTCAAGAGGCCGTCTTCCATGATTTGCAGCAGGACCTGCAGGGTTCGTGGGTGCGCCTTCTCAACGTCGTCAAAAAGGACGACGGAGTAGGGGTTGCGGCGGACAGCTTCGGTCAGGCCACCGGCTTCATCGAAGCCAACGTAGCCCGGCGGCGAGCCGATGAGTCGTGAGATGTTGTGGTACTCGGACATCTCCGACATGTCGACCCGCACCAGGTTGTCCTCGGTTCCGCTGACGAACTGGGCGAGGGCCTTGGCGGTTTCCGTTTTGCCCACGCCCGACTCGCCGAGGAACAGGAAGGATCCAATCGGGCGGCGCGGATCGCGCATGCCGGCCAGGGCGCGACGCAGGGCGCGGCCGAGTTCGGTGAGCACGTCATCCTGGCCAACGACGCGCTTGCGCAAGTCGTCCTCCATGTGAAGGAAGCGGTCGGAATCGTTCTCGGCCAGGGTGGGCAGCGGCACACCGATCCAGGACGACAGGACTTCGGCGATTTCGTGGGAGGTGATGACCGGGCGGTTCGGGCCAACTTCGGCCTCCCAGGCGGAACGTTCGTCGCGGAGTTCGTCGGCGACCTGGTCGCGCACCCGACGTCGCGAGGCCGGGGGATGGTCGGGCTCGTCGGGCGTCTTGGGCTCGGCCGCGATCTCGGCATCCAGTTCCTTGATTCGGCGCATGAGCTCGACGATTCGGGTCGGCGGGGTCTGGCGCTGAACTTTGGCCCGAGCGGAGGCTTCGTCCACGAGGTCGATGGCCTTGTCGGGCAGCTGGCGCGAGGTGACGTAGCGGCGCGACAGGTGCACCGAGGCGTCCACGGCGTCGTCGGTGACCTCCACGCCGTGATATGACTCGTAGATCGGGCGCAGCGCCTTCAGGATTTCGACCGCGTCCTCGTCGCTGGGCTCGTCGACGTCAATAGGTTGGAAGCGGCGGTTGAGACTCTTGTCGTTGGCGATGTAGCGGCGGTATTCGCGCCAGGTCGTGGCGCCGATGACCTGAACTTCGCCGCGGGCCAGGTGCCCCTTGAGCAGGTTGGCCGCGTCCAGCGAACCCGCCGCGCCGCCGGCGCCGATGACGGTGTGAAGTTCGTCGATAAAGAGGATGACGTCGCCGCTCTTGCGGACTTCGGCGATGAGTTGCTGGACGCGTTCCTCGAACTCGCCGCGGTACTTGGCGCCGGCGATCATGCCGGGAAGGCTGAGCGAGATCAGCCTGCGGTTTTGCAACTCGTCGGGCACGTCGCCCTTCACGATGCGGTGGGCCAGGCCTTCGACGATGGCGGTCTTGCCGACACCGGCGTCGCCGACCAGCACCGGGTTGTTCTTGGAGCGGCGCAGCAGGACCTCGATGGCGCGGTCCATCTCGACCTGCCGGCCGATGACAGGGTCCAGGTCGCCAGTGCGGGCGGCGTTGGTGAAGTCGCTGCCGTATTCGGCCAGCATGCTGCGCGGCTTGCCGCGACGTCCGCGTCCGCGCCAGCGGCCGCGGCGACGCCGGCCGCGGCCGGGGGAGCCAGGCTGGTAGGCGGCTTCGACGCGGCGTCGGAGTGAACGGAACTCGATGCCGGCCGAGGCGAGCGCGCCGGAGGTGCGGCGCCCGGCATTGGCCAGGGCGCCGAGCAGCAGGTGTTCGGTGCCGATGAAGCGGACGCCCATGCGTTCGGCCTCGAGGGCCGCGGAGCGCAACATGTTGCGGCCCTGGGCGGAGAGCGGCCGGCGGCCCTCATCCCGGACGTAGCCAGGGGGCAGGGTGTCGACGAGAGCGTCGCGCACGGGTTCCAGGGCGACTCCTGAGTCGCGCAGGAGGCGAGCGGCGGCGGTCTGGGGGGACCCGAGGATGGCGAGGAGGACGTGCCCAGGGCCGACGGCGTCGTGGCCGAGCCGGGTGGCTTCGAGTTCGGCATGCCGGATGACGCGGCGGCCGCGGCCGGTGAGGCGGCGGAGGTACTCGACGGGGGCGTATTCGTCGGGGTCGCGGTCCACGAGGCTAGTAGCTCCTCAGAGGCTGATGGGGATCTGGTCGACGAGGTCTTGCAAGCCCTCGCCGATGCTGTTGCCCAAGGAGGTGAGCACGACGATCAGGACGATGACGAAGACGGCGGTGACCAGGACGTAGCTGAGGACGCTGACGCCGGAACCCTCGGGGAGGTAGCGGCGCCCCGAATGGCGGGGCGACCGGGTGGGGTTGAGATTGGCCGTCACACCGGCTCCGAGGCTTGGCGGGACGATGCCAGTGTAGACGGGCGAGTGGTGAGGCGAAATGGGGCGGGGTCGTGCGCGTAAGAGTTTTTTCCAAAAAACTCTTGAGGCGCGGCGGGGTGCGTATTGGCGGGGGTTGGGGCGAACCGGAGAAGGCAGGATTTTGCATTGTCAGGCCCACGGCACGCGGCTTCGACGGGCGCAGGGCAGGGCGCACGACGTGAGTTGGGCGACCGGGCGGGGTGGCGGGGCCGGGGACGGGCATGGGCGGGTGGGTTGCAAACACATCGGGACAGTGTACACTCTATGAGCACGACGGACAAGGGCGCGCGCCGCACGGGTGGACGCTGGCATGCACGGTTGTTCATACTAGGCTTCTCTCTGTAACGAGAGATGCATTGCCGGCGGGCGGCCGGGGAGGTCGCCCATGTTGGTCCCGGGTCGGGTTGGACGCGCTGGGGAGGCCCCGACATCGGGGCGTGCTGACGGCGTCACGCGCCCAGGGGCCAGGCAAGCGTGATGTCCGGGCGCCTGGTGCATTGGGCTCGGGCGTGGCCGGCGCGGCGGGTTGCGCTGGCGGTGGTGGCGGGTGTGCTGCTGGTGAGCGCGGCCTGGCTGGGCGGGCAGGGGCCGGTGGGGGCGCAGGAGGCGGAGGCCGAGGGCGAGGCGGAACCCAAGAATGTGGCGGAGGTGCGGATCAGCGGCCTGCGCGGGACGCTGACGTACGGCGGCAGCGACGGCTTCACGGTCACGGCCTCGAATCTGACGACGGTGGTGGGGTACGACGTGATCGTCTCGCGCAACAACGGCGCGCTGGGGATCGGGGCCTGTGGGACGGGGTCCCAGACGCAGCGCGTATCCGGGGTGACCTCGCAGAACCTGAGCTTCACGGTGCATGGCTGTGCGGCGGGGAGCGGGACGGTGACGGCGGTGGTGCGGCGGACGGGGCTGACGACCAACGAAGACGCGGACAGCCAGACGGTGACGGTGCCGGCGCGGGCGCCGCAGGCGCCGGCGCGGCCCACGGCGCCGAACCCGAAGGCGCGGGAGTTCACGGCGCAGTGGCAAGCGCCGGGGGACACCGGGGGCACGGCGCTGACGGGCTACCACGTGCTCATGCGCCCCAACGGGGCCACCTGGCCGCCGGATCGCGATGCGACCAAGGTCGGCGCGACCACGCGCCGCCAGCGGTTCAGCGGGCTGACGCCCAACCGGATCTACTGGTTCAAGGTCAAGGCCTGCAACGGGGCCAACCAAACGCGCTGCTCGGGCTGGTCGCCGCAGGCCTCGGTGACGCTGCCGATCGGCACGCCGGGAAAGCCGACGTGGGGGAACGTTGCCACGAAACCCACCGAAATCACGGTGCACTGGAGCGCACCGGGCGACACGGGTGGGGTGGGCCTGACGGGCTACGGGCTGCGGCACTGGCAAAAGGGCGGGACGGAGCCGTCCAGCGCGCAGGTGGTGGTGACCGCGCGGACCAGCGACCGGACGTTCGGGGGGCTGGCGCCCAACACCACCTACCGGTTCAGCATCCAGGCCTGCAACGGGACCAATCGCTGCAGTGGGTGGACGAACAAGGACGGGAGGACAAAGCCGACGCCGACGCCGACGCCGACGCCCCCGGAGCCGACGAAGCCGGGCCGGGTAGGACGGCCGGCGGTGCGTGCGCGCGACGCCGCCTTGCACGTGGATTGGGACGCGCCGAGGGACGGGGGCTCGACGATCTCGCATCACGACCTCCGATATCGGGCCGGCACGTCCGGGTCCTGGACGCAGACGCGCGTCCCGCCCACGGCCACCGAGACCGTGCCCACGGACATGACCGTCAGCAGTCTCAGCAACGGCACGGCGTACCAGGTGCAGGTGCGGGCCTGCAACGCGCAGGGCTGCGGTGCCTGGTCAGGTACGGCCACTGGAACGCCGAGTGTGGCTCCAGGCGAACCGCCCGTCACTCCACCGCCGGATACGACGCCTCCGCCGCCAATGTGTACTTCGCTCCCGGCTTCTCCGCCGCCCGTTCCCTCCTCCCTGGACGCGCCAACCAACCTGGATCTCACGCCAGCTCTCACGACACGCCACGCCCAATTGGCATGGGCTCCCGTGTCCGGGGCGGCTAAGTACAAAGTTGAGATCAGGCGACTGGAGCAAGGTAGGTGGGGGGCCTGGGGCGCTCCGGATCTGAGTGGTAGCTCATCCAATAGCGGCGAAGTTACAAACGCGACCTGCTATGACATCAAGCTCGACCATATCGTTCAAATGCTATCGGATCGAGGACTCGCGAATTCCACGCGGGGCCTGGGCACCAACGTGGCCTTTGGGTTTCAAGTCAAAGCCATCAACGGCGTCAGAGAGTCAGACTTCAGCAACGAAGTCATCGTAATCGACTTTAGCCGGGCCTATGCCAACGGCGACAGTCGCGGCTACCCCGTCGATGGACAAGGCCAGGCCGAGATCAGCTGGCAGCGTGCAGACCAGGTTCTTGGCTCCGACTACAGTTCAGGCCAATACTCGTTCCGTTACCGAGAACTGAGGCATCGATCCGGGCCCGGTGCCGGCGTCCTGATTCATCATTCCGACCCAGATTGGCAACCCAATGCCTACGTGACAATTGACTCAACCACCGATAATCCCAAAACCGGCCTGACCCTGGGCACCATCTATGGCGTACAGATTCGGTTAGACAATACGGGACCCGGTGGCACTACCAGCGTGTACGCGGCCCGGGACATCTACGCGTGGCCCCACCATGAATCCACCTACTACCGACGGCATGTTGTCGCAACCCACGACTTCCGGCTTGTGCCGATTTCCAGGGCGACCTCACGCGAGGCAATCGTCTACCGGTACCGGATCTGTACGGATACGTTCACGTTTCCCACATACATGACACCCGGATCATCCACAACGTATAAGGCAGGCGATCCGACGCAATGGGTGCCGTATATCAATCACGCGTTGCGACAATGGCAATATGCGACCAATGGTCTGGTGCAGATGATCCATGAGGTTGATGAGAACGGCGACAGCCTGCCGTGTTCCGACACCCTGGAGTTTCTGACGTTGATAGCTAAAGAATACAATTATCGTAAGGGTAAAGGGGAGACCGAAAGTGATATCGACACACACATCGCGAGTTTTCTAAAAATGTTGAAGGAGGAAGGCATTAAGGGCAGACGTCTTGGTAAAGCCTTGGCAAAGGACTTACAGCTTAGTGAAATACTAATGATTGATGATGTTTCGGGACCTATCGCTACGTTGAAGGACCGGGTATTCAACAACGTGAGCGAGCATGTAGGGATTCCTAGATGCCCTGCGGGTTGCGCCGTGGCAGAAGAACACGTCGATCCCGAACGACCGCTAGGCAGACCCATTCGTACAGCCGACATCTATCTCAAGCGAAGCAGTCACTGGTCTGAAAGTCATACCTTGTTGGACATGCGCGGTGTAGAACAGATACGGCTGAACACATGTCCAGGTACCGATCCTAACAACGATAGGGAACACTACCACAAGCCCTATGCCACGCTTGTCCATGAGTCTGGGCATGCACTTGGACTATGGCACCCGACGAATCTGGGTCCAGTGATGAGCTACACATCAGGAGTTCCACGATGTTCGCCGCATCCATTTGACGTGTTGGCGCTGATGGCGCTGTATCAGTCGAGAGGGGAACGCCGTGTTTAGTTTCCTTGCAGATGAAGTGGTGGCACATTGCGCAGGCAAGCGGGCTACTGGCGCGGTACTTGCAATGGTGTTGGCGCTGGCAGCGATTGCGCCAGGCTGCGGCCTTGACGAAGAAGCTCCGTTGGCCGCTATCGACCGGGCAAAGAGGGCCAGTAGCGCTGACAGTCAGAGTGAAACACGTGGGAAGGGCGGAGTCGGCGAGGCCAGTGCGTCACCGGACTCCAGCGCGCGGAGCACTGCAGGTACAGCGCCGACTTCCAGTGCCACAATCCCTGCGATCGCTCGGACTCCGGACACGAGCATCGGATCAGGTGCCGGAGCCGGTTTCAGGAACGCGCCCATTCGTGAGCCAGCGTTTCCCTGCGGACCGTTCTTTGGGGGCGGCACCAACTATGGCCGCAGCTTCGTTGCGTGGACGCCGGACGGAGACCGATTGGCCTTTGAATTCGAGCAGCAGCTTTGGGTCGTGGATCGGACGGGCCACGAGCTGGTGCGACTGCTGGATGCGAATCCAGGGCGGCGCCGGATTGTCGGCTTTCGAGACGGCTTTCATGCTGATATTTCGCCGGACAGCCAGCAGGTGGTGTATACGTCGTGCGACCATCGAAGCGACGACCCAATCCCTGCCATTGATGGCCTCGCTTACGAGCAAGGGACCCCCGCGTGGCGCGAGCGTTCCCACCTCAATTACGAGCTGGCGGTGGTCGACATCGACGGCGGAGCACCGCGACGCCTGACGAACGACACGCGCTTCGACCACTTCCCGTCCTGGTCGCCCGACGGTACGCGAATAGCCTTTATCTCAGCGGCGGCTGATCGACACCCGAGCGAGCATCACGAACTGCAGATATACATGACTTCGCCAGGCGGTGGGGGCGTACAGGACGGCGATTTGTCGTTCGGCTACGCGAGCTCGGGTCCCCTGTCGTGGTCACCGGACGGCGGGCGACTGGCATTTCGCAATGGTGGTCTTGTATTCACGGTAATGACCGACATCTCCGCGGAACGGCCAACAGGTACGTTGGAAACTACGCCGCCGGCATTGCCTGCTGGCGGCGATGCGATGTCGCAGCGTAATGCATCCATGGTTCCGCAGTCCATGGTGACCGAGATCGGCCCATCGAACATCCCGCCGACCTGGTCGCCGGATGGCGAGTGGATCCTGACAGCCTCCGGCGAGGGGGCGGCGTACGCGCTGATCGCCGTGCAAGCCGACGGGCAGGCGAGCAAACCGATTGTCAGGTTGTCGTCAATTGGAGTTAACGTACCGGTGTTGGAGGCGGCGTGGTCGCCGGACGGTTCGAAGATTGCGTTTGTTGCGGCGGGCGTCTGGGTCGTTGATTCGGACGGTCGAAATGCACACTTCTTATTTAGTGTCAGTGGAGGGCTTACGCCTCCAGGGCCAGGTCATGTGGCCTGGTCTCCGGATAGCCAACAGCTTGCGGCCTATTACTCCGGGGCCGGGTTGTTACATGTGATCTCACTCGAGAATCTCGAACAGCGAATCCTGGTGACGAAAGACGCCACGGGCGCCCTTCAGGCCGGGCGCGGGGTGCTGTCGAAGGGTGCATAGATTGTGAGCGACGCGAGGTGAAGCCGCGCTCGGTGGAGACGGCTGGGGGCGAGGCTGCGCCTTGAGGCGGATCGTGTATTCATGGCCGACTACTGCCGGCGCCGTCGGGCGCCGGAGTCGATCGCTCCTCGCGATGGCGATCATGCTCGCCATCGTGGTAAGCGTCGGCTGCGGCGGTCGCGCCACGCTCACGCGGGGATCGGCAACCGCCGGGCACGCAGAGTTTCCGTCGGCGGTGGTGTCCGACGCAGCGCCGCCATCGGGACGCACGACCTCGAGCGATCCGTCGGCCGCCGCAGCACCCGCCCCTCATCCGGCGGTTGAGGTTGCGGCGTCGGGGCCTTCCGGGCTCGGGGGCATGACTGCACCGGCTGGCGGACGGTCGAGGGTGGTTGCGTTGTCGCCGGAGGAGCCCGCGACGGTCGAGGAACTGCTGGCCGAGGGCTTGCATCGCGCGGGCGCCTCGCGGGTCCACCTGGCGATCCGCGGTACGCCGGCGGCGAGCAGCGTGCGCTGCGACTGGCGAGGCATCGCGCGGACGGCGGCGCAGCGGGAGGGCGCGATCCGCTTATGGCTTCGATTGGGGCCGACCGACGCGATCCCGGACGTGGCCACTCTCGAGTTGCTATTCGCGGTGACGTTCGACACGCTGGACCCGGCGTACCGCGAGACGGCGAAGGCCAACTTCCGGGCGATCGCGCGGGGCGGGGAGTCGCGGGAGTACCTGTTCCTGACGTGTTTCGCGGACTACGCGGTGACGGCGTTCTTGTTGGGCAGCGGGACCACGCCGGCGACGGTGACGGTGGCGTACGACCGGCAGGGCGAGGCGGCTTCCTTTGACCTGTATGTGCGGGAACACGAGGCCGGGACGTATGGGTCGGACCCGTTGCAGACGCGGGGGACGTACGAGGCGGGGTTGCAGGCGCAGGTGGTGGCGGCCGAAAAGGAGTTGAGCGCGGCAATCGGGGGGCGCGAGGCGGTGGTGTTTTTGGCGCCGATGGGGGCGCATAACGCCATCGGGTTCGAGGCCTGGCAGGCGGTGGCGTCGTGGGCGGTGGTGACGGACGGCGCCGGGGTCGTGCAGGCGGTCCGTGACGACACGC
>JAPPKM010000103.1 GCA_028874315.1 Chloroflexota bacterium
TGACAATCACGTCCTGGGCCACGTCAACCAGACGGCGCGTCAGGTAGCCGCTGTCCGCGGTGCGCAGAGCCGTGTCCGCCAGCCCCTTGCGTCCGCCGTGCGTGGAAATGAAGTACTCGTGTGCCGACATGCCTTCGCGGAAGTTCGCCCGCACGGGCATCTCGATGATCCGGCCCGACGGGTTCGACATGAGCCCGCGCATACCGGAGATCTGCCGAATCTGGTCAAAGTTTCCTTTGGCCGCGCCCGAATTTCCCATCATGTAGACGGGGCTCATCTCGTCCATGCTCTCCTCAACAGAGCTGGACACCGTGGCCATGGCATCGGTCCAGGCTTTGACCGTCAACCGATAACGTTCGTCATCGGTGATCAGGCCGTCGTCAAAGCTGGCCCGGATGGAGCTCACACGGTCGTCGGTCTCCCGCTCGACCCGGCGCTTGACGTCGGGAATCTGAAGGTCCTTGATCCCCATCGTCACGCCCGAGCGCGTGGCCCAATACATGCCCAGGTTCTTGAGCTGGTTGGCCACATCGCCGGTAACGTCCATGTCGGTGTTGTAAAAGACCATCTCAATAACGCGCCGCAGGCCACCCTTGTCCAGGCGCTCGTTCACGTATCGAAGATCCTGGGGAATGGCCTGATTCAGCATGATGCGGCCAACGGTCGTTTGAATAGTGGCCGGCCCGTCCGGCCCCAGGGCGTCGACCGGAAAGTCGTCCGCCGTAACCCGCAGGCGAATCAGGGCTTGCAGATCCACGGCCCCATGCTCGTAAGCGAGCACGGCGTCGGAAAAGTTCGCGAACACCTTGTCTTCGCCGGCGGCCCCCTCCTTGACTTCCGTCAGGTAGTACGCCCCCAGCACCATGTCCTTGGTCGGGCTCACGATTGGCGTACCGTCGGCCGGAGAAAGAATGTTCTGGGTGCTCTTCATGATGTGCCGGGCTTCGTCCTGCGCCGCTCGGCTGAGGGGCACGTGAACGGCCATCTGGTCGCCATCGAAGTCCGCGTTAAAGGCCGTGCATACCAGCGGGTGGATCTGGATGGCACTTCCGCGGACCAACACGATGTCAAATGCCTGGATTCCCAGCCGGTGCAGCGTCGGCGCTCGGTTCAGGAGCACGGGATGGTCGCGCGTGACCTCCTCCAGTGCATCCCAGACCAGGGGCTCCGGATGCTCCACCATGCGCTTGGCGCTCTTGATGTTGCTGGCATGCCCATCGTCCACAAGCTTGCGCATCACGAAGGGCTTAAAGAGTTCCAGCGCCATCTTGGTCGGCAAGCCGCACTGGTTCAGGTTGAGATGTGGACCGACCACAATCACCGAGCGGCCGGAATAGTCCACACGTTTGCCCAGCAGGTTTTGCCGGAATCGACCCTGCTTTCCGCGCAAGAGGTCGCTCAGCGACTTATACGGATGGTTCGACGAGCCTGTTACCGCTCGGCCGCGTCTGCCGTTGTCAATCAAGGCGTCAACGGCTTCCTGGAGCATGCGCTTCTCGTTACGCACGATGATCTCCGGCGCACCCAGTTCGACCAGGCGCTTGAGCCGGTTGTTGCGGTTGATCACCCGGCGGTAGAGATCATTCAGGTCGCTGGTGGCAAACCGCCCGCCGTCCAACTGCACCATCGGGCGCAGTTCGGGAGGAAGCACGGGCAAGACGTTCAAGATCATCCATTCGGGCCGATTGCCCGAGCGCCGAAACGCCTCAACGACCTTGAGCCGCTTGGCCGCCTTCTTGCGGCGCTGGATTGAATTGGCCTCCAACTCCTCGCGCAGGAATTCGGCCAACTCATCCAGATCGACGTTGGCGATCAGGTCACGAACGGCCTCCGCGCCGATCCCGGCCTCAAACACGTCGCCACAGGTGTGGGTGAGCTGCTGGTACCGGGGCTCCGAGAGCAGTTGGTGAAGCTCCAGGGTGCCCAGATCTTTGCGGCGCTGCTCAAAGTAATCTCGGGCGTCGCCCGCTTCCAGAACCTTGTCCTCCTCGATTCGGGACACGGCCTGTTCGCTTTCGCGCCGTTCGACGGCCTTTGTGGCATTGAAGCGATCGCGTGCGCCAGACTTCTCCGCCTCGAAGCGCGACGTGACGTCCGCGATCGCAGCTTCCGCTGCGGCATCCAAACGCACCAGGGCGTCTTGCGGCGGCACCTCGCCGGAGGCAACAAAGGGCTCACTCAACCAACTTAGCGTCGCGTCGTCCTCGAGCTTCCGCTCACCGACAACCGCCAGCAGATTGCGTACAGTGCCCGTCTCCTTGTTGACGGATTCAACGCTGGCCTGGGTCTCGCTGTCCAGCCGGCTCAGTTCGTCGGCCAACTGCAAATCGAGCTGCGACGTTTGCTCATTCAACCGCTCGTGTTCCTCCGACAGCCGCAGCGCCGCCGCATCCTCAATTTCCTCGATGCGGTCGCTGAGATCCTGATCGAGCCGACCCAGCGCTTCGTCACGCGTCGCGTCGTCCAGGTCGGTGACGATGAAGGAGGCGAAATAGACGATCTTCTCCAGATCGCGCGGCGTGATGTCCAGAACCTGGCCAATACGGCTGGGCGTGCCCTTGAGGAACCAGATGTGCGTAATCGGAGCCGCCAGCTCGATGTGCCCCATCCGCTCGCGCCGAACGCGAGAGCGTGTGACTTCAACTCCGCACTTGTCGCAGATGATGCCCCGGAAACGCACACGCTTGTACTTGCCGCAGGCGCATTCCCAGTCCTTGGTCGGGCCAAAGATGCGCTCGCAGAACAGGCCGTCACGCTCTGGCTTGAGCGTGCGGTAGTTGATGGTCTCCGGCTTGGCGACTTCGCCATACGACCAGGAGCGAACCTGATCGGGCGATGCCAGGTGGATCCGAATCGCGCTGAACTTGTTGACCTCAAGCATTCGTTCGGGTCCTCCTAGAGGCGGTATTCACGGCCCTGGATGTTGATGCCATCCAGGTCGGGCAGCTGGTCGTGCATGTGTTCACCGGCCAGCGCGATTTCTTCCTCGGCGTCATCCAGGATGTCCACGGAGACGCCCAGGCTCTGCAGTTCTCTCACCAACACCCGGAACGACTCGGGGATACCCGGTTCCAGGATGGATTCGCCTTTGACGATGGCTTCGTAGGTCTTGACACGCCCAAGAATGTCGTCGGACTTGACCGTGAGCATTTCCTGGAGCGTGTGAGCCGCGCCGTACGCCTCCAGCGCCCAGACTTCCATCTCGCCAAAGCGCTGCCCGCCCATCTGGGCCTTGCCGCCGAGCGGCTGTTGGGTGATGAGCGAGTACGGGCCCGTGGACCGAGCATGGATCTTGTCGTCGACCATGTGGCCCAGCTTCATCATGTAGATGATGCCAACGGTCACTTCCTGGTCGAATGCCTCGCCCGTGCGGCCGTCGTACAAGACGGCCTTGCCGTCGGCCGGCAACCCGGCTTCGCTCAGCGCCGCGGCAATCACGTCTTCATCGGCGCTGTCGAAGACGGGGCTGATTGCACGGAATCCGAGCTTGTCGGCGGCCCAGCCCAGGTGCGTCTCGAGCGTCTGCCCCACGTTCATGCGGGAGGCAACGCCCAGCGGGTTCAGAATGATGTCAACCGGGGTTCCGTCCGCCAGGTACGGCATGTCCTCTTCGGGCAGAATCATCGAGATCACGCCCTTGTTGCCGTGGCGACCGGCCATCTTGTCGCCAACCATCAGCTTGCGCTTCGAGGCTACGCTCACGCGAATCATCTCGGTCACGCCCGCCTGGAGGTCGTCGCCCTCTTCGGCCGAGAATCGGCGCACGTCAATCACGCGCCCGTATTCGCCGGCCGGCACGTGTTTGGACGTGTCCTTCACCTCGCGGGCGTCACGTCCGAAAATCGCGCGCAACAGACGGTCTTCACCCGAGAGTTCGGTCTCGCCTTTCGGGGTGATCTTGCCGACGAGCACGTCGTCTGGCCCGACCTCGGCGCCAACGTACACGACGCCGGTGTCGTCCAGGTTGCGGAGAGCCTCTTCGTTCTGATTCGGAATGTCGCGCGTGATCTCTTCCGCGCCCAGCTTCGTGTCGCGAGCCTCAACCTCGTACTTCTCAATGTGGATGGACGTGAACACGTCATCCTTGAGCAGGCGTTCGCTCACAACGATGGCGTCTTCGTAGTTCCCGCCTTCCCAGAACATGAACGCGACCACGATGTTCTGGCCGAGCGAGATCATGCCGTCGGCGGTTGCCATGCTCTCGGCGATGGTCTGATTGGCCTTAACCGTGTCGCCCTTGGCAACCACCGGGCGCTGGCTGATGCAGGTCGCGGTATTCGAGCGGTCGAACTTGCGCAGCCGATAGATTCGCTCGCCGTCCGCCTCGCCCTGGTCCACCGTGATCTCGCGAGACGTCACTTGGGTCACGGTGCCATCGGCGCCGGCCAGCAGCATATGCCCGGAGTCACGCGCGCTGATCTCCTCCATGCCGGTAGCCACCAGGGGCGCCGTGGGCTTGATCAACGGCACGGCTTGTCGCTGCATATTGGCGCCCATCAGCGCGCGATTGGCGTCGTCGTGCTCCAGGAACGGAATCATGGCGGTGGCCAGGCTGACGATCTGCTGCGGCGATGAGTCCAGGTACTCAACCTCGCTCGCGTCTGCCTCGTGGAAATTCGGACCCTCGCGAACCGAAACACGTTCCAGTTCGATCTCATGCTTCGCATTGAGCGGAGTCTTGGCCTGAGCTATCGTGTGCCGCTCTTCTTCGTCAGCCGCCAGATACTCCACCTCGCCCGTCACGACGGGACGAATTCGCACGTCCAACGCGTCCGCGCCCTCAACCTGGCCGATTGCAGAGGCAAGTGCCTCGTCGATGACATCGCCAACCTGGGCCAGTGGCTCACCGTCGCCGTTCGTGCCGAAGGATTCAGCCACGGTTCGGCCGATCAATCCCTCGGCATCGCTGGCCGGCACTCGCGTGATGACGCGACGGTACGGCGTTTCGATGAAGCCGTAGGAATTCACCCGGGCCAGCGTTGCGAGCGTGTTAATCAGGCCGATATTCGGCCCTTCGGGCGTCTCGATGGGACATACGCGTCCGTAGTGGCTGTAGTGCACATCGCGCACATCAAACCCGGCGCGCTCGCGCGACAGACCACCAGGCCCCATGGCGCTCAGCCGCCGTTTGTGGGCGAGCTCCGCCATCGGATTGGCTTGATCCATGAACTGGGACAGCTGGCTACCGCCGAAAAACTCCTTGACGGCGGCGGTGACCGGCCGCGTGTTGATCAGCCCGGACGGCGTGGCCTCCGCGGCGTTCTGAATGCTCATCCGCTCTTTGATCACCCGCTCCATACGGAGCAATCCGACACGGAATTGGTCGGCCAGCAACTCGCCGACCGCCCGAACGCGCCGGTTGCCGAGGTGGTCGATGTGGTCGGGCACGCCCTGCGTCACATTCAGTCGCACGATTTCGCGCACGATGGCCACCAGGTCGTTCGGCTCCAGCGTTCGCGTGGCTTCTTCCGTTTCGAGCCCCAGCCGCTTATTGAGCTTGTAGCGCCCGACCGGCCCGAGGTCGTAGCGGCGAATGTTGAAAAATGTCTGCTCGATCAGCGAGCGTGCGTTGTCCACCGTGGCCGGGTCGCCGGGCCGCAGCCGGTGGTACAACTCGATAAGCCCGTCCTCGGTGCTGAAGGCCAGATCACGCCGCGACTCCGAAGTGCCAATGGTCGCTTCGATGAATCGATGCTCCGGATCGCTATCCACGTCCGCGAACGCGTCCAGCAACGCTGCGTCATCGCCCAGCTCCGGCTCGATCGCGCGAAGAAACGTCGTAACCGGAAGCTTTCGCTTGCGGTCGATCTTGACGTTCACGACCGACTGGTTGCTTGTCTCGAATTCCAGCCACGCACCACGCTTGGGAATGAGCTTGGCGCCAAAACGCCGGCGGCCGGTCGCCGGATCGATCTCGGCGGAGAAATACACGCCGGGCGATCGCACCAACTGGCTGACCACGACACGCTCAGCCCCGTTGTAGATGAAGGTGCCCTGGCGCGTCATGAGCGGGAAGTCGCCCATGTACACAACCATTTCCTTGATCTCGCCGGTCTGCTTGTTGTGCAGGCGGGCCTTGACGCGCAGGGGCGCCTGGTATGTGCGGTCCTGCTCGCGGCATTCCTCTTCCGAGTACTTCGGCTCGTCGAACGCGTCGTCGGGTACTTCGAAGTGAAGCTCCAGGTTCTTCCCCGTGAAGTCCTGGATCGGCGATATCTCGGCAAACAGTTCGGGCAGGTATTCGTTCTTGAATCGTCCGAACGATTCGAGTTGCGTCGAGACGAGATGCGGCATTTCCAGAATGCTCGGGACGCGCCCGTAGTGCCGCTCGTCAATGCCCGAAGTCGTACCGTTTGAAGTCATGAAACGCCTGCTCCTTCGTTCATCGCCGAACGGAATGGATTGCGACCATTAGTGCCGCAGCGGCAGCGCACAGCACGTGCGCTCATGTGCAACCGATCAAAGGGTCGTCGGAAAAACGCGGTGCGCCGACGCTCGCAGCCTGCGGTCGTCAGAGAAACCTGCGACAAGAACTGCGTCAGCGCGTCACATCCGTTTTCAAAAAGGTGTCCATGGGTCGCAAGGCGCTACTACCCAACCGGCCAACGCCGGTTGGGTAGTAGCGATTCAGTTGTCTCGCGGCCGTGCGGCTATTCGGGCACCCCCACCTGGTCGGTAGCTTAACACGTCGGCGCGTACGGTCCAAGCCGGGGCCGTTGGCGTCGCGCCCTCCGGCTCGCCGGCCTGCCTGGTGCCGCCCTCAAACTTCGAGCACCACCGCGGCGCGACGACGTGCACCTCAGCCCAGTTGACCGAGCGCTATCCCAGCCGTCCGCTCAGCGCGCGTCCCCCCAGAACGTGGACGTGCAGGTGGCCAACGCTCTGCGCGCCGTCGCGCCCGTGGTTGGTCGCCAGCCGATAGCCTGACTCGGACAGGTCTTCGGCCTGGGCGACCTTCACGGCCACGGCCATCACCTGGCCCAGCAACGCCTGGTCGTCCTTCAGCCCGTCGATACTGACCACGTGCCGCCGCGGCGCCACAAGCACGTGCGACGGCGCTTGTGGATTGATGTCACGGAAAGCAACCACCTGATCATCGGCGTACACATCGTCACTCGGTATGTCACCGCGGGCAATGGCACAGAAAATGCAGTCCTGCTCAGTGGCGTCGGCACTCATTCGCTACGACCTTTCATGGCATCCTCCGTTTCCGCGATTCCGGTGGGCGCTGCCGCACGCGTGAATTCGAGCAGCCGCCAGTCATCGGCCGCGGCGTCCGCATTGAGTCTCAGCCCGAATGGCCGGGCAGCCGCGACCACGTCGCCAACACGAGCGTCAAGGACCCCACCCAGCAACAACCGTCCCTCTGGCGCCAACAAGCCGGCGTAGTCGGCCATCAGCGTTACGTGGACCGACGCCACGATGTTGGCCACAACCAGCGCCGCCGGTTCAGGCGCGGCAGGGGTCGCGCTGGGCACGCGCAAGACGATCCGATCCGATACGCCATTCCTCCTGAAGTTGGTGCTGGCCGCGGGGCCGGCTTCAGGATCCCGGTCAAAGGCGTACACGCGAGCCGCGCCCAGCTTCACCGCCGCGATCGCCAGCACACCCGAGCCTGTTCCAACGTCAACGACCACCTCACCCGGCGTCACCCGGTCCTCCAACGCGGCCAGGGCAAGCTGGGTCGAGGGATGACGCCCGGTACCAAACGCCATGGTCGAGTCAAGATAAATCGGAATCCGGTCCGCCTGCTCCGGCGGCTGCGCCAGCCAGGCTGGAACGATCACCAGGCGGCGGCCAACCGCGAGCGGCTCATAAAAGTCGCGCCAACGCGTTCGGTAGGCGTCGGCGTCCAGAAACGACTCCCACGCCGGGCCGACGATTCCGTCGCCGGCGATCCGCAGCATTTCGAGTGCCCGCAGCAGCTGGCGGCGCGTGGCTTCCTGACCCTCGCCTGGCCCCACGTACGCGTGAGCCGTAATTGGCCATTCGTCCGCCGCTGATTGCGGACGGGTCTCGACGGCGAACGTCGAGCCCACCAGCCGCTGCAGGGCCATGGATACGTCATCCAGCGCTTCCGCTCGCATGGGCACGCTGATCGCCGCCCACTGGCGGTTCACCGAAACGCGGCTCGAATCTTCTCGACGAAGCTGCGACCGCCGGAATCGCTGCCGCCCGGCAGCGTCTCGCGCAGGCTCTCGAGCAGTTTGCGCTGGCTTCGGTTCAGCTTGGTCGGGGTCGCGACGTGAATGAAGAGATAGTGGTCGCCTCGGCCCGACCCGCGCAGGCGTGGCGCACCTTTGCCGCGCAGCCTGATCGGTGTGCCGGCCTGGATCCCGGCGGGAATCTTGACGGAGCTGGGACCGTCGGCCGTCTCAACTTCCAGGCTGGCGCCGAGCGCCGCTTCGGCGACGTTGACCACCACGTTGCTCAGAATGTTGTCGCCGTCGCGTTCCAGCACGGGATGCGGATTGACACCGATTCCTATGTAGAGGTCGCCTGGCGAGCCGCCGCGCGGGCCGTGATTGCCCTCGCCGGTAAGTCGCAGTTCAGTGCCCGGCTGAAGTCCGGCCGGCACCCGGACTTTCCGCTGCACCGGAACGCGCTCCAGACCGATTCCGGTGCATGACGGGCATTTACTCTCCACCACCTGGCCCACGCCGCCGCAGGTGTCGCAGACGGCAACGTTGACGAACTGACCGAAGATTGAACGCTGGGCACGCTGGACCTGGCCCGTGCCCCGGCAAGGGGCGCAGGTCGTTGGCCTGGTACCGGGTGCGGCGCCATTGCCGGCGCAAGTGCCGCACGGCTCAAGTCGCTGGTAGCTGACGTCAGTCTCAATGCCGAACACGCTGTCAAGAAACTCCAATTCCACCTCAACCCGCGCATCGGTTCCTGGCTGCGTTGCTCCGGGCCTCGTCCGCCGTCCACCCCCAAAAAACGCGTCGAACACGTCGCCGATTCCACCAAAGTCATCAAACCCCGAACCGAAAGGGGACCCGGGCCCGTCGTGGCCAAATCGGTCGTAGTTCGCCCGTTTCTCCTTATCGCGCAAGACCTCGTAGGCCTCGTTGATCTGTTGAAAGCGGGCGTTGGCATCGGGTTCGCGGCTAACGTCCGGATGATGTTGGCGCGCCAGATCCCGGTAGGCCTTGCGAATCTCGTCTGGCCCCGCCGTACGTTCGACGCCCAAGATGTCGTAGTAGTCGGCCTTGGCGCTCACACGGCCTCGCTGGCGTTGTCTCGCGGCCGATCGGCCGGCCCTGCCTCTTCGTCAAGCTCCTCTGTGGCCGGCGGCTTTGGCCCGGCCTTGACGAGGACAGGTCGGATAACGCGATCGTGCATGCGATAGCCCCGCTGCATCACAGCCACAACTGCCGTGGCTTCGTCGCCTTCGGTCATGACGACCTCGTGGATCGCCACGTCGATCGGGTCGCCCGCGCGGCACTCAATCGCAGACACGCCCGCGGTTTCCAGCACGCGGCTCATCTGCGCCTGGATCAACGCCACGCCGTCAATCCAGGTCAGCAGCCGTAACTCGGACGGTATCGACGCAAACGCGCGCTCCAGCGCGTCCATGACGCTCAGCAACTCAAAGGCAAACGCCTGGTTCGCAAACTTGGCGATTTCCCGAGCTTCTTCCGTAGTCCGCCGCCGATAGTTCGCAAAGTCGGCCTGTGCGCGGGTCAGACGGTTGAGCACGTCCTGTCGGCGGGCGTCCAGTTGAGCGACTTGGGCTTTCAGTTCCTCCAGCTCGTCCGCCGCGGTTTCAGCGGTGTCGCCGTCGCCCGACGTCTGGGCTGAACCGTCGTCGAGGTTCGACGCAGACCGATGGTCGGTGACTTTGACCTCAACCTGCGCTTCGTCGTCGGCGCCGTTGGCGCCACGTCCATCACTCGGCATACAGCACATGGATTCCGGGGGCATTCAGCGCCATTTTACGGGCGGATTCGCGCATCGCGGGTAATACGTCGGATTCTCAATCAGCTCGCCGCCGGCCTACGGCGGAGGCGCGACGCCACGAACCTCGCCGGGGGTCACGACAAAGTCCGCCGACGCTATAGCCCGGGCGCCGACCATAATCTCGACTCGCCAAGATCCCGGTGCGGACGTCGGTGGAAGTCCAAACCAGAATCCGAATCGCGCCTGGTTGTAGGCCGGCTGTGGATCGGTCAGAAACGTCCCCTGCAGCGCGTCCCCGGCAAACCAACGGATGCCGAGGCGCGAGCCCTGGGTGACATTCGCGAATTCAATCGAGACGTTGACTCGTTCACCGGGGTGGAACGTCAGCGTCGGCTGGATCGGCTCCTGCCCGGGTCCAAGCTGGAGGGCCAGCACGACGCTGTTGGCCTCGGCTGATTCGCTCGCTGCCACGTCCAGACCCGGCGTCGAAGTCGCGGTCGCGGTCGGCGTCGCCTGCTCATCAGCTGGACCCGGTCCAATGCCGGGACTCTCGGCGCTGATTTGCCAGATCAGTCCTCGCGCCTCGAGCAGGTAGGCCGTCCCGTCCGGCCCCAGGGCGATGTCAACGGCGGTGAATAGTGGAAGCTCACGAGCAGGATCGCCCGATTGCCCTTGACCCAGCGGATTCCCGGCAATGATCTGCGCGTGCCCGCCCGGATCGATCCGGACAATCTGACCGCTGCCGCTCGCCACGACGTAAACGGCGCCTACCGTGTCCGTCGCAACCCCGATCGGCGCATCCAGTCCGACGTCGAGTGCCGACCCTTCCGCGGGAGCGGTCGACCGGCCGGAGCCCGCCAATGTCGCTATCACACCGTCAGGACCAATCCGACGAACGACGCCGGCCTGAAGCTGGGTGACCAGGACCGATCCGTCGGCATTGAGCGCGACGCGCTGCGGAAACCCAACGGCGGCCTCCGTGGCAAGCCCGCCGTCGCCGCCGTTGCCGTCAACTCCGCTCCCCGCGAAACCGTAAATCACGCCGTCGGGACGGATCACGCGCACCCGATGCACCGGCCCGTCCGCCACGAACAGCGATCCGTCGGACCCCAGCGCCAGGCCCACCGGCTCGGTGAACTGGGCATCTCGGGCAGGCCCGCCGTCACCGCCCGTGCCCGGCTGCGAACCACCCGCAAACGTCGTGATCACACCGTCCGGATCGATTTTGCGGATCCGAAAATTGCCGGAGTCGGCAACGTAGATTGATCCATTTGAGTCGACCACAAGAGCTGACGGACGATTGAGTTGCGCGGTAACGGCGGCCAGGCCGTCGCCGGCGCTGCCAGGATCGCCGGTGCCGGCGACAACCCGCAACGTCCCATCGGGCTCGATTCGGCGGATCCGATGATTGCCGGTGTCGGCAATCAACAGGCGACCAACGCCATCAATGGCAATGCCGCGCGGCGATGCCAGCGCCGCGTTCAGTCGAAATTCCCCGTCGGCCGCGTTGCCGGATTCACCCGTGCCGGCAAAGACTTCGGCCAACAGCTCTCCGGCAGGCGGCGCGCCGCTCGGCAGGGCGGGCGATGGCGGAACGTAGGCAGCCGCCAACGGCTGAACGTCGGCCGGACGGGCATCCGCCGATCCCGACGGCTGTGCGTCAGTTGCCGGCGGCGCCCCGTCAGCGCCCGGTACTGGAACCAGGACACGAATCCGGCGTGCGCTCTGCTCGACGATCAGCAGGCTTCCGTCAAGTGTCGGCACAACGTCCAGCGGAAGTGTCAGCCGCGATTCCAACGCAGGCCCGCCGGACTCAACCCGACCACCCACCAGGCCGGCGACGGTTTGAATGGTCCCATCCGGGTGGATGCGGCGAATGCGCCGGTTGTTCCAGTCGGCGATGAAGACCGCGCCGCTGGAATCCACGACAACGCTCTGGGGACCGTGAAGTTCGGCCGCGGTGGCCGGGCCGCCATCGCCCGCGCCACCCGGCAGGCCAACGCCCGCGATAGTCTCGATCGTACCGCTCGTCGAAACGCGGCGAATTCGGTTGCCGGCCAGTTCAGCGATCAGCAGGTTCCCGTGGCCATCGACATCCACATCGACGGGCTGGTTGAGCGTTGCGGCCAGCGCCGCACCACCGTCGCCATCGCTTCCAGGCACTCCCGTTCCGGCCACGGTAGCCACATTGCCGCGCGTATCCACTCGGCGAACCCGATTCGCCGCCCGTTCGGCGATGAACAGGTTGCCATCGCCGTCGATCGCCATACCTTCGTTGCCGGCGGTTCTCGCAAACGCGGCCGGCCCGCCGTCGCCCTCCAGGCCGGCGTGGCCATCGCCCAGGATCGTGGTCACCAGGCCTGATGGATCAATTCGGCGCACGCGATCAAGTTCGGCGACGAAAAGCGCTCCGGATTGATCGATCAGCAAGCGCGTGGGATCCGTGAAGTCCGCCGCCAGGGCATGCCCACCGTCCCCGCCGTACCCTCGCGTACCGGTACCGGCCAGCGCCTCGATGACACCGTCGGTTCCAATGCGACGAATCCGGCTGGCGCTCGGATCTGACACGAAGATCAGGCCGTCAGAGCCAACAGCGACACCGCCCACGCTGCGAAACTGCGCCGCAGCGGCAGGGCCGCCGTCACCGGAGTCGCCAATCGCTCCGGTCCCGGCGAAGTCCGAGATCAGCGCCGGCAGCCGAACGGTGGGCGGCAGCGGCTGCGGACTGGGCGCGAAATAGGCTGGCGGTGTTCGAGCGGCGGTAGCACCGGAGGACGGTGAAGACTCCGCGCCGAATCCGCCCACGTCGCAGGCTGCGGCAGCCGAGCCGACGGCCAGCAGACTCAGAATTCGCCGGCGGTAAACCGACGTCGGGCGCCCGCTAGGTGGCATCGCCGCGCATCACGATCAGCAAGGTTCGCAAGAGAATCCGCAAATCGAAGAGCAGCGACCAGTTTTCCACGTAATACAGGTCGTAGCGGGTGCGGTCGGCGATCGAGGAGTCGCCACGCAGTCCGTTGACTTGCGCCCAGCCGGTCACTCCCGCGCGCTCGCGGTGCCGCACCATATAGCGCGCAAACTCGCCGCGGAATCTGGACACGTACCCGGGCTGCTCGGGGCGCGGCCCCACAAGGCTCATGTCGCCGCGAATCACGTTGAGGAGCTGAGGCAATTCATCAATCCAGTAGCGCCGAAGCACTCGTCCGACGCGGGTCTGTCGAGGGTCGTCAGTGACCGTCCAGGTCTGTCCGTACTCATCGGCGCCGCTATACATGGTCCGGAACTTCACGATCGGGAACGGTCGCCCGTCGCGGCCGACGCGCGTCTGCACGTAGAAGGCCGGTCCCTTCGAGTCTAGCTTGATGATGAGAGCCACGAGCAGCATCGGCGCCGATGCCAGCACAAGCACGATCGTGGCGACCGCCAGGTCGAGCGTGCGCTTGGTAAAGCGGCTCAATCCCCGTAGGCGCACCTCGTTGACGGCAATCAGCGGAAGACCGCGCACGCCGCCCTCAACCACCGGCGAGACCATGAGCTGAAAGAGATCGGGCAAGAGCCACACGTCCGCGTACGACGCCTCGACTTCAGAAAGGATCGTGAGCAAATCTTCGTGGGCCAGCGATGGGATGGCGACGACGACCTTGTCGATTTCGTGCTCGGCGATGACGTCCGAGAGCATGGCCGAGGTGCCCAACACCGGGAAGTCACGCTCGCCGACGGTTAGGCGCGATTCGAAGTCGTCCAGAAAGCCAACCAATTGATAGCGACGGCTTGGGTCCGCCAGCAGTCGCCCGCCGACCTCGCGGCCCTCGGCGCCGGCGCCGATAACCAACAGCCGCTGGACGCCGAATCCTCCGCGCGCCAGCAACCGCAGCAGCCCTGCGAGCAGCGACCGGCCCAACGCCACGAAGGCGATGCCGAGCAGCCAGGCTATCGGCATAACGTTTCGAACAGGTTCCAGTCGGTCGGTGAACACGAACAACGTTGCGGCAACGGCGAGCAGCGCGCCGATCGTGACCATGCCCACGCTGCGCGCAACCCGGTCGATCGGCCCGGCCGTCCGGAATCGCGAGTACATGCCCATCGACAGACCGCCAATCACAGTGGCTGCGGCAAACCCAACGGCGACCGGCGCCAGAAACAAGAACCGGTTGGGCGGTGGGCCATCGAACCATCCAAAGCGATACCGCACGTAGTAGGCCGCGATGAAGGCCAGGGCAACTGTGATCACATCGGCCCCGAGTGACGTTGTTGAGACCAGGCCGCTCCAGTTGCGCTGCGTCCAGATCAGCATCGTTGGCTGGTCGTTCCTCGTGGTCGATACGTCACCAGTGCGCGCGCCACGCCGCAACAGCCCAGCACAAGGATTCCGCACAGCACCGTGCCGCGCAGTGGCCACGGGTCGCCGGCGTGGTGCTTCGCGTAGTAGCGCCACATTGATCGGTAGAACTCGAACCGTGTTCGAACCGGACGCTGTCTCGACGACTGGCGCTTGTGATGCCAGACGCGCGCTACCGGCACGTAGAGCGAATGCCAGCCCTCGTTCGCAAGCCGGCGATGCAAGTCCAGATCGTCGCCGTACATGAAGAAATCAGGGTCAAACCCTCCCACCTCCGCGAAGGCCGCGCGACGAACCATCAGACACGCGCCGGATACGGCGTCTATTTCGCTCACCGAATCGTCGCTCGCTTCGCCCGGGTTATAGGGCGAGGCAACGCTTCCTTTGAGAATGCGGGGCGCGCCGAGGAGCCGGTGCAACGTGTTCGCGGGGCGCGGGAAATGCCGTCGGGCTGCAGGATCCAGTCGACCGTCCGGCAGCGAAAGCCGCGGGCCGGCTGCCGCCGCCGCGGGACGCTGGCCGAGTTGCTCGGCCAGGATCTCGATCGATCCCGGTTCTGGCTCAGTGTCTGGGTTGAGAAAAAGCACCAGCGGCGCGCTCGTGGCAGCCGCCCCAATGTTGTTGGCGCCGCCGAATCCAACGGCCGGCGATCCACGAATCGCCCGCACGTCGTCACGTGCCAGCAACATTGGCCACGTATCGTCGTCGAATCCATTGTCAACCACGACGACGTCCAGCATCAGCTGGCCGCGGGCCGCATCCAGGCTGTCCAGGCACCGCTCCAGCAGATCTCGAACGTTGAACGTGGTAATCACCACCGCAACGTCGGCAACTCCGGCACTCATGGCCGCCACCGGCGCGACAGTCCAGCAACGAACCCGGTCATCTTGGCAACGTCGCCAACAATCCGCAGGACCGGGGCCAGCGTAGCCGCAACCAGCGGATTGGCGCCGGCAGTCTGACGGACCATCGTCGGCGTTCGGCGCAGGGATCGGCCCAGGTACGCACCGGCCAGCAGGATCAGCAGGAGGCGCGCCGCCGGTGACGGATTCTGGAAGATGGTCAGTCCCGCCGCATAGGCTGCGAAACGCACGATGTGCCGCGGCACCAGCATGCCGGCATGCCCGTCGCCGGCCGCGTAGAGAAAATACTGTCGGAAAAAGGCCCGCACGGTCGAGCGTGGCCGGATTCCCACATCGGCCCCCGGCGCATGGCGAAACCATCCCCCCGCGCGCCAGATTTCGCGATCCAGCCACAGATCCTCACCGTGGGCCAGCCACTCGGGATAACCGCCCACGCGCTCCAGCCATTCGCGTCGAAACAACGCCGACCCGCTGCTTGGCGGATAGCGCGTCGGATCGATCTGGCGAGCCAGCGGCAGCGCCACCGCACCCAGCGCCGCCTCGAACGTCGTCTTCGGCGCGGCCAGGATGTAGCCGAACGAGCCGGCCGCCCGAGGTTCGTTTTGAACGGCATCAACCAGTGACTGTAGCCAGCGCGGCGAGCGTGTCAGCCCCGCATCCGTAACGGCCACAAGCGGTGCCGTGGTTGCGCCAATCGCCAGATTCCGACCGGCGGAAATATTGCTGCCTGGCGCCCGTCGCAGGCTGAAACGCGAATCTCCATTGACCGCCGCCTGCAATGCCTCCAATGTGCCGTCCGTCGATCCCCCGTCGACAATCACGATCTCGTCAGCAGCCAGGTCCTGCTCCATGAGGCTCCGAACCATCGACGCAGCGTCCGCGGCTTCATTTTTGACCGTGGCGCAGACGGCCACGATCACGACGTCGATCCTGAAGTGGCTGGCGCGCAGATTCGTGCATAGGCGCGTTGCAGTTGCTGACCGACAATCGAGGCGTCGTGCTCGCGTTTGACGTACGCAAACCCGGCTGAAGCCGCGCGGTCATGCGCCGCCGGGTCCGTGAGCAGCTTCGTCACCGCGCTTACGAAGTCACTGGCCCGCTCCGGCAGCGTCACGCCGATTCCCTCGTCCGCGGGCAAGCCGACGTACCCTTGTGCCCGGGCAACCACCGGCCGGCCTGCCGCCAGGGCCGACAGCACCTTATACGGCGCGCCGGCGGCCACGGACGTGGGCGATACGGCGATCCAGGCACGTCGATATTCCAGATCGACGTCGTCGACGACGCCACCCAGGGTGGTCTGCGCCGATGCAATCGGACGTAGTTGTTCCGACTGCGGTCCGACAACCCGCAGCTCGGCCTTTGGAACCTGGCGGGCGACGCCTGGCCAGACCTGGCCGAAGAGCCATTCGGCGGCCATGACATTGGGGCGGTACGCAAAGTTCGCGGCAAAGAGCACGCGAGGATGCTCGGCCCGATCCTCCGCCCCGGGACACGCCGCTCCCAGCCGGACCGGATGCGGAACGTACTCCGGCTCCCTGGCGCCTAAGGCGGCCAGACTCGCGCGATCGTCCGGCGACGCGGCCAGCGCCAGATCAGCCGTGCGTGCCAGCCAGGCTTCGACCCGGCGTAGCAGAGCGGCCTGGCGTCGTCCCCAGCGAGCGCGCAGGCCGCCGCTGGCCCGCGCCAGGCCCTGTTGCAGCGTCCACTCGATGTTGTGCGCGTCATAGACCGCTCGCGGCCGTCTGACCCGGCGTGGCGTGGCCGTCCAGACGTCACGAACCACTGGCGCCATCTGCGCTTGCGCCACGTGCACGGCGCCATACTCGCCACGGCCCAGGAGCAGTTGGACACGCCCTCGCAGGGTGCGGGATCCGTGGCGCACGAGCAGATCCGGCACACCGCCGCGCCAGCCTGCCCGCAGCCGCCGCCACACGGTTGGTGGCGCCGCGCGAATCTGGATGACGCGCCGGACTCCAGGGGGTGCCGGAACCGCTGGTGTCCCCGGCGCGTCGAGGGTGACCAGGTCCACCGTGTGCTCAGACGTCAGGGCTTCCAACAGCAGGCTGTTCCTCACGGCCGCGCCGTGCGTCGGCGGCCAGGGCGGCGTGGACGTGACGGCCAGGATATTCACAGGCAAGCCTCATAGACGCCCAGCGTTTCGCGCGCCGTTCGCTCCCAGCTGAATGCCTTCGCTCGCGCACGGCCGCCGGCGCGCAGTTTGGCGCGAAGCTCGGGGTCGTCGGCAAGACGGTCCACGGCTTCGGTCAATCCATCCGCGTCGTTCGGGTCAATCAGCAGCGATGCATTGCCGACGACCTCCGGCAGCGCGCCCGCCCGGGCGGCGATTACCGGGGCGCCCAACGTCATGGCCTCCAACGCCGGCAGGCCGAATCCCTCATCGCGAGAGGGCACGAGCACAAACTCGGCCTGCGCAAACAGGCTCGCCAGCGTGGCATCAGCTACTCGGCCCAGAAACCGCACGGTGTCCGCTCCCGGCGCGGCCCGGACCGCCCGGATGATGGCTGATCCGCGGTATCCGACCGACCCCGCAAGCAGCAGAACGCCTCGGCGGGAAAAACGCGAGGCGGCGAACGCGCGCGCGGCCAGTTCGATGTTCTTGCGTGGCTGAATGGTTCCAACCATCAGGGCGAAAGGCGTCGGCCACTCCCGGCATCGTCGCCCATCCACGGTCGCCGCCAACCCCGACGCGGACGCCACGACCGTCACGCAATCTGCCGAAACCAGGTCGCGTTCAACCAACACCGACTGCATATGCATGGAAGGCACAATCACTCGCCTCGCCTGCCGCAGGGTTCCAATCGACGCCGCATAGTGCCGACGGCTGGCCGCCGAATGCGTTTCGGGGTGCGTAAGGAACGAGACATCGTGAACCGTCACAATTGCTGGCCGATTGGCCCCGGGTGGAATCCCATGGTCGGGAAAGTGCACCAGATTCGCCGCCCGCAACGCGCCCGGCAGAAACGCCCGCTCCAGGCGGTGACGGGCCGGTGCCACCACGGGGCGTGCGCGCAGCGACGGCCTGCCGGGAAGTCCGCCCCGCCGATCCACCAGCAACTCAAGGTCGACGGTCTTGTGTGGAAGCCTTGACAGCGCCTCTTGCAAGCGCCAGATGTACCGTCCAATACCCGCTTGGTCGTGTCGAAGCATTCGCCCGTCAAGCGCTACCGTGGTCATGTCGGCTCCGGCGCACCCGCGGCCGCCCGCGCCACGCTCACGCCGATGAGCGCTCCCACCAGAAACACCAGGTGCGGAAAGCTCACCAGGTGATGATCGAAAAGCCCGGCGGTTGTGAAGGCCGCCAGCGAAGCCAGGAGAGGTCGCATGGCCGCATCGGAGGCCGCCGCTCGCACGGCCGTCACCGCCGTGCCGCCAACCAGCGTCAGGTGCGTCAACGCGGCGCCCACGCCCGCGCGCTCGCCCAGCCACAGCCAGGCGTTGGAGACTCCGGCAAAAATGTCCGGGTGTGGCGCGTCGCCGTACCCCACGCCCAGCAGCGGGAATCGGCTGATGACGCGCGTCGCTTCCCGCATCTCGTCAATCCGCAGGGCCGCTGAGCGGTCGGTTGCCAGGAAGCCTTGGCGAATTCGCTCAAACGGCTCCAGCGGCGCAACCAGAACGGCCCCACCGAGCGCCGCTGCCGCCATAACCGCGACGCGCGGACGAAGGAGACACAGCCAGACCAGCAATCCGGCGGCGGTCGCGATCCAGCTTGCGCGTGAGATCGTCAACGCCAGGGCCACTCCGATGAGCGCGACGCCACCCACTGTCAGCGTCATACGCCGAACACTACCCCCAGGCCACGCCAATCCAAACGGCAGTGCCGCCGCCAGGGTGACGCCCAGGACGTTCGGATCTACCAGCAGCCCGGTTGCGCGGCGAGTCACTTCGTCCGGCAGAAAGCGGGCGATATTCGTGGATGGATATCCAGCCGTGCCCAGCGCCTGGAGAGCCTCGATGCCGCCTGCGCCGGCCAGGTGCAGCACGATTGCAACCACTGCCTGCAACGCGGCTGCTGCAACGACAAGCCTGGAGACAATCCGCGGAGCGTGATCGGGCCGCCAAATCAGAACCACCATCAGCGGCGTCAGGCTATAGAGCGACATCTTCAGCGCAACGTGCGCGGCTTCGCCGTCGCCTGAGGCCGCCAGAGCCGCCGCGCCGGCGGCCAGCGGCAGCAACGCTCCCAGGGCCACCAGGACCACGAACCACGGCGGGGTCGAATTCCATCCGAGAAGTGCTTCGCGCCGGTGGCGAATCACGCGCAGGGCAAAACCCAGGTAGGTGGCGCTGACGATCACGTCCAGAACCGGGGGCTGCACTCCGATTCGCTGTGGAACGACAAGAAACGGAACGAGCAAAGCCGCGAGAAGCGCCAGCAGCAGCCCGCTCGCCGGACGCGTCAGACCCAGCACCGCGCCCAGGGCGGCTAAGCCGCCGGCCAGGGCCGCGGGCGGCGGCCGTGCGCCCCCCAGCAC
>JAPPKM010000206.1 GCA_028874315.1 Chloroflexota bacterium
TTGGAAGCGCTCAGGCAAGACGACGGCCTTGACCCGTGCGTCTCGGCTTGCTGGATGCCGGCCAGTGAGTTGGCGGCATCCCCCAGACGCTTTGTCCGCCTTCTGGGGCTCAACTCCTCGCGCTGGCCCCGGGGCAGCTCCGAGGACCGGCTTCTCTCCCATCACATCGTACCCACGGAAGAGCTCGATCCCTTGCCGTTCGCCGCAGCGGATCGGCGGGATTTCGAGACCATCCTGGCGACCACGGAACGTCAAGTCGTCCTGTCGCGGGCGCGGAGGAGCGACGAAGGACGGCTGCTCGGCCGCAGTGCCTTGCTCCTGAAATTGCAGACGGCTGAGACCTATCTGGGGCGAAACGCGGTGCCCGCGCACGCCTTCAGCGAGACCGACCGCTTGATGGCGCGGCCAGGGGAATTCCAGGACCTGCCTCAGGCGCAGGCAGCGGCAAAGTGCTGGTCCAATTGGCGGCGGACAGACATTACGCCGCACGACGGTGTGGTGCGCGCGGATCATCCGGTGATCCGCGCCATCCTCGACCGCGTCCAGTCGGCCAGCTCACTGAGCCTGCTGCTACGCAATCCCCTGGGTTTTGTGTGGCGCTACGGGTTGCGTTGGCGCGCCCCCGAGAGTGGTGAGGACCCTTTGGTGCTCGATGCTCTGGCCATGGGCGACCTCGTTCACCAGACCCTCTACAAGGCGCTGCTTACCCTGGAAGCGGGCACTGGTCTGGCCCAGGCAGGGGAGGAAGAGATCGCTGCGGCGGTGGATGGCGCCGCCGGCGAGGCTGCGCGGCTCTGGCAGCAGGAGCGAGCCACACCTCCGCGGGTTATCTGGGAGCGCACGATAGACGACGTGCGCGCATTGAGCACCAACGCACTTGCTTTCCGGGATGAGCGGCTTGTTGGCGCGCGGGCCTACGGAGAAGTCGCCTTCGGCGGCGCCGACGCCAAATCCGGCATCGATAACCCGTGGGATGCCGCTGCGGCGGTCGAAATTCCCAACACCGGTTTCCGCGTCAGGGGCTACATCGACCGGCTTGATGTTTCGGCCGATGGACGCTACGCGTCGGTGCGCGACTACAAGACGGGCAAACCTCCGCAAAAGGACGACATCGTCGTAAATGGGGGACGGGAATTGCAGCGCTGCCTTTACGCTTTTGCCGTGAAAGCCATGCTGGGCGGAGACGTGGCGATCCGCGCGTCGCTTTTCTATGCGCGCGGGGAAAAGAATATGCCGCTGGCCGACCCTGAGGCCACTCTTCAGATGATCGCGGGTTGCCTTGACACAGCACGTACCAGTCTTACCCGCGGCGGCGCCGTGATGGGACGCGACACCGGTGGTGAATACGACGACCTGGCTTTCGCCCTGCCGGCCAACGTCCGGGCTACCTACCGCGTCCGCAAAGAGGCGGCGGCCACGGAGCGCCTGGGCGAGGCGGCTCTGGTCTGGGAGGCTGACTGATGGCAGTTCACCGGCTTGTTGACGATGCGGCCCGGCGGCAGGCGACCGCGGTCCACGACCGGTCTTTCCTGGTCGAAGCCGGCGCCGGATCGGGCAAGACCGCGGTCATGGCGGGCCGCGTCGCACTGCTGTTGGCTCGGGGCATCCTGCCGAGGTCCATCGCCGCCGTGACATTTACCGAATTCGCGGCCAGTGAACTGTTCATCCGGGTGAAGGCATTCGTGGACGCTCTTGCGGACGACCAAATCCCCACGGAGCTTCGCATTGCGTTGCCGCAGGGCCTCTCCAGGGAGGAGCGCCGCTGTCTGGCCGGAGCACAGGACGCCATCGACGAGATGACCTGCTCGACCATTCACGGGTTTTGCCAGCGCCTGATCACACCCTACCCGGTGGAGGCGGATATCGACCCCGGCGCGGTAGTGATGGACGGCGACCAGGCGGACCTGGCGTTTGCGGAAGTCGTCGATTCCTGGCTGCGACGCGAACTGTCCGGGCAGGCGAACGAACTGCTTGCGCAGTTGGTCATGCATGACCCCACCGCCACAGTGAGGCTGGTTTACACCATCCTGGATCACCTTCGCCGTCACCG
>JAPPKM010000188.1 GCA_028874315.1 Chloroflexota bacterium
CGTCATCCGCCATCGTCGCCCGGGGCGGCCTCCGGGACGGGGGTCTCGGTGCCGTCCTCCATCAACGCCTTGACGCGCAATTCCGCCTGCTCGAGCGCGGCCTGGCACTGGCGCGTCAGCCGCACCCCGCGCTCGAAGGCCTGCAGCGACTCCTCCAGGCTCAGGGAGCCGGTCTCCATCCGCTGCACGAGCGCCTCTAGTTCGGCGAGCGCGGCCTCGAAGTCGAGAGGTTCGGTTTCTTCGCTCATGGTGCAAGAGTACGCGGACGGAGGCGAGGGGGACAGTCCGGGTCCCCACCGGCCCGGATCCCGGCCGAGTCAGTGAGGCCTCGTGCGGGTGTTCGCCCAGGCACCGGGCCCGATAACCGACCCGGTAGCTATTGGTGCTTCCAGCAAGGCGCGGTCGCCGGTGATGAGCGTGCTGCCTGCATGGGCATGCAGGAGTGCCCAAAGGTGGTCGTCGCCCGGGTCCGGAGCACTGGGTCCGCCGCCGGGCTCGCGCCACATAGCGTTGGCTGCAAGCTCGGAGAGCACGGCATCGACCTCGGACTCGGTCAGGCCGTGACGTCGTGTCAGCTTCGGCCGCAGTAGCACCGACCGGTACTCGGCCAGCAATGGTGGCGAGAGCAGATACACGAGCGTTCCGGCAAGCATCGCGTCCAGGATCAACACCACCGGGCTGCTGGGGGACGCGGCCAGCAGCCCTGCCACCACAACGTTCGTGTCGACTACATAGACCGGTGGGCTCATCCCTCGCGCGTTGCGCGGGTTTCTTCGACGGCCAGCTCAAGGGCCTTGCCGGGCGCCAGCCGCGCGCGTTCCCGCGCCTGGGCAACCAGGGCACGAGCGCTTGCCTGGTCCCTGATGCCACGCAGACGCAGGCTCTCCTCGATGATGGAAGTGATGGTGCGGCCCTGGCGGGCAGCCGTCTCCTTCAAGGCGCGGTGCATCTGGTCGTCGAGTGTGATTGTCAGTCGGCTCACAGGAGCGTCCTCATCGGGCGTCCAGCTGCGGACTTTAGCAGGAATACACCAACTCACCAAGTCACCTAACACGGACGTGGGAAGCCATCGCGGATTTCCGGTCGCGCATCGGCGATTGTGGATCCTGGGCTACCCCGCGGCGTAGGCGGAGTCGAAGTCCTGACCATCCACAGGGTGCCAGCTTGCGGACTCCTCGTCGACGGCGATGAGACCGGCGGCCTCGAGCGTCGAGAGTTCGCCCCGGACTTCCCAGGCGCCCATGGGACGGTTGCGGCCGCGCATGTACGCGACCAGGTCGCCGACCTCGACAACGCCGCCGTTGCCGTCAGCCAGTTCCATGAAGCCTTCGTAGACGATGCGCGTTTGCCGCCGGGCTTCGCTCACCGGTCGCAGTCCGAGAAAAGCGGCGTGCTTTTTACCAGAAACGCCTGTCGCCTGCCATGAAGTGCCCGGCCCGTCGCGTGCGATAAGCTCCGCGCTTGCTTCATGGCGTGTCGGGACGCGATCCCGAGGGGTGGCGACTTCCTGCCCTCGGTTCGCCCGCGCGCCGGTCGGACGACAGGGAGGCCACGTTGCAGGAGATCCAGACGGTGTGCGTCTATTGCGGCGCGAGTTCGGGACACCATGGCGCGTTTACGGACTACGCGCGCGCATTCGGAGCCGGCTGTGCCGCGCGGGGGCTCGGAATCGCTTTCGGCGGCGGTGGGATCGGGCTGATGGGGACCGTGGCGCACGCGGCGCTGGCGGGGGGTGGACACGTGGTGGGCGTCATTCCCCGCGCGATGGAGGCCGAGATCCCGGCGACCGGCCTGACCGAACTCATCGTGGTCGACGACATGCACGCCCGCAAGCGGAAGATGTTCGAGCTGGCCGACGCCTTCGTGTCGCTGCCGGGCGGGCTCGGCACCCTGGACGAAACCATCGAGATGGTCACCTGGCGGCAGCTCGGTCTGCACGACAAGCCGATCGTCCTGGCCAACTGCGGAGGCTACTGGGACCCGCTGGTGTCGCTCTTCGACCATGTCGTCGCCACGGGGTTCGCCCACGGCGACGC
>JAPPKM010000197.1 GCA_028874315.1 Chloroflexota bacterium
TTGTCAGGAGCATCCCGATAGGCGAGTCCGGGGATAAGCCCCACGGCCATGCACGCGCCGGCAATGAGAAACATGGCCTCGTAGCCCAGCGTGCCTGCCACGAATCCGCCGACTCCCGGACCGACGAACATGCCGATCCGGTTCGTGCCGCCAAAGAGCGACATGATTCGTCCTCTCTGGTGCCGAGGGGTTACGCGCCGCATGTACTGCATGCGCGACAGCGCCCACAGGCCCATCCCCGCGCCCATAAGCAGTCGGGCGACGATCAGCACCGAATACGGAGGTGAGAGGGCCAGCACCAGCACCGCTGTGGCCATCACGATGAGGCCCGCTAACTGCCCCACCCACTCCGAGATCCGGTTCAGCAGCAGGCCCGAGGGAAGCGTCCAAAGCAACGTGCCCAGCGCCGCCATACCAAGCGCGAGGCCGACCAGCGTGATGTTTTCCTCGCCAGTGACCGGGTCTCGAACCAGATCAGCCACGAACAGCGGCAGCGTCGGCACCAGCATCCCCATGCCGATCGACGCAGTGAAAATCTGGATATAGACGCGCGGAACTAACGATGCGACGGTGTTCAGCGCGCGCCCGGAGTGCACGGGCGCGCATGGTATGACACAACGCCACGCTCGGACGTGGACAATGGGCAAGCAGTCGCTTCTTTGAGGAAATCCAATGCAGGCCATTCGCGTCAACCAGCCGGGCGGACCCGAAGCCCTTTCGTACGAGTCCATCGCTGATCCCAGTCCGGCCGCCGACGAGGCGGTCATCCGAATTGAGGCCATCGGTGTCAACTACATCGACACCTATCAGCGCAGCGGCCAGTATCCACTTGATCCCCCGTTCACCCTTGGCATGGAAGGCGCTGGCGTCGTCGAGGCCGTCGGATCCGATGTCAGCAGCCTGGCGGTTGGGGACCGGGTCGCCCACGCCATGCACCTGGGTTCCTACGCCGAGCTACAGGCTGTCCCGGCCGCCCAACTCATCAAGCTGCCCGACGCCATCGACACCCGCCAGGCTGCGGCCGCGATGCTCCAGGGCATGACCGCCCACTACCTGGCCCACAGCACCTATCCGCTGGCTGCCGGGCACACGGCCGTCGTGCACGCTGGCGCCGGCGGCGTGGGACGCTTGCTGAGCCAGATGGCCAAGCGGGCAGGCGCGCGCGTCATTGCCACCGCCGGAACCCCCGCCAAGGCCGAGATCGCCGCCGCCGCCGGTGCCGACGACGTGATCATCTACACCCAGGCCGATTTTCTGGACGAGGTTCGCCGTCTGACGGACGGTGCCGGCGTCGAAGTCGTCTACGACGGCGTAGGCGCCGCCACCTACGAACGCAGTCTCGATTGCCTCAAGCCGCGCGGTCTCCTAGCCCTTTACGGCGCGTCCAGCGGCCCGGTGCCGGAACTGAACCCACAGATCCTCAATGCCAAGGGCTCACTCTTCCTCACGCGCCCCAGCCTGGGCCACTACACGCTCACGCGCGACGAACTGGAATGGCGCGCGGACGATGTCCTGTCCTGGGTCGCGGCCGGTGATCTGACTCTGATGATCGACCGTGAAGTCGCGCTGGCAAACGCCGCCGATGCACACATCGCCCTCCAGGGCCGTGAAACCAGCGGCAAGGTGCTCCTGATTCCCTGAGCGCCGAACCGCCGGGCGTCGACGCCGACCTGCAACGCCGGATCGAGTTTCTGCTGGAACTCGACAAGGCCAAGACCGTCCTGCGGCGAAACCTGATTACGGCCGCTGAGCGTCGCGAGAACGACGCCGAGCACGGCTGGCACGTCACGATGTCCGCGCTGGTGCTGGCTGAATACGCCCCACCGGATACAGACATCTCCCGCGTCATTGCCATGCTGCTGGTGCATGACATCGTGGAGATCGACGCCGGCGACGCGTTCGTCTACGACGAGGAAGCCAAGGCGCAGCAGCCCGCGCGCGAGCGTGCCGCTGCGGAGCGCTTATACGGTCTCCTCCCGCCTGGTCAGGGACGCAACCTGCGTGCCCTCTGGGAAGAGTTCGAAGCCCGGCACACCCCCGAAGCCCGCTTCGCCGCCGCCCTCGACCGTCTTCAGCCCCTGCTCCTCAACTTCCACACCCAGGGCCGCGCCTGGCGCCAGCACGGCGTCACCCGCGCCCAGGTCCTCACCGTCAACGCCCACATCGCCCACGGCTCCGAGACTCTGTGGGCTTTTGCTCGCAACCTGATCAACGAAGCCGTACGGCTGGGTTACCTGGACCCCTAGGCCCCGAGTGCGCAATCGTGCTCTTGTGACGGGCGCCTGCCGAATGGGCCGCCAGCACGCAGTGCGGCACGGATTAAGGGTCGACTAGCCGACGGTGTTCGTCGGTCTATGCGTCCAAGCCAAACAGCCGCGCTGCGTTCCCCGCAAAAATCTTCGCCCGCTCCTCGTCGCTTACCGGCAGGTCGTCCACGATTGCACTGATCACGTCCGGCTCCACCCACGGGTGATCGCTGGCGAACATCAGTTGGTCCGGCCCTACCAACTCCAGGCCATAGCGCACGGCCGCCGGCCACGGCGAGACGGTGTCGAACCAGATCTGCCGCAGGTATTCGCTGGGCGGCTTCGTCAGGTTCTCCGCCCCGCGCTTCAGCACCATCGTCTGGTGGTCCAGCCGGCCGATCAGGTACGGCAGCGCGCCACCCACGTGCGGACACACAATCGTCAGATCGGGATAGCGGTCCATCAGTCCGCTCACGATGATGCGCGCCAGTGCGATCGTCGTATCGAACATCAGGCCCAACGCGCCGGTCAGGTTCCGGCCTTCAACCTGGTCGATGGTCACCGGACAGGCCGGGTGCAGGTACAGCGGAATGCCCAGCTCCTCGGCCCGCCCGAACAGCCACTCGAGCTCCGGCTCGTCCGGGTGCCGTCCATCCAAATTGGCGTAGAGCAGCACGCCCCGCATGTCCAGGTCGTGCACGGCCCGATCCAGCTCCTCGCGAGCCTCGGCCTCGTGGTAGAGAGGCAGTACGCACAGCCCGGCAAAGCGTCCGGGATACGCCCGCGTCTGCTCCGCGATGTAGTCGTTGAACAGCCGCGCCACCATCGGACCGTCGTCCCCAAAGCGCTCCGGTCCCGGATCGTTTGGCGACAGCACCGTCAGGTCAATCCCCGCCGCATCCATGGTCCGCACCTTGGCGTCCATGTCCGAGTGCCCCGGCATGGCCGTCCGCCGCCACTTCCCGGTATCGATGAACAGCGTGTCGCCGTCCCGGAACGCCAGCGGTTCCTCGTCACGGGTTAGCAGGTAGTCCAGGAACGGTTCCGGCCAGATGTGGCTTTGGGTGTCGATTCGCATTCGGACCTGTGCGTTCGTCCGCGGTCGACGCGCAACCGCGGGAGGCGCTCGCCGAAGCACCGACTCCGGCGAGCTGATCGAGCGTTGCCGATTATGCGCGTTTGCCTGCCTCGAAACGGACCGGCAGGATTCGGAAACCGTTTGCGCCCGAGGCTGAACCATGGATCCGAGCGTGCTCGAGTCGGTCGTGAATCGACCTGTGTTTGACCTCGGAACGCCTTACAACATGGGCATGCCGGTCCATCCGTCGCATCCGCCCTACGTGTTCACCCTGCAGCGACGACACGGCGACACCATGCGCCCCGGCGGCCTGGGCTCGGCCAACGAGCTGATCGTCATGTGCGGCCACACCGGCACCCATCTCGACGCGCTCGCCCACTTTGCGCGCGATGGAATCATGTGCGGCGGCCTCGAAGCGGCCAGCGTCCAGTCCGGCGGCCGCGGCATGACCGAGCACGGCATTGAACGTGTGCCCCCCATCGTGCGCCGCGGCGTTCTGCTGGACGTGGCCGGCGCCGAGGGCGTCGACATCCTGCCCAAGGACTTCGCCATAACCGCCGATGTCGCCCAGGCCGTTGTCCGCGAGCACGGTGTCGAGGTCCGCAAGGACGACGCCGTTCTGGTTCGTACCGGCCTCATGCAACGCTGGAACGACCCGGCCTTTCTGGATCTTGAGAACGGCCAGCCCGGCATCACCGCCGACTGCGCCGAGTGGCTCGCCGAGACAGGCGTCTACCTTGGCGGCGCTGACACCATGACTTTCGAGTTCATCCCCGCCGGCGACGACCGGCTTCCGGTCCACGGCATTTTTCTTGTGGACCACGGCATCCACATCCTTGAGAACGCCGATCTCGAGTCCCTCGCCGCCGCCGGCGTCTACGAGTTCCTCTTTGTAATGTCCCCGCTCAAGATCGTCGGCGCCACCGCCTCGCCGGTCCGCCCTATCGCCATCGCCTAGCGTCCGCCCGACGACCCAGCACCCTCGGAGATCCGAATGAAGGCCGCCTACCTCGAATCAGCACTCCAGGTCCATACCCGCGATGTGCCGCTGCCCGATCCCGGTCCCGGCGAGGTGCTCATTCGCATTCGGTCGGTTGGCGTCTGTGCCTCGGATGTCCACTACTACGAGCACGGACGGATCGGCCGCTACGTCGTCCGTGAGCCGCTCATCCTCGGCCACGAGCCCGCAGGCGAAGTCGTCGCGCTCGGATCCGGCGTCAGTTCCCTCGCTGAGGGTGACCGCGTCTCCATCGAGCCCGGCGTCCCCTGCCGCGCCTGCGTGCACTGCAGAACCGGCCACTACAACCTCTGCGACGGCGTCGTCTTCATGGCCACCCCGCCCGTCCATGGCGCCTTTGTCGAGTACGTGGTCCATCCAGCCGACTTCGCCTACCGCATCCCCGACCACGTCTCCTACGACGAGGCTGCCCTCATCGAGCCGCTCTCGGTCGGCCTGTTCGCAGCCCGTCGCGGACAGGCCCGCCTGGGCGACCGCGTTGCGATCCTGGGCGCCGGGCCCATCGGCCTCATGACCCTTCTGGCCCTTCAGAGCTACGGAATACGCGACGTCACCCTGGTCGATGTCGAGCCCTTCCGTCTTCAAAAGGCCCTTGAACTCGGCGCCGCTGAGGCCGTCGACGGCCGCGCCGAAGACGTCGGCCAGACCCTCGCCACCCAGTTCGACCTCGTCTTCGAAACCGCCGGCAACTCCACCACCCTCACCCAGACCACCCGCATCGCCCGCCGTGGCGGTCGGGTCGTACTGGTGGGTATGACGGACGCGGATCTGACACCCATCGACACCAACGAGCTGGTTGACAAGGCCTTGGACGTAGCCGGCGTATTCCGCTACGCCAACACCTGGCCGCTCGCCGTTGACTTGCTGTCCCGCGGCGCGGTGGACATCAAGCCCCTTATCACCGCTCACTATCCGCTGGAAGCCGCCGGTCAGGCCCTTGAGAGCGCCCGGATCCGCAAGGACGCCAACATCAAGGTCATGGTCACGCCCTAGCTCTGTTGCCGGCCCTGTCGATTCGGTACTACTGTGACCCTGTCGGAGAGCTGTGATTCAGTCCTTAGACAATGCCCCGCACCGAAGGCTCAACCACGTTCGCAACCGGCGATCGCGCGCCGGACTTCGATGTCCCCGTGGCGGGAACCGACGATCGGGTCACGTTGCAGGACTTTGCCGGTCGGTGGCTGTGCCTGGTCTTCCTGAGACATACCTGGTGACTGAGCTGCCAGGGCTACCTGGCGCGGCTCGAGGTCGAGCTGGACGAGTGGACACGCAGAGGCGCGGCCGTCGCGGGCGTATTCCCACAGGGTCTTGACGCCGTTTCGGGATTCGCAACGCGCGAAGAGATTCCGTTTCCGATTTTGGCCGATCCCGACCGGCAGATGACCCGCGACTACGGCGTCTACGTCCGGTTCAGCTACGACTCCTGGAACATGGCGCGTCCATCCGTGTTTCTAATCGATCCCGAGGGCATGGTGCGCAAGCTGTGGGTTGGCAGTCACCAGCTCGACTGGCCGGTGACTGCAGTCTTTTGGGCGGTGATCGACGGTTTCGTACCGAACGGTGGGCAATAGCCTGAGCGGACTGCGCGACCCTTCATATACTCGGAGCGTGAAGCTCGGAAGGCTTGAGCATCACACGCGGCGGCAGGGTGGACCGCTGGCACCGGAGGACCACCATGACCGCAGGCGAGACTAGCGCCGACAATTCGGTGGAGATTTCGCGACTCGGCCACCGCATGAGCCGGCTCGAAGGCGCCTACGAACATCTCGCAACCATGGCCGACCTCAAGGACCTTGAGCTGCGCCTCACGCTTCGCATGCTCAGCATCGTTGGAGTCGCCACCGGCCTCATCATCGCCTTCGATCGGCTTTGGTCCTAAGCAGTCCGCGCCTTAGTCGACGGCTGCCCTGAGCAACTCGGCCAGATGCATTGGCCGACCCGCCCCGCGCACTGCCGGCCCCTCGTTCAGGTGCATCAGGCACCCGGGGTTGTCCGCGCACACCACCTCCGCGCGCGTTGCGGCGAAAGCCTTGAGCTTGCGCGCGCGCATCCGCCGCGCAACTTCCGGGTGATCGAAGGAGAAGGAGCCGCCGAAGCCGCAGCATTCGCCTGAAGGGGCGGCTTCGACGACCGTATAGCCGGCGTCGGTCAGCAGTTCGCGCGTCTCCGGTCCCAGCCCCAGGCCGTGCTTCGACTGGCAGGCGTCGTGGATCGTCACCACGCCGCGTGCCCGTCCCAACATTTCGTCGGGAATCCCTCGCTCCGCCACATAGCTTGTGAAGTCCCGCACCTTGGCGGCCGCGACCCGGGCGCGCTCGGCCCACGACGGATCGTCCTCTGACAACCGCGCGTAGTCATGCAACATCGCCCCGGCGCAGCTGGTTGACGTGCTCACCACGGTGTCCACCTCAAGCCGTTCAATAGCTTCGACGGTCTGCCGCATCATCCGCGTTGCCTCGTCCTTGTACCCGGCGTTGATCGCCGGCAGCCCGCAGCACGACGAAAACTGCACGGGCTCGACACCGACCCCCAGCGCCTCCAGTACCGCCACCGCGGCCTCCCCGGTCTCCGGCGACAGCCAGTCCGTCAGGCAGCCTGGAAAGTAGGCCACCCGCGTCGTCGCCTTCGTACCTTGCCTTGCCAGTTCGCCAACCCGGTCGCGGAACGGCCGCCGCTGTACGTTCGGCAGCGGCCGCCGTTTCAGCGGAGATCCTGGCAGCTGGCGGCCCAGCGCCTGCAACCACGGAGCCTTCGAGGCCAGCCGCGCTCCGCGCTCCAGCAACCGTTCGTCCGCCAGCGCGCCCAGGGCGCGTTTTTTCATGGTGTTGCCGGAGTGCCCCTCGGCCACCGCCCATTCCCGCACGTCCTGGATCAGGTCATGAATCGGGATTCCCGCCGGGCACACGCTGGCGCACGCCCCGCAGCCGGCGCACAGCGACTGCGGCCCTTCCACATGCTCGAGCCCATGGTGAAAGGGCGTCACCAGCAGCCCGATGGGCCCTGTGTAGATGTGCCCCATCGCGTGTCCGCCCACTTGCTGGTAGACGGGACATACGTTCGAGCAGGCCCCGCAGCGCACGCACTGCAGGGCCGAGCGCATCCGCGGGTTGGTGCGGATAGCCTCCCGCCCGTTGTCCAGCAGCACGATGTGGACGTGCCGCGGCCCGTGCACGCCCATCGAAAGCGATAGCTCGATGTCCGCGCTGCGGCTAGGACCCGAGATGAACGACACGTAGGTCGAGATCGGCTGGCCTGTCGCGCTTCTCGGCAGGCTCTCAAGCATCGTGGTGGCGTCGGCCAGGGTGGGCACCAGCTTGTCGATGCCGGCAATCACGATGTGCACCGGCGGAAGCGCGCTGGCCAGGCGCGTGTTGCCTTCATTGCATACCAGCATCACGGTCCCTGACGCGGCCACCAGCGCGTTCGCGCCGGTGATGCCCGCGCCGGCCTCGATGAAGCGGCCGCGCAGATGGCGGGCCGCCGCGCCCACCAGCACGTCGGGATCCGGCGGCAGGTCTTCGCCGGTGGCCCGGCTGATCAGTTCGGCCGCGCGCTCGCGGACGATGTGAAGGGCAGGCGCGACGATGTGGGACGGGCGCTCCCCGGCCACCTGGACCAGGAACTCGCCGAGGTCGGTCTCGACGACCTCGATGCCGTCGTCCTCGAGCGCCGCGTTGAGCTGGATTTCCTCGGTGGCCATCGACTTGCTCTTGACCACCATCTCGACTTCGTGGTCGTGCAACACCTGCAGCGCCGTGGCAACGGCGCCCGCGGCGTCGGTGGGCCCGTGCACCACGGTGCCAACCGCCTCGGCCGCGGCCGTGAACTCCTCCACCAGCTCCGGCATCCGGTCCAGCGCGGCCTGGCGCCGGCCGCCCAGGTCGGCCTGGCTACCCTCGAAGTCGCGAGCGCTGAAAGCCGCGTTGCGCCGCTCGCTCAGCTGCGGCAGCGAGCGGCCCAGGGCCACCGGCAGCGACTCCGACTCCAGCGCCTCGCGCAGCCGCTCCTTGAACGGCGGGATTGCGTGCGCCGCGCTACCAGCCGACATCAGGGCCTCGTCGCTTGCGGTACGGCGCGTACACGGGCGGGCTTACCAGGGCATGCGGTGGTAGTCGGTCAGGTGCACCTCGCGGCCGGTGATGCTGGAGGTCTCGGCGGCCTGCAGGACTTCGATGATGTGGCGGCCATATTCGCTGCTGGTCTGCGGCCGCATGCCCATCTCGATCGACTGGGCGAAATGGCGGTACTGCTCGCAGAAGCCGTGCCTGCCGTCGTGCTCCACCTCGCGCCATTCGTTCTTCTGGCCGACGCGCACCGATCCGCGGATGGTGTACTGAATCTCGCCCAGCGCGCAGTGCGCCTCGATTCCGTCGGTCGCGCAGCCGTTGACGCTGCCCACCACCACCAGCAGGCCGGGAACCCCGTTGGCGTACTGCACGAACGCCGTGGTCACATCGTCGGCGCCCTGGTAGTGCATGGAGGTGCTCTGCTTGGCTTTCACGGCCACGGCCCTCGACCCAATGCAGTGGGTCAGCCAGTCCACGGCGTGGACGCCGTTGCCCATCCACATGCCGCCGCCCATCCAGCGCGTGCGGTACTGGTAGCGGCGCCCGTCGTAGCCCCAGTTCTTGTTGAAGCGCGAGAGCGCCGTGACGACTGGTCCTAACTCGTTGGAATCCAGGATCTCGCGCGCCTTGCGCGTTGCAGGGTGGAAGCGGCCGGTCAGGCCGATTTGCAGGATCTTGCCGGAGGCCTGCTCGGCCTCGATCATCCGGTCGCATTCCTCCAGCGTGTTGGCCATCGGCTTTTCGACCAGCACGTGTCGGCCGGCGTTCAGCGCGTCGATGGTCAGGTCGGCGTGCAGGTGGTGGCCCAGGATGATGGCCACGGCGTCCACGTTGGGGTCTTCCAGCAGCTTGTGGTGGTTGGGGTAGACCGCCGGGATTTCCCACTCCTTGCGGTGGGACTCCCGCAGCTCCTCCACCAGGTCGGCCGCGGCCACGCAGCGCGCGAACCCCTCGTCCTCGGCGATCTGCAGCGCGGTGAGGTGCGACTTCGCGATTCCGCCCAGTCCGATTACTCCGATACCTAGCATCGAGCCCTCCGAAATTCGGAACCACTGCCGTGGGCAACCATGGTGCCAGCGACCCGCGCAATCGGCATCCCGGGGCGGTGAATAGGGCGGCGGAGTGGGCGCTTTCGTGCGCGTAAGAGTTTTTTCCAAAAAACTCTTGAGACGCGGCGGGGCGCTTTTGGGCGGCGTTTGGGGTGCGTCGGGCGCCGCGAATTGGAGACCGATCAGCGCCGGCGTGGAGTGATGCGAGCGGCACGCCGCCGGGCGAGGTAGCGGCGGCGCATCGGTGGACAGGATCAGGACGAACGGCGGGATCGGCAGGCATCCGGGAATGGGGTTGTGGAGACATCGGGATTAGTGTACCCTGAAAGAGGACAAGTGGCAAGCGCACCCCCGTTTTGCAGTCGGCGAGGTCTGCGAGCGGGGGTGGCGGCCAGGCTAAACCTCCCGCGACGACGGGCCGGCACCGATCAGCCCGTAGGGGCAGGACAGCTCCGCGAATGCGTCAAGTCAGCGAGTGTCGGCGGCCTCGTTTTTCGGCTGTCGCCTGCAGCTCAGCCGCAGCACCAGATAGGCGGCCGCTGCCGAGGCCAGCGAGCCGGCGAGGATTCCGAGCCGGTCGCCAGCAAAGTAGTCGCCGCTGCCGTGTTCAAAGGCGAGTCCGGCAATGAACAGGCTCATGGTGAAGCCGATTCCGCAGGCAAAGGCCACGCCGGCAATCTGCGCCCAGGTCACGCCGCGCGGCAGGGTCGCCAGGCCAAGGGCGGCGGCAACGGCGACAAAGCCAAGAATGCCGATGGGCTTGCCGAGGAAGAGCCCCGCGGATACGCCCAGCGTCACGGGATGCAGGAGCTCATCCAGACCGATACCGGACAGCGCGAGCCCGGCGTTCACGAAGGCGAAGACGGGCAGGATCACGAACGCCACGGGCGTGTGCAGATCGTGCTCCAGCTTTCGCAAGGGCGATTCGCCCTGGGGGTCACGCATGGGAATGCAGAAGGCGATCAAGACACCGGCCAACGTGGCGTGCACCCCGGACTTCAGCACGGCGACCCACAGCACAGTCCCGACGAGTACATAGGCCGACACCCGCGTCACGCCCAGTCGGTTGAAGACGACCCCGGCCGCCAGCGCCGTTCCGCCAACCAGGAGCGCCGGAACGGCCAGGTCGCCCGTATAGAAGATGGCGATGATCACGATTGCCGCCAGGTCGTCGAAGATGGCCAGGGTGAGCAGAAAGGTCTTGAGCGGCGTCGGGATCCGCCGGCCAAAGACGCTCAACAGCCCCAGGGCGAAGGCGATGTCCGTGGCGACCGGGAGGCCCCAGCCGTCCAGCGCGATGGGGTCCTGCCAGTTCAGGGCGAGGTAGATCGCCGCCGGCACCAGCATGCCGCCCAGCGCGCCGAATCCAGGCAAGGCAATGGCACGCACGGACGAGAGCTCGCCTTCCAGGATCTCGCGCTTGACCTCCAGGCCGATGACGAAGAAGAACAAGGCCATCAGGCCGTCGTTGACCCACAGCAGCAGCGGCTTGTTGATGACCAGGTCCGCGACCTGGACCGCCACGACGGTGTCCAGCAACGAGGCATAGACGCCCGATAGCGGTGAATTGGCCGCGATCATGGCCGCCACGGCGGCCCCGAACAGCAGAATCCCGCCGGCCGACTCCAGCTTGATGAAATCGCGGATCGTAAAGGCCGGCCCGCCGGACGTCGCGTTCGATCCGGCGGATGCGTGGACTGTCAATCTCTGTCCTTGCGGCACTCCCGTCTTTGAGACCTTCGCATAACCCAGGGGTGGGTGCCCGGAAGACCCTCACCCCCGGATCGAGTCCGGGGCAGGCTCCAACCCTCTCCCATGGGTGACCCTTGCATAACCCTAGGCTGGTTGCGCGGAAGACCCCTCACCCCAACCCTCTCCCATGGGTGACCCTTGCATAACCCTAGGCTGGTTGCGCGGAAGACCCCTCACCCCAACCCTCTCCCCCAGGAGAGGGACTAAAGCGCGGCTGCACATTCGAGCACGCGGGGCGTTTTGCAAAGGTCTCCGTCTTTGGCGAGCGTTTCTTTCGGCGATTCGTGCGGCCCGGCCTGCCTCCCGCGCGCTCGGCCAGGCCAACTGGCCACCACCTGGCGTGAGGGGCCGCTCCGCCCGCTGTGTTGGGACGCCACATCGCTGCATTTGGACCGTTGCCGTCGGTTTTGCGTGAACGCGCCCCGGCCATGCGAGACCCTTGCGTAACCCCAGTCTTGTGTGGCCTGCCGGAAGACCTGCACGGCGTCCGCTTGTCACAATTGGCCTGCCTTTCGGCGTGCGAGTGGCGTGAAACAAAGAGCGCAGAGAGATGGCCGGCTGGTATGGGTATGCGGAATCCCAGAACGCGGAATCGCCGGAGGATCCGGCCTACAGCCGCGTAACGAACCCCGAGCGCTTTCGGCCGTTGCATTCGGCCATGCTGGACGTCCTGGCCCGGCTGGAGAACGATTTCGACGTCGAGCGCACCGAGGGGTACGGCCTGGACGCTGAACTGGAGCGGGGACTTAATCCTGCACGTCCGCATGTGCGACTCGATCCCAGGGACCCCGAGGCCGCCCCGATTGCGGTGGTGTTCTCGACGTTTCCGGGACTTAACGTTCGATTCGGCCGGTGGTTCAGCGAACCGTTTCCGAGCTGTGGCTGCGACGCGTGCGATGAGTCAGCAGAAAGCGAGATCGAACGGCTCAACGAGATGATTGATGACGTTGTCGCCGGGAGGTTCCGCGAGGCGATCCGACGTCCCCTGATTTCCTTCCGGGGGACTGGATGGAGGGAGACGAATTTCTGGTCGCCGGTCGGGAGACGCACGAACAGATCCCGCGTTGACGGTTTGCGCGCGCGTGAGATGAGCGGTGGGCGCCGTCGACTGGAGTTGAATTGGAAGCCGTGGCGGCGGAGACGGGCCATCAGGAACGAAGGGCGGCTTTGACCTTCGGCTCGCTCCTATACTCCGAACTGGCCGCTGACGACTAGGCCAGATTTGAACAGCGGAAGCACGGGACCTGGAATGCCATCCACCGGCGGCCAGTCTCGTCAACTGACAAGTGATGGGCGGAGGCAGCGGTAGCGTGAGGTGATCCTCTCGTTCAAGCACCGGGGACTGCGGGAGCTGTACGAGGGTCGCGGGTCACGGCGGGTTGCTCCGCACCACGTCCGAAAGCTGACGAAAATCCTCGCCGTGCTTGACCGCAGCCGTCAACCGCAAGACATGGACCTCCCGGGGTTTGGATTCCACCAGCTTCGAGGGCAACTTCGCGAGCACTTTGCCGTCTCTGTGTCTGGAAACTGGCGCGTAACGTTCCGATTCCAGAATGGCCATGCGGCCGATGTGAACTACACGGACTATCATTAGCATTGAGAGGAGTCGAGCGATGGCTATGGCCAACCCGCCGCATCCGGGCGGAATCGTCAAGAGCGAGTGCCTGGAGCCGCTTGGTCTGTCCGTCACGAAGGCCGCCCGGGGCTTGGGCGTGAGCCGGCAGGCGCTTTCGGAACTGGTGAACGAGAAGTCCGCGGTGTCGGTGGAAATGGCGATTCGGTTGTCCAAGGCTTTCGGGTCAAGTCCTGAGACCTGGTTGGGGATGCAGACGGCCTTTGACCTCTGGGAGGCGCGGGAGCGGGCGGGCCAGATGCAGGTGACACGGCTCGCGCCGGCGTCTGCGATAACTGATCTGTAGCTCGGCTTCGCTTCGAGTTCGGCACCCCGTTAGCCTCAGCCTGGGGTGACCGCGCCAATACTCTCCGCTGTCCCCTGATCTGGAGCCGGTGAAGCTGCGGTTGCCACTGACGACCTGGTGAAACCGAACGGGCAGTGCTTTTCGCCGGTCCGGTCGCGGCTGTAGATGTCCGAGACTGGCAACTCGCAAGACCCGGATGGTCCGGGGCACATTCGGGCCTTCGAGGTGAACGAGGGGCGGCGGCTGCGGGGCGTCCAGGTATTTGCCGACATGTCTCCCGGTAGTACCAACAGGAAACAGATCGCGCGTTGACGGTTTGCGTGCGCGTGAGATGAGCGGTGGGCGTCGTCGGCTGGACCTGAACTGGAAGCCGTGGCGCCGGAGACGGACCATCAGCTAGCGTTTCGCCTGCGGCCACACGCCAGGCGAGCCTTCGAGTCTCACGAGGCCCGGCGAAATGGAGAGCTTCAGCGTGGACTCTCCCGACAGAAAGTTTGCAGCACAGTCCGTCGTGAATACGCCTGAGCTTCAGTTGCGGACGTTGTTTGTGTTGGATGGGGCGAGGCGGATTGTCGGGACGCGGGAGGCAGTGCCTGGGTTAGGGCCGTTGTTCTCGCTGATTCGGGATCGGGATGGTTGTGCGTGGGCGGTGCGGGCGGATGTGGCTCGGGATGTAGCGGATGAACTGGATCGACTGGCCGCGAAGGAGCCGCCGGTGGCGGATTTTCGGCAGGTGCCGGTGTATGCGGAGCGGTACAAGTCCCTGCTGAAAGGTCGAGTGGATTCCGGGCCTTCGTTCGCGTTCCCAGAGACGATCACCCGGCCTGCTGGCGTTGTTGTGATTGAGGACATTGACGTACTTTCCCGACATTTTTCGGGATGGGCGGCGAGTGAGATTCCGGGGTGCGCGCCGATTGTCGGGGTGCTTGAGGGCGGATATGCGGTGAGTGTCTGTTTTAGCGCGAGGCGCTCCGATGAAGCGGCAGAAGCGGGGGTTGAGACGGCGGTGGATTGGCGGGGGCGTGGGCTGGCGCCGCGGGTTACGGCTGCATGGGCATCGGCGGTTCGAGGGTCGGGGCGGATTCCGCTGTACAGCACGTCGTGGTCGAACGGGGCGTCGTTGGCGGTGGCGCGGAAGTTGGGGTTGGTGGGGTTTGGGTGTGTGTGGAGTGTTTGGGCGCCGTAATGGTCGATCGTCTGTTTGTGGAGCCCAGTCTGGCGGAGTTGTATGACGCGTTTTGCGTAGGGAGGCGGGATTTCGGGTTTTATCTTCCGCTGGTGATGTCAGCGCGAAGCGTGCTGGATGTGGGCTGCGGTACGGGTGAGCTCCTGCACCTGGCGCGGGAAGCCGGGCACACGGGACGGCTATGCGGGCTCGATCCCGCCGCGGCGATGCTTGGGCAGGCACGAAAGCGGCCGGACATCGAGTGGGTGCTGGGCGACCTGACCTCGGTCGAGTGGTGTCGTGAGTTTGACCTCGTCGTGATGACTGGTCATGCGTTTCAAGTGCTGCTCGACGACGACGAACTGCGAGCGTCGCTGGCCGCGATACGGTCGTCTCTCAGCGACGACGGGCGCTTCGCGTTCGAGATCCGCAATCCGCTGGCTCGGGCGTGGGAGACCTGGACTCCCGACCATGCGGTGGAGGTTGTGCACGAAGGCCGCGTCGTCCGAATGGCGCATCAAGTGGAGACGCCGATTTGCGGCGACCGTGTCTCGTTCACCATTACGTTCACAAGCCCAGCCTGGGAACAGCCGCAGGTCAGTCGAAGTACGCTGAGATTCCTCAGTGCAGACGCGCTGTCCTCGTTTCTGTCGGATGCGGGCCTGGAAGTTCAGGAGCAGTTTGGAGACTGGGACCGGAGCGCGCCGCGGGATACGAGTCCCGAGATCATCACAGTGGCAGGTCGGGGCTGACCTGGGACTCGATGCACTGGAAGTCTGGCGATCAGATCGTTCTGTATGAGATGTGGGGGCGGGGCACTGCCGGCGCCCGGCCCGTGACGGTGGTTGAGGACGTGCCGACTCACCTGGCGCTGTACTCGCACCCGGGCATGACGATTGCCACGCGAGGCAACGCACATTTCAGGTCTCTGAGCTTCTCGGACCGGATTGACCTGATGATCCGGGGGGTTGACCCGAACCTTGGAGAGTTCAGAGACGTCGTCACGCCGTCGCATAGCCATGTGCTGACGCTCACTCCTCCTGAGTCCGGGCATGCGGTGTGGCTGTTCTGGTCTTCGGATTGGGAGTTCAAGCGCTGGTACGTGAATCTGCAGTCGCCGCTGCGTCGCGCGCGTCACGGTGTTCAGCTTCACGACTATGTGCTGGACATTGTCGTGAGCCCGGATATGTCGTGGGCCTGGAAGGACGCGGACGAGTTTGAGGCGTTGATCGCCCACGGGTTCTTCAGTGCCGAGCAGGCAGCGTCGATACGAGACGAGGCGGCGCGGGTGGTGCACACCATCGAGAACGGTGGCCGACCGTTTTGCGACGGCTGGCCGGACTGGCGGCCGGATGCGAGTTGGGCTGTCCCGCGGCTACCGGACGACTGGTTTGATGCGGATGGCGGAGAGGCGGCACGAGGGACAAACACTGGGAAGCCATAGGGTGACTCGTCCTGTGAGCGAAGGGCTGGGCCAGGACCTGTTCGGTGGAGGCAGTGGAATGAGGCGCCAGCTAATTTCGCCTGGGGAGCTTCTGGGTGTTGGTGCAGGGTTGGTCGGAGGCGAATTGGGTGCAGCCGAGGAAGCGGCCGGAGCGGCCCTGGCGGATGACCATGACGCCGGCATGGCAGGACTCGCAGACGTGCGGACTGGCGTTGCACGAGGGGTTGGTGCAGCGGGACGAGTGGCCGGAGATAGTCACGAAGCCGCGCCGGCAGGCCTGGCAGCGGGGGGCGCGGTAGCGGCAGAAGGGAGCGTTGAGGCAGCTCATGGTCTGGCCCGTACTTGATACGTCGAGGGTCCCGGTGCGGCAGCGGGGGCAGGTGGGTGTGCGATCCCGCTTGAACTCGCCAAGGCGGCGCAGGCCGGGGGATTCCCGGAGCAGTTCGTTGACGAACGCGGAGGGGCGCCGGGCATCGGTCACCAGGTAGGTCCCTCGACGCGCGCGTGTCATGGCGACATAGAAGAGGCGCCGCTCCTCGGCGTGCCGGAACGCGCCGCCAGGGGGAGGCGGCAGCACAAGGTCGAGCAGCGGATCTTCCTCGTGCTGGGCGGGAAACCCGAGGCGGGCGTCCCTGAGGTCGAGCACGACCACGTAGTCGGCCTCGCGCCCCTTGGCGGCATGCACCGTGCTGAACTCGAGGCGCAGCCGCCCGCGGCGTGACCCGGGGAGCGTGCCCTTGCTACCGCGGTAGCGGCCGAGGACGAGCACGGAAACCGGCGGGCCGCCGGCGTCCTCGCACGCCTCGATGTCACTCAGGGCGTCCCGCAGTCCGCGGACCGGAGCATCGCTGGCGATCACGGTGACGCCGCCGTCGCGCACGCTCCGGGCCGGGCGGAGCGTGCGCTGTGTCTGGGCGGGATTGCGCACCACGAAGGCGGTGGAGGGTTCCAAGATGCCGCGGGCGAAGCGAAACGTGCGGCTGAGCGCTCGCTCGCGTACGTGACCGAGGTGCCGGCCACAGTCACGAACGAGGGCCACGTCGCTGCCGGCGAACCGGTAGATCGATTGCCAGTCGTCTCCGACGAGGAAGTAGGCGACGCCGGGGCGCTTGAGCGCCTGGAGCAGCGCCATGCGGCCCGCCGAGATGTCCTGGAACTCGTCCACCAGCACATACCGGAACGGCGACTGCCAGCGGCTGTTGCGGATGTGCGCGGCGGCGTGGTTGATCAGATCGTGGAAGTCCTTGTCCTCTCCCAGCAGCCGGTCGTAGCTCGCGCTGACTTGCTGGAAGATGTCGAGGAAGGCCTCGCCGCGGGTGGGATCGCGCGACTCACGCGCACGTTTGCGGAGCGTCTCGGCGGAGACGCCGCTGGTCTTGACGTGGTTCAGGAACGTGGCCATCAGCTGCGCCAGCCATGAGATCAGCCACTTCCCCAGCTCAAGGAGCAGCGTCCGGATTGGGACGCGCCGGAACGTGACACCCTCCTCCTCGAGCTGTTTGCGCAGGCTCAGGCGAAGCACGCCTTCGCGCTGCTGCCAGCTGTAGGTCTCGATCAGCTTCGTGCCGTACTGCCGGTGGATGTCGCGCTTCCAGCCGACGCCCTCGGCGTAGCCAGTCCAGTCCATGGGCGGGCGGCCCTCGCGGTCAAGGGCGAAGTGTTCGATGTAGATGTCGTAGTCCGGGAGGTAGAAGTCGGGCCGGTACTGGCGATGCCGCTGGGTTTCGGTCTCGACCGGATAGGGCCGCTCGTAATTGAAGCTGACGCCGTTCTGGGTCAGGAAGTTGGCGATTTCCAGTTCCTCGAAGCTCTTGACCAAGTCGCCGTTGAGCGTCCGCAACTCGGAGCGGCGGACGTGGTCGTAGTACTCGCCGGGGGTTTTGAAGTCGAAGTGCGAGCGGTAGTCGGCGCGGTGGCGCGTGATGAAGTCCGCGACCACTCGGCTCTGCCGTGGATCGTCGAGCAGGTCGACGAGGATGCGATCAATAGCGACGGGCAGCATCGCCTCGTCTTCCGCAAGCCTTGAGATCGGCGGCGCGGCTTCGACGCCGGCGATGACGCGTCGTCCGAAGGCGTGGAAGGTGGAGACGTGGACGCCGGCGAGGTCGTGGGGGAGGCGCTCGCGAATCTCCTGGGCGGCCTTGCGGTTGAAGGCGAGCACGAGAATCTCGCGCGGCGGGACGCCCCGGTTGCGGACGAGGTGGGCGATCTTGCCGGTGACGACGGCGGTCTTGCCCGTGCCCGCCCCGGCGAGCACCAGCGTGGCGTCCTCGTCAGTGGCGATGGCGGCCGCCTGCTCGGGCGTCGGCGGCGCGGCGAGGACGCCCTGGGCGGCGCCGGCCACGGCGGGAGCGGCGGCGGCGACGAAGCGAGCGTTGGCGGCCTGCCGGGCCTCCTCGTACGCCTCGCTGCGCGCCAGCGGCCGGATGCGTTCCAGCGCCTCGGTTGGCTGCGCGGGCAGGAAGGCTCGTGCGAGGGCGCCACCGCCACGCGCCACGGCACCGGCGATGTCGGCCTGGAGCCCACGGGCCTGAGACTCGCGCGCATAGCGGCTGCTGGCCTGGAGACGGTTCAGGCGGTGGTCAAGTTGCGTGAGTTCAGCCCCCAGCGTCCGGGCGATTTGGGCGACGTCCGCAAGAACCGACGCGTGGATCCGCTCGGCCTCCTCAAGCGCGAGTCCGCCGATGGAATGCTCGGCGCCGCCGGCCTCGCGCACGGACAGTCGTGTCCAGAACCACGAGCGGCGCGTCTGGATGCTGTCGATTGCGCCAATGGGCGTGCCCTGGGCGTCCCCGAAGCGAAGGACTCCATCGTCGAGCGAGACATGTGCCGGGCCGGTGCCTAGCAATCGAACGAGAGTTGCGCTGGTTGCGCTTACCGGGCCGGTGCTTTGTTTCATAACAGAGCGGGATTCGGAGACATTCGGAATAACCGCGACAGCATAGTGAGGTCAGCGGGGGAAGAGCCGCCACCTGCCGTGCAGGGCCGGGCCGACCGCGAGCGCCTTGCTCGCGGCTTGCGGGCCTCCCTCCAGCGGCTCATGTCCGATGGCAAATCGCCCAGGCCGAACCTCCTCGCCGGCATGCGCCAGATAGCGAACAGTGGCGTTGGAACTTCCGTTGGCGGCGACATATTTCGGCCACATTTCGTCTCTACCGTCATTCGTGTGAAAGGCACAGCACGAAGGCGGCGAGCGATGACCGGGATGAAGCTGACGGCGAGGACGAAGCAGGTGTTGGCGGGGACGGTCCTGGGGGCCGCCCTCGGGGCGGGCGTGCTGGTGGGCTGCGGCCCAGACGGCGCCGGCGGGCAAATGATTGCCGAGCGCAGCGGAGGCGAGGTCGCAGGGGAGCACGGCGCAGGCGGCGAGGGTGGAGCACCCGCGGCAGCGGGCAGCGAGGAGGGCAGCGGCGCGACGCTGGCGCCGGACGCGACGTTCGACTCGGTGCGCAGCGGGGCGCGATTGATCCTCAACTACAACGCGGCGCAGCAGGCGTTCACGGGCACGGTGCAGAACACGACCAGCAACGTCCTGGGGCAGGTGCGGATCGAGGTGCACCTGTCGAACGGGGTGGAGCTGGGGCCGACGAC
>JAPPKM010000114.1 GCA_028874315.1 Chloroflexota bacterium
TGAACTTGTTGGCGTCATTGATCGGAAAGTCCGAGCCGAGGAAGAGATACAGGGGAACCGGACTACGCCGGAGACCCTCGGCCGTCTCCCGCAGGAAGAGCGCCGGAAGCGGCCCGGCGTCCAGCCCCTCGTCATGCCAGTCCTCGTCAAATCGAATGCCCTGCGCTTGGCCCGAGCCCACGATGTCCCTGGCCCACACCTGGCGCACCACGTCGTTCTCAGCCTCCAGCACTGCAAAGACGGCTGCTATAGGCAGGGGCGGGCCGCCGCCGGCGAGTGCGTCGTCCGGCGGGGGCGCATTCGCGACGATGAGCACTACCAACACAACGGCTAACGCTACGATCACGACGACGAACTTCACGGGTCGCCGCCTTGCCTGCTTGAGGACGGCTCGACGTGCTTGTCGTCGCCGTAGGGCGATGGCCCTCCCAGGAAATAGTCCCAGATGAGCGCCTCCGCGACTCCTTCTTCAAGGCGGAGGGGTGTGGTCCAGACGTGGTTGCCGTGGAAGTCGTGGCACTGGAGGCAGGTGTTCCACGACTCCCTGCGCACCAACTCCGCGTGAGTGGGGTTGATGGGGTCGTCCTCCAGCGCGGTGTCCTGGTGGCAGTGGATGCAGAAGCCGATGGTGGGTTGGGTGACACGCACCCCCTGGTGCTCGGTGTGGCAGGTGATGCACATCTGGGCCGCAAGGTCCTTCCGCACATCGGAGAAGCGCGGTTCCACGAAGCGTGCGACGGGGTGCCGGTCTTCAGGGCGCTCGTGGCAGTCCAGACAGGCCGTGTTCCCCACGTCCTCGGAGCCGAAGCCGATGGAGGACTCTCGTAGGCCCAGCCAATGGTAGACATTGGAGCTCAGTTGCTGCGCGGCGGTGCCCGCTACGGCTGAGTGGCATTCCTGGCAGCCCAATCCCTCGTGGCCCGTGTTCATGGGACCCTTGGCAACCAGCGCGTTGCGGTCAGGAAACGTGAGAAACGCCACCAGGAGCAGGCCCAGCGCGACGCCGGCTGCAACTCCGACATATCGCCAATGTACCAATAGCATTCCGAGTCACCTTCCTTGCAACGGAATCTCTGGTGGACCTGAGTTGACGGTAGACAGTTCCGTCTTTGAATTGCGTCTGGTCCTGTGAGTGTCACAGGCTTCTTCGTGTAGTCGTCTTGGAGCGGACAGACGTAGGCACCGCGTCATTACCAATGCTCTGTCGGCGACAAGACGAATGGACCCAGGCGGTCGCTTCATAGACGTTGGTTCGAGACGACGGGCTCTGAAGCCAGGAGGCCGCGAAGCGTGTTCAGGTCCGGTAGCGCCAAGACTTTGGACAGCCCTTCGTCTATGGCGCGGCGAGCGAGACAGTGAGACATGGCGGGGAGACGTTGGAATTCGGCGTCGGTCATTTGGTCGAAGAGGTGGGCGAGGCTCTGCCGCTGAGTGGGTTTGAGACGGCGGGTGTCGAGGACGGGCAGTTGTTGCAGGTCGGCTTTCTTGAGGGCGACCCAGCCGCCTTCAGTGCTGGTGCGCTGGGCGACGATGGTCAAGAGGCCCAGGCTGGAGTTGAGCCAGAAGGCGAGGGCTTTTTCGATCGACGCGTCGTCGACGCGGATGGGCCACCAGACGTTTGCGAGCACATGCGCCTCCGAGCGCATGGCAACAATTCGGGCTGTGTTGAGGCGCAATCTCTCGGATACGAGCAGCCGGCCCGCCTTGCTCCACAACTGATTGAGGGGTTTGAGACGACGGCCCGGTCGGGGTTCGACCAGTGGCGCCAGGTATTTGTCAGGTGGGGCCGTCAGGCGTTTTCGTTGCTCGGTGTCGTGGTTCATCACGATGGGATAGGCGGTTGCGGCGGCTGTGAGTTCAAAGCCGTCCCACACGTCCCGTCGGTCGGGCCCGACCTGACTGAGTTCATCGACCCGGCAGAGCGGAACGCGGGCAGCGTGAGCCTCGCCTGGAACCCAGACTTCGCCATCGTCGAGGAGCCTGAGCGCGCTGCGCAACAGGTCGGCGCGAGCGAACTGGATGCCGGTCCACTGGGTGCCGACGAGCTTCGATTCCGGGAGGGAGACATCCTCACCGACGTGCTGTCCGTCAACCTCCAGCAGGGCCGTGCCCGTATCCTCAAGCTTGGCCGGCGTCGTCGCGGTAACGGCGCGGGCCAGCCGGTGGGCGTCCAGCACGCCCTCCGGGTTACGCCAGAGGTTGACGAAGGTGGTGCGGTGGTCGGCGATCGCGCCGTTCTCGGGACGACGGGTCGCGATGAGCAGGGCCTCGGAGAGGTCGGTGCTGTCGGAGAAGTTCCAGCGGAGCGGGTCGTGGGAGGTGACGACCGTGTCCAGGGCAAAGTCGCGCTGGATCAGGTCGCGGGTCTGCCGCCAGGAAGGTCCGGTGCAGACGGTGGCGGGGAGCACCAGGGCCAGGCGGCCCTCGCCGGGCCGCAGCTTGGGTGAGGCCGCGGCAACGAAGGCCGCGCCGAGGCCAGCGGTGGCCGATGCCTGCCTGGACATGAGACGGCGCGAGAGTTCGTGCTGAAGTCTGCGTCGGTCACGCGCGGGCAGGCTGCCAAACAGCAGGTTGCCGCCCACGGAGCGGGTGAACGGCGGGTTCATGATGGCGAGGTCAAGGTTCGGCAGGGTGACGTCCTGCCCTTCCGCCGCGCCGCGAGGACCGCGACCGGAGACCCTGGCGCGGTCCAGCGTGGCGATGCCCATATCGGCGGGAGACAGCGCGTGCTGGACGGCTACCGCGTCCGATTGCAGGAAATCCAGGGAGCCGAGCGATATCTCGGAACCTTCCGCCCCCAGGGACATGACGTACAGGTTCATGCGGTCGAATTGAATCTCGGGATTGAGCATGGCGAGGCTGGTGGCGGCGAAGTGGACGGCGGAGAGTTGGACGTCGTAGCCGTGCAAGGCCTCCTCGACCATGGCCTTGTGGAGATCGGCGGAGCGGCTACCCCCGGCCTCGCGGTGACGGCGTTCGGCTTCGGTGGCGACGGCCATGAGGAGGGTGCCGGTGCCGCAGGCGAGGTCGGCCACAGTGAGCGAGGCGGGGAACTCGTGGTCGCGCCAGTCCACCTGTGGCCAGTCGTGAAAGACGAGCCGCGTGAGCAAGGTGGCGGCGGAGACGGAGGTGTAGTAGGCGCCGGTGAACTTGGCGTCGGTGAGCAGGGTGTGGAAGAGGCGGCCGGAGAGGTCGTGACCTTCGACCCTGCGGGTGCGCTGGACGGCGTCGAGCAGGGGTTGGATGACTGGCAGCTGAGTGTCGTCCGGGCCGTCCAATAGCACATCGAGGATGTCGATGGCGAGTTCGAAGACGGGCACGTAGTCGATCTGTTCACAGACGTAGTGCCAGGCGTCGCGAAGGCCGGAAGTGCCCTGGTGGAGGGTCTCCCTGACGGTGGGCACGTGGTCATTCGTGGTGGCGAGGCGATCCTGAAAGGCGAGGGCGTTGAAGAGGACGAGGCAGCCGATGCGCAGGGCGGCGGCGCGGTCTTTTTCCTGGTCGGTCCGGGCGATGATGTCGGCGATGCGGCGGGATATGCGCTGGTGCCGAGCGACGTGACCGGCGGCCTGTTCGAGCGCATGACCGACCACGCCGGCAGCGGCGGCCACGTGGTCGACGCCCTCCAGTTCCAGCGGTAAGACGCGTAGCTGGTCGGCCAGTTCGGCCACCGACCCGCGTCTGACTGTCCTCGGCTCATGCGGGGCACCTCGGGCACCGTGGAGCCACCACTGGAGCTCCGCATCCGCAAGGCCGGCCTTGGTGTTTTCCACGTGCCGAAGATGGTCGGGATAGAGGACGCCAAACGCTCCCAGAGCTTCGGGAAAGTCGTTCAAGCGAGCGTCGAGTTGATCTTCAAGGAGATGGCGAGCGCCGTCCCACTTGCATTCAAGAATCACCGGATCGCCGGTTCGCAACTGGACGCTGATGTCGGGCGCGCCCCTCCGGCTGCGACGCTCCGCTCTGGCTGATAGGCCGTAGCCGCGCAGGGACTCCGCAAGAAGGACGTTGACGCCTTCCTCGCGAATAGATTCGGGGTTGTGCCGCCTAACCGCCATTGTCGATTGCACCGCCGCTGAGGATTCCTGGAACCGTGATCAGCGGGGTCCCATGGTTGGAGCCGAAGTGTTCGCCTCCACACCCAAGGCGCTCACGACCTGTTTGATCCGCGTCAGGCTTGCGGACGCGTAGTCGGTCGCCTCGTACCGCTGTATCTGCTGTTCCTTCAGGCTGAGCCGCTCCGCCAAGTCTCTCTGGCTCAAGCCTTGCGAGATGCGAGCCTTAATCAGAGTGGCCGGCAACTCGGCGACCACGTTCAGGTCCTCGATCTCGAAGTTGCCAGCCTTGAGGGATTCATACTCGCGCAATTGCTCCTCAAGGTCTGCCAGCTGGCTTCTCACCGCGTCCTCCCGCGCTTTGGCGATGAGGGGATGCACCCCTTTGGTTTCCCCGGAGCGCTGCCTCAAGCTGGCGAGGGTCTGCAAGAACCGCTCCGCCTGATTTTTGGTGATCCGGTACTGCCGTTCGTTCTTGATCATGCGAGGCCTCCCAGGTCGATGGCGACGATCCCCTTGGCTCGCCCGGTCTCCTGGTCGGTCTGGAAGAACTCCAGAAACGACAGGCCGTCTGCGTCAGCGATGACCGAGGCTGGGAACAGCTCTCCCCTGTATTTGGCCTTCTGGGTGGCTCGCCCTGGATCGAAGGTCAGGAGCACGGGATCGAGGGCTGCCGGATCGACACCAGCCTCGTCCCAGCAGGCGTCGTAGTCGTTGGGCCTCGTCTTGCTCGTCACAAAGCTCCCATCGAGATAGACGGTCCGGCATCCCGCGCCCTTCAAGTTCTCCAGCGCAGCTTCGAAACCTGCCATGAGGTGCTGCCTCCAAGGAGTATTCCCGAATCTGTTCTGCAACTCGTCCCAGCCGGCCCAATGCACGCCGGCCGGAAGGAGTCCATCGGCGTCCAACTGGGGAATCATATACGCAACAATATTATTGTGTGCAAGGCTTGTCCATGTATTGAGCCATCGACGCACGTCCGCTGCCGTGCCGCCGTCTGTGCAGCGTCTCCAACCTGTGTGCTCCAACGTCCCCACCAGGCTAGACGAAATTGAGGGCTTTCGCCCTGAGATTCTGCGTGGCGCTGTAGCTCCAGATCTTCAGCACGCGCCTTGGGTTGCGGCTGGCCCCGATCCCCCATCGGCTAGACTCCGGCTCCTTGGCCTTCGCGGACTTTCTCCGCGCGCAGGTCGTGCAAGGCACGCCAGGTAACCGCAGTAACGTTCGGTCCGCTTGGTGGAGTCGCCGGTCAGCGGGCGTAGAATTGGGTCGGGTGGCGCATTCGGCTTGCGGGCCGGGTGAGGATTGAAATCTTGCCCTTGTTCTTCTTTCTCTAGCTATGTTGCTGTCACCCCGGTCCGTTGGGACCGAGGGTAGTGGTGGTTAGGATCAAGCGTTGCGGTCTGACTAGCGCCGAATGCGCGGAGGTGGAACGCCAATGTCGCAGTGGTCGTTCCACAAATCGCACCCCGCCTCAGGCGTCTACGCACACTCCGCTAACGACGCTGGCGAGTGGCATGACCTGACCGAGCATCTTCAGGCTGTAGCCAAGCAGTCCGCCGAATTCGCCGGGGTCTTTGGCGCGCGCGAGCACGGCTACTGGCTTGGACTGTGGCACGACATCGGCAAGTTCAGTTCCGACTTCCAGCGCTACCTCCACGCCGGAAGAAAGACGGGCGGTCCGGACCACAAGCGCACTGGGTCTCGCCTGGCGCTGCAATACCTACAGGGCGCGGCTCTTGCTATCCAAGGGCATCACGGCGGCCTGTGCGCGTTGCGGGATTTCGCGAACTGGCTGGACGATCCTGACCGGGCGCATCCTGAGCGTGAGGACTCGGCGCGCCGAAGCGCCCGGCAGGCTATCCCGACGCTTGAGCCGACGACCAACATCAACCTTCCGGCTGAGGCCGTCGCGTCGACGCTCGCCTACGAGTTCCTGCTGCGCCTGCTGTTTTCGGCCCTGGTCGACGCTGACCACCTGGACACCGAAGCGCACTTCGAGCCAGAGCGATCCGAACGCCGTAGGTCCGAAATTGATATTTCCGCGCTCTGGGAACGATTCGAGACCAAGTATGGTGACCTGGCCGCCCAGGCCGACGATTCGCCAGTCAATGCGGTCCGGCGCGAGATCTACGCCGCTTGTCTGAAAGCTGCTGACGGACCGCGCGGCTTCTATCGGCTCACAGCGCCGACGGGCGCGGGCAAGACGCTGTCGGTTATGGCCTTTGCCCTGCGCCATGCGCAGGAGCACGGTCTGCGGCGCGTCATCGTGGCGACGCCATTCATCAGCATTACTGAGCAGACAGCTGCGGCCTACCGGCAAGCGTTCGAGCCGCTCGGCCACGCAGTGTTGGAACACCACAGCGGCGCTCACGGACGCGACCCTAACGAGTTCGATCCCCAGGCCGAACGCGCGCGGCTGGCGGCGGAGAACTGGGACGCGCCGGTCATCGTGACCACGGCTGTGCAGCTGTTCGAGAGTCTGTTCGCCAACACGCCCTCACGCTGCCGCAAGGTCCACCGGCTGGCAGGCAACGTGCTGATCCTGGACGAGGCGCAGGCGCTGCCCACTCACCTGCTGGAACCGATCCTGGACGCGCTGCGCTCGCTGACGACGGTTGGCTGCGCTTCGGTGGTGCTGTCCACCGCCACCCAACCGGCCTTCGAGAGCATCCCGGCGTTCCGCAAACTCCAGCCTCGCGAAATCGTGTGCGAATCGCAGCGGCACTTCAAGGCCCTGCGCCGGGTGACTTACGACTGGCGTTTGGATGAGCGCTGGACGTGGGATCGGGTGGCTGACGAAATGCGCACACAGCAGCAGGCGCTCGCCATCGTCAACACCCGGCGGGACGCCATGGACCTGTTGGACGCGCTGGGAGATGACGCGGACGCCCTGCACCTGTCCACGCGCCTCTGCGGTGCGCATCGCCTGAACGTGATCGAGGAAATCAAGGCTCGACTGGCCTGCGGACGACCCTGCCGGCTTGTGGCGACACAGGTCGTGGAGGCTGGCGTCGATCTGGACTTTCCTTTGGCGCTGCGGGCGCTGGGGCCGCTGGACTCGATCATCCAGGCCGCCGGCCGCTGCAACCGTGAAGGTCGGCAGACGACCGGGCGCGTAGTCGTGTTTCAGCCGGAGGAGAGACGGGTGCCGCGAGGGTCCTATGCGACCGCGACCGATCTGACCTTGACCCACTTCAATCGAGACGAATTCGATCGGGACGATCCAGGCCGTACAGCTGACGCTTATTTCCGGCGTCTATTCGACAGCGTGACCCTTGACCGCGCCGGTATCCAGAAGCTACGCAAAGAGTTTGACTTCCCCGCCATCGCTCGGGAATTCCGGATGATTGACCGGGGCGGCGAGGTGGTGGCCATCACTTCCTACGGCACGGAGGCGGAACAGGACCGTGTAATCGGCTGGCTGTACGAACTCAGGCAGGGCCATAACAACCCTCGCGAGCTGCGCCGACTGCTTCAGCCCTACCTGGTCACTCTCTACCCGTTCGAGGCGCAGGGATACCGCGCGCAGGGCTTTCTGCCCCCAGTGTCCGAGCGAGCCATCCCCAGGTGGGATCCATACGACCCAGTTCGTGGGCTGGTCGCGCCGAACAGGGAACACGAGATCCTCATCGCCTGAGGCAAAGAGAAGATGCGAAGGACAAGAAAGGTATTCCTTGACTTGTCTTCTTCTCTACTTTTTTCACAAGACAACATCGTTCTATCCTGACGGGGACCGTAGCCAGAGAGGACTATGTGTGGATTCGCACCATCCAGCCCTGTCCGTCCGCGTTTGGGGCGGCTGGGCCTGCTTCACTCGGCCAGAGATGAAAGTCGAGCGGGTCAGCTACCCGGTGATGACACCGTCGGCGGCGCGCGGCGTACTTGAGGCGATTTTCTGGAAGCCCCAGTTCGCTTGGCGGGTCGAGTGCATCGAAGTGCTCAAGCAGATTCGCTACCACTCAATCCTGCGCAACGAAGTCGGCAGCCGGGCCAGCGAGCGCACCGCCCGCAGTTGGGCGCGCCGGGGCGGCGGCTATTTCGCAACTGCCGACCGCACCCAGCGTCACACCCTGGCGCTGCGCGACGTGGCCTACGTCATCCACGCACAGATAGACGTCAAGCCCGGTGTGGGCGACGAGCCGGCCAAGTTCCGCGACCAGTTCCGCCGGCGCGTGGCCAAGGGCCGCTGCTTTGCCCGGCCTTATCTCGGCTGCCGCGAGTTCGCCGCGGACTTCGCTCCGTCGGACGGCGGCGAGCGGCCTATCGACCGCACCGAGGACCTGGGGCCGATGCTGCTGGACCTGGACTACGCGGACGACGGCTCGGGGCGCGGGACGCCGCGCTTCTTCGCCGCGCGTTTGGAGGGCGGCGTGTTGCACGTGCCGCCACGTCCGCTGCGCGAGGCTGCCTGAATGCTGCCACAGCTCTGCGAGTACGCCCGACGGCTGGACCTGCCGCCGCTGTACAGCGAGCGGTCGGTGCGTTACATCGTCGAACTGGACACCGCCGGCCGGCTGCTGAACCCGCAGCCCACGGACACGGCCGACCCGGCCGACCGGAGCACGCGCAATGGCATACGCCGACGTGTGCCTACGGTGCAGCGCTCGTCTGGTATTCGGCCGCTGTTGCTGGCCGACAACGCCGAATACAGCTTCGGCCTGGCGCGCGACCCAGCCAAGCAAGCGCGCGTGGACCGGGCGCACGCGGCCTACCTGGACCTGGTGAACCGCTGCGCGACGGACACGGGTTCCGCCGTTATTCAGGCCGTCGCCGACTTCCTGAACGAGGACCCCCGCGAACAGTTGGACCTGGATGACGACTTTGACCGTGGGGCCAACGTCACGTTTCGGGTGGGCGACGACATGCCGTTCGAAGCGCCCGCCGTGCAGCGATTCTGGGCCGGTGAGCACGATCCGGCTCGCGCCAAGGACGCGGTCGTCGGGCAGTGTCTAGTGTGCAGACGTGAGCGTCCGGTCCTGAAGCGCTTGCAGGCGAAACTCAAGCGCGTGCCCGGCGGGCAGACCTCGGGCACTGCGCTCATTTCCGCGAACGCGGAGGCGTTCGAGTCCTACGGGCTGGACGCGTCGTTGATTGCGCCCACCTGCGGCGAGTGCGCCGAACTGTTCACCACCGGCCTGAACCACCTGCTGGCCTCCGAAACGCAGCGCACCGCGCTGGGTGGCGCCGCCTTCGTGTATTGGACGCGCGAGAATGTTGGCGAGTTCAACCCCCTGACCATGTTCACCGACCCGGATCCCGGGCAGGTTCGAGCGCTGCTGGAGTCTGTGTTCACGCGCCGCGAGGCCGCATCATTCGTCGACACGTCGTTTTACGCGCTGTCGCTGTCCGGCAGCGGCGGGCGCGCGGTGGTGCGTGACTGGATCGACATCACGGTGGGCGACGTTCGAACCAACCTGGCGCGCTGGTTCCGCCAGCAGCGCATTGTGGGCCGCAACGGTGAATCACCGGCTCCGGTTGGCCTGTACGCGCTGGCGGCTGCCACCGTGCGCGACGCCAATAAGGACCTGTCGCCGCTTACGCCGCGCGCCCTGTTGCGCGCGGCGCTGGTCGGTATGCCACTGCCGCCAAATCTCTTGAGTGAAGCGGTGCGCCGCAACAGCGCCGAGCAGGACGTTACCCGCCCACGCGCCGCAGTCATCAGGGCTGTATTGAGGAGCCAGGGGCGCATTGCTAAGGAGGACGGCATGATTCAGTTGGACAAGAAGAGTCGGGACTGCGCCTACCGCTGCGGCCGGCTGCTGGCTGTGCTGGAGTCGGCGCAATACGCCGCGTTGGGCATAACTGCGGTCACCGACCGGTTCTACGGGACCGCCTCGTCGGCTCCGGCCTCGGTATTCGGCCGCTTGCTGCGGGGGGCGCAGCCGCATCTGACCAAGCTGGAGCGGGATCGGCCCGGCGCTTATCACGCGCTGCAACAACGTCTGGAAGACGTGCTGGCCGGACTGGACGGGTTCCCGAAGACCCTGGACATGGAGGCCCAGGGGATGTTCGCCCTGGGCTACTACCACCAGCGGGCGCACGACCGCGCTCAGGCGCGTGCCCGTCGCGAAGGCATCAATCCCGAGACCGGCGAAATGGACGACGCAGAAAAGGAGACCTGAGATGACCGACTCGATCACCACCGACGTCAACCGGCGTCATGACTTCGTGCTGCTGTTTGACGTGACCGACGGCAACCCCAACGGCGACCCCGATGCCGGCAACCTGCCGCGCGTGGACCCGGAAACCATGCACGGCTTGGTGACCGACGTCTCGCTCAAGCGCAAGGTGCGCGACTGGGTGGACGCTGCCCGCGGTGAAGGCGCGCGTTTCAAGATCTACGTGCAGAAAGGGGGCGAGGCGCTGAACGCCAAGCACCGGCGGGCTTATGACGAGCTTGGGCTGAAGTCCTCCGGCGCCAAGCAGGCGCGCGGCGATGTGGACAAGGCCCGTGCCTGGATGTGCGGCAACTTCTACGACATCCGACTCTTTGGCGCGGTGATGAGTACTGGCGTCAACTGCGGCCAGGTGCGCGGCCCCGTGCAGTTCACCTTCGCCCGCTCGCTCGATCCGGTCGTGCCGCTGGATCTGTCCATTACCCGCGTGGCCGTCACTCGCGAGGAAGACGCCGACATCGTCGCGGCCGAAGACGGCTCGGACGCGGCCGCCAGCGGCAAGCAGACCGAGATGGGACGCAAGGCCATCGTGCCCTACGGGCTCTACCGCGCCCACGGGTTCTTCACGCCGCACTTTGCGTCCCAGACCGGCGTGGACGCCGTCGATCTGGCCCTGTTCTGGCAGGCGTTGCAGATGATGTGGGACCTGGACCGCTCGTCCTCGCGCGGGCTGATGGCCTGCCGCGGACTGTACGTCTTCAGCCACGCGAGCACGCTGGGGGACGCGCCGGCGCATACGCTGTTCGAGCGGGTCAACGTGGAGCCCCTCAGCAATGGCCAGGCTCCACGCGGGTTTGGCGACTATGAAGTGCGGGTCAACGACGGCGATCTGCCCGCCGGCATCACGCTTACGCGTCTGATAGGGGCGGAGAAAGGCCAGGGTTAGGCAAGCAAAACAAAGGCCGGAGGTCGCGGCTACGACCTCCGGCCCCGAATGTTTCATGGGCGGCGGGGATGGTTCCCCGGGTCCGGATTTAGCCCTAGTCCTTTGGGGTTCAATTCCCCAGCCGTCCACTACGTTCCTATAGTACCGGCATGATTGGCAGGCCATCTGTGGGCCGCTGGACCTGCGCGACGGTGAGCAGATAGGCAGGTGATTGGGGGAACATTGGATCGGCTTGAGGTTCTGATCTCGGCCATCGAGCACTACGCCTACTGCCCGCGGCAGTGCGCCTTGATTCACGTCGAACAGACCTTTGACGAGAACCTGTTCACCATGCGCGGACGGCTGGCGCACGAGCGAGCGGACTCGGGCGAGACTACGACCGAAGACGGCGTGCGCGTGCTGCGCAGCGTGCCGCTGTGGTCGGAGACGCTGGGGCTGCGGGGCCGTGCCGACGTGGTGGAACTGCGGCCCGAGGGGCCGTATCCCGTGGAGTACAAGTCGGGCGGACGCCGTACGCGCCCGGCGGAACTGCAACTCTGCGCGCAGGCGCTGTGCCTGGAGGAAATGCTGGATGCGGAAGTTCCGCGCGGCGGCGTCTACTTAGTGCGCACGCGGCGGCGCGAGGAGGTTGTGCTTGACGCCGCTCTGCGCGCCGAGACGCGGGAGGCCATCCACGCGGTCCGCCGCACGCTGGACGCGCAGCAGCTGCCGGAAGCGCCCAACGACGCGCGTTGCCCCAAGTGCTCGCTGATCAACGCCTGCCTGCCCTCAGTGGTGGGCGAACCATTCCGGCTGCGCGGTTTGCAGGGCGCGCTGTTTCGTCCCTTGCAGGCGATTCCGGATGCATGAGCGGCTGAAACACAGCCCGTGCACGGCGGACGACTCACCAGCGCATTGCACGCCTATCCTGTTCGTGGTGAGCCGGTCGAACCATGGCTGGTGGAGAACGATTCAGCGTGCATGAGCTGCTGAACACGCTGTACGTGCTGACCCAGGGCGCGGTGTTGAACCTGGAATCGGACACGGTGCGCGTGCGGGTGGAAGGTGAAACCACGCTGCGGGTCCCGCTACTGCGGTTGGACGGGATTACGGTGTTCGGTCGGGTGACGGTAACGCCGTTTCTGATCCAACGCTGCGCGGCGGATGGGCGCGGCTTGGTCTGGCTTGACCGGCGCGGGCGCTTTGCCGCCCGAGCGGAGGGGCCGCTGCGCGGCAACGTGTTGCTGCGGCGTGCGCAGCACCTGGTGCTGTCGGACCCGGACGGGCCTTGGCGCATCGCCCGTCAGGTGGTGGCGGGCAAGGTGCAGAACAGCCGCGCGCAACTGCTGCGGGCGGCGCGGGACGCTACGGCACCCGAGGCGCGCGGCGCTCTGCGCGAAGCCGCCGAGCAGATGGCCGAAGGCCTGCGCCGGCTGCGGGACGGGACCGACCTGGACGTGATCCGCGGCGAAGAAGGCTACGCGGCGCGCACTTACTTTGGGGCGTTTGAGCACATGCTGCGCGGCGACCGGCAGACCTTTGGGTTCGACCGCCGCACGCGCCGCCCGCCGCGCGATCCCGTCAATGCGATTCTCTCCTTCCTGTATGCCCTGTTGCAGGCCGAGTGCGCCGGGGCGGCCGAAGGAGTGGGACTGGACCCGCAGGTCGGGTATCTGCATGGGTTGCGGCCCGGCCGTCCTGCGCTGGCGCTGGACTTGATGGAGGAGTTGCGCCCGCTGGTCGTGGATCGACTGGCCTTGACGCTGATCAATCGGCGGCAACTCGGCGCAGACCACTTCGAACAGCTGCCGGCTGGCGCGGTGCACCTGAATGAGTCCGGCCGCCGGACGGTGATCGCGGCCTACCAGCGACGCAAGGAGGTCGACGTGACGCACCGCGTGCTTAAGCGCAAGATCCCTCTAGGACTGGTACCGCACGTCCAAGTGAGGCTGCTGGCCCGTCACCTGCGCGGAGACTTGCGCGACTATCCGCCATTCCTAGCCGCCTGAGGGCATACTGGGTCATGGAATTGTTGGTGACCTACGATGTGGCGACCGATACGGCGGCTGGCCGGTGCCGGCTACGACGCGTCGCGCTTGTATGCCAAGCCTATGGCCAGCGCGTGCAGAAGTCCGTTTTCGAGTGTGTGCTGAACCCCGTGCAACTGGAACGGCTCAAGGACCGGCTGGCGACGGAGATCGACCCCGAGTACGACAGCCTGCGGTTCTATCGTCTGCGCGAACCCCACACACAGCACCTGGAAATCATGGGTCAGCGTCCCCAACACGACATTCGCGACCCACTGGTGCTATGAGCGCCGCGAACCGCCGGCGACTCCCCGAACCCGGGCAGGTTCGCGCGGATATGCGACGCCCAGACGCTGCTGTACACCCCGTTGAACCCAGTCTCCGGCTTCTAGCGCTCCAAATGACCGTCCTGCTACCCTCAAAAGGCGTCCACCGGGGCACAAATCGCCCCTGAGGGACTGTTGCACTCAGTCTTAGGACTGGGTGAGGATTGAAACCTTATCTCCCAGCAAAGGAAAAGGGAGCCATTGAGTTGCACTCAGTCTTAGGACTGGGTGAGGATTGAAACACTTCGAGCCCCTCGAACGGCTGATCGCCCAGCACGTTGCACTCAGTCTTAGGACTGGGTGAGGATTGAAACCGCGCGGGCGATCGGCGTGGCCTCCAGCATCGCGTTGCACTCAGTCTTAGGACTGGGTGAGGATTGAAACCGTCGCGGTCAGATCCTCAGTGAGCACGTGACCGTTGCACTCAGTCTTAGGACTGGGTGAGGATTGAAACAGGATACGATGCATCTCTAGCAACCGTACCGCCAGTTGCACTCAGTCTTAGGACTGGGTGAGGATTGAAACTTGCTTACGTGGATATGCGTCCCTCGAATCGACAGCGTTGCACTCAGTCTTAGGACTGGGTGAGGATTGAAATCTTGGTGATGTGTTCTGGGCTAGGACTTGAGGCTGCGACCCCAGGGCCTTTATGGCTCTTCGGCCTCGAACTCCGACCATGAGATTAGCGACCGGCGACAACTCAGAGGCTTGCTCGCAGTGTCCGTTGCCCCGAATGCAGTATGGGACTGGCTATTGACCTGCCCAGCCGCGCGGCCGTGCTCGATCGCCGTTGACACGGTGATCGTTGCCCGGGATCAATTCGACCGTCGGCTTGATGTTCTGGGCGTGCTGGCCATTGCCGTTGGTCCCGCTGCGGTGCGCGTCAACCGCTAGGCGCTCCTCGGCCTGCCACTCACCGTCCACAGCCGATCCTCGACTGCGGTCGCGGCGGTCGTGGCTTAGGCGAAGACATGCTCGACCGACTTGCCCTCCGTTGCGTTGCTGACGAGCTGGCCAGCCATGGGCAGCAGCAGATCGTCGCCGTACGCGGCCGTAGGCGGCCAGGCCGTCCTCGGGCAGTTCGCCCTCGACGGCCAGGAAGCTTTGCAGCTTCTTGGCCACCAGCTTCAGCGCGTCGGCTTGGAGCGTGTTCAAGGAGGTGTGTGGGAACGCGGAGCCGACGACCGCTGCGGCATCTCTCTCATGGGCAACCGCGCGGATCGCGAGGCTCGATCCGCTGCGGTCTGTCACGGGCACAGGATGGGACCCCAGGCTTCTAACGTGGGAAACGCTGGCAACGCCTGACGACGCCCGCCGCATGGCCGACCGGATGGGGGCTGGAAGGCGTTCGGCGCCTGCCAGCCCCACGTCCGTGCGCCGATGCCGCATCCATGGCGCACCCTCAGGGGTGTGCCTCAGACTTGCGCACGGTGGACCTACCGCCACCACAGCCCCAGGGTGAGGACCCGGCGGACCCAGCGCCGCAGTTCGCGCCGGGCCCGCTCCGTCTGCAGGTCCGCCAGCGCCCGTCGCCGCCAGCGCAGGTAGCCCTCGCGCTCGGACGAATGTATCGGGTACGTGTCCGGCGGCAGGGTCAACTCGTACTCCCCGATCAGCGCGATCTCCAACGCCATGATCCGCTCACGGGTCTTCACTTGGTCGAGCTTCGTGCCAACCTCGCGCCGGCGGTTCAGCCGCCGCCACTCCACCACCGCCGGCATCCCCGGACCGTACGAGACCTCTTCATTCGGATGTGGGTCCTCGGTGATCACACCGAAACGGCTCGAGTCGCCATACGCCCAGCAGCGCCGCTCCTTCTCCGTGACCCCGGCTCCGGCGACCGTCCGCGGGCCCTGGCTCCGCGCCAGCCGCGCCACCGGGCGGGCCGGCGCCGCCACCGCCTGCCGATCACTCCCGCCGTCGTCCGGGCTGCGCCGCTCGCGCTCCACCGCCGTCACGCGCGCCTCCAACTCCGCCAGCCGCTGGGCCAAGGCCTGAACCTCGGCCCGCTGCTGGGTCGCGGTGGCCTCGCGGTCAGCCAGTTGCCGCCGCTCAAGGGCGTCGCGCATGCGCCGCGACAGCCGGCCCGACTCAACGACCTTGACCAGGGTGCGGTAGTTGACGCCCAGCGCCTGCGCCGCCTTGAGTCGGCCCTCGGTGTGCACCAAGTCGTCCAGTAGGGCCAGGAGCTGCGCGTCCGCCTCGCGGCGGCCGCGCGCCTCGGGCGGGAGCTGGCCAGTCATGCCGTCGTCCTTCGTTCAAGACACTGGCTCCCGTTCGCCGCTGGCCAGCACCACGTCCGCCTGGAAAAGCCCCATGCATTTCTGCAATTCGCGGTGCAACCGAGACTTATGCCGCGGTACTTGCTGGCGTACAGCCCGCCGCTCGCATGGCGCTCGGCTACACCTGATCCACGACGCCCGTGCACTTGTGCAACTTTCCCTGATTATCTGTACGCCCCCATGACATCACGCGGCGTCCGCCAACGTGCAGACCCTGTAGGGGGAGCCCGTGCGCAAGCCCCCCTCACAGGCCATGACATAGGGGCGGGCGGGTCGTCAGACTCACGGGCAGGACTGCTCGGACCCCGCAGGACCCGACTATGTCTCGCGGGGGCTGGCTCCGGTACCGCCCTCATGGCGCACAATGGGCGGGAGGTCCGAGTGCGGAGCTACGGGCGAGCTGGACGAGGCGTAGGCGCCGGGTGAATGGTCACCGACTGACGGATGGCGGGCGAGATGCGAGAGACGGCGGAGACGAGGGAGACATGCCCATGACGCGACAATCTGACGACCGACCGGTGGCCCTGTACGCGCGGGTCTCCAGCGACCGCCAGGACGTGGACCTGTCCGTCGCCGCCCAGCTGCGGGCGCTGCGCACCTATGCCGCGCAGCACGGCTACGTCGTCGCCCGCGAGTACGTGGACGAGGCCGAGAGCGGGCGCGTCGCTGACCGCCCCCAGTTCCGCCGGATGCTGGAGGCCGCCAGCCGGCCCAACGCGCCCTTCCAGGAGATCCTGGTCTGGAAGTTCTCCCGCTTCACCCGGAAGCGCGAGCACGCGGTGGCTTTCAAGTCCATGCTCCGGCGCAAGGGCATCCGGGTGGTCTCCATCACGGAGCCTGCGGACGACTCGCCCACCGGCAAGCTGATGGAAGCGATCATCGAGAGCGTGGACGAGTTCTATAGCGAGAACCTGGCGCAGGAGGTCACCCGCGGCATGCGTGAGGCAGCGTCCCGCGGCTTCTGGGTGGCCAGCCGGGTGCCTTACGGCTACGACAAGATCCGGGTCCCGGATGGGGCCAAAAAGCGCCCAAAGCTGCAACCCAATGCGGCAACGTCGCCGGTGGTCCGGCGCATCTTCGCCATGACGGACTCGGGCCGAAGCGTGCTGGACATCACCAAGACCCTCAACGCCGAGGGCATCGCCAACCCCACCGGCCGGCTCTGGTCCAAGACCGGCGTCCACAACATCCTCCGCAACGAGGCGTATACCGGCACGCTGGTCTGGGGCACGAATGCGAAGGACCAGGCCGAGCCGGTGCGGGTGGAGCAGGCATTCCCCGCCATCATTTCCACGGCCCAGTTCCGCCGGGTGAACCAGACGCTGCGGGCACGAGCTCCCAGGAGGACGCACCCCCGCCGGGTGAGCAGCTCCTATTTGCTCAGCGGCTTGGTCAAGTGCCAGCGGTGCAACCGCGCCCTCTCCGGCCAGGACTCCAAGAGCGGTCGGTTTGCCTACTACGTCTGTCAGTCGCTGATGAAGCGAGGCCGCGGGGCCTGCGACGCCCCCAGGCTCAACGCCCGGCGTTTCGAGGCGATGGTCGTGGGGAAGATTCGGGAGAACATCCTGACCGAGCGCAATATCAGGGAGTTGGTACGGCTGGTGGACGAGGAGATGGACGGGGTGGCCCGGGAGCAGCACCAGCGGCTGGCGACCATCGACGCGGAGCTCGTGGACGTGAAGCGCCGGCTGGACCGGCTCTATGACCTGGCGGAGACCACCGACTTGGACATCGACGACTTCAAGCCTCGCATCAGGAGCCACCGAGCGCGGCAGGCAAAGCTGGAGACCACGGCGGCGGAGGTCCGGGCGATGCTGTCCGAGCGGCGCGTCGTCTTGGACGATGTCGAGACCATCACCGCCTACGCCCAGGACCTGCGGACGTTCCTGAACGAGAGCGAGTTGACGGAGCGGCGAGCCTTCATCCAGAGCTTCGTCAAGGAGATCATCGTGAGGCCGGGCGCTGCCCTGCTCCGCTATACCATCCCGATGGCGGAGGCTAGCCCCATACGAGGCGCGAGTGCTGAGGAGGTCGCACTCCACGGCCCGGTACTGTCTACCGTCAAGTCTGGTGGACCCAATCGGATTCGAACCGACGACCTCCTCAATGCCATTGAGGCGCTCTTCCAGCTGAGCTATGGGCCCGCCGACAGTTTAGGCGATGCGGCGGCGTAGTCGGCGGGGGTGTTGAGATTGAGGACGGCGAGCTGGGTGTCGACCGGCACGGCGCGCAGGCGGTGGCGGTGGCGGGTGACGACGGCGCGCAGGCCGCGGGCGGCCTCGGTGACGTGGGCGAGTTCCGGCGCGACGTCGGCCGGGACGATGAGGGGGTGGCCGCCGCGGCCCTGGTAGCTGGGGCGCCAGAGGGCGCCGGGATCGGAGCGCCAGGCCGTGACGAGCGGATCGAGGAGGTTGGCGGCGAGTGGTTGATCGACGCTTGCCACGAGGACGCTGGTGGGGCCGCCTTGCAGGGCCCGCGCTCCGGCGGCGAGCGAGGTGGCGCGGCCGTCGCGGAATAGGGGATTCACGACGATGCGAGCCGGCGTGTCGTGCAGCAGCGCCTGCACTTCGTCCAGCAGATCACCGACCACGACGATCACCGGGTCGATGGCCGGGTGAGCCCCCAGCAGGTCCACCTGATGCCGAACCAGCGGCACGGAGCCCCAGGACAGCAGGGCCTTGGGCTGGCCCATGCGGGTGGACTGGCCGGCGGCGAGCAGGATGGCGGACAGGCGGGGTTGTTGGGTTGTCATGGCTGGCCAGGTCGCAGGGCGCGGGAGGTGGCGGCTGCGATGAGGCCGAGGCCAGCCGCCATGGCCGCCAGCGTGAGGGCGGCGACGGCGCGGGCGGCCCGGAGGTCGCCGACCAGGGCTTCGGTGTGCGACCAGAGCGAGCGGCGGTGGAGCAGGCGGAGGGCAAGGTCCTGGTCGGCGAACTCAACCTGGCCATCGAGGCGGAGGATGCCGTCCGGCTGTTGGTCCTCCCTCGTGGCTCCGAAGACGACGCCGCCGGCCTGTCCCGCTTCGACCCGCAGCCGCACCGCCGCGGACCCGGCGGGCGCAGGGCGGTTGAAGGCCACGCGTTGGAGTTTGAGGGTGGTGGACGGGAACACTTGGAGCGTGCGGGTAGCGATCAGCGTCTCGCCGGCGAGCAGGTCGGCCCGCAGGTTCAGCGGTTCAATGGTGCCCTCGGCGCGGGCGGCGATCTGTACACCAACCATGTCGAAGCCCCGCACGTGCAGTTCCTGCGTGAGCACGCGGTCCGGTCCCAGGGGACCGAGTTCAAAGTTCGGGTCCAGCTCATCGCCGGTTCCAACTTCCACGGTCCAGATCGTGGCCAAGAGCAGGATGGTCGCCACGAAGACGGCGGCGACCGCGACTCCAAGGCCTTCGGCAGAGCCGAGGAGGCGACGCGCAAGCGACCGAGCCTGGGTCAGGCGGAGACCTCCGAGGCTGAGCGGCGGAGGTTGTTGACTTCGGCGCAGCCGACGGGGGCGGGGAGGATCTTGTTGGGGTTGA
>JAPPKM010000090.1:0-58097 GCA_028874315.1 Chloroflexota bacterium
ATGTTGGTTTGGATGGTGATGCCGGCGACGTGGGGGGAGAAGAGGCAGTTGGGGGAATCGAGGATCGGGCTGCCGGTTGGGGGTTCCTGTTCGAAGACATCGATGGCGGCGCCGGCGATGGTTCCCTGGTGCAGGGCAGCGGCCAAGGCCGATTCGTCGACGACGGGGCCGCGGCAGGTATTGACGAGGATGGCGCTGGGGCGCATCTGACCTAGTCGCTCGGCGTTGATGAGATGGCGGGTTTCGGGGGTGAGGGGGGTGTGAAGGGTGACGATGTCGGCGCGCTGGAGGAGGTTCTGGAGGGTGTCGACGGGTTGACCGCCGTGGTCGCGGACGACCTGGGCGGGGACGAAGGGGTCGTAGACGAGGCCCTGCATCTGGAGGCCGAGGGTGAAGGCTCGCAGGACGCGGAGGCCGACGCGGCCGCTGCCGATGATACCGACGGTGCGGCCGGCGATTTCGTGGGCGGGCAGGTCGCCGCTGTGGCGCCAGCCGCCGGCGCGGACGAGACGGTCGCGGTCGGGGATGCGCTTGAGGAGGGCGAGGGCGGCGGCGACGGTGAATTCGGCGACGGAGGCGGCGTTGGCCTCGGGGGTGAAGCAGACGGGGATGCCGCGGCGGGTGGCGTGGTCGACATCGATGCTGTCGACGCCGACGCCGTGTTTCTGGATGCAGCGCAGGTTGGTAGCGGCGTCGATGACGGCGGCGGTGACGGGGGCGACGCGGACGAGGATGGCGTTGGCGGCGGGGGCGACGTCGAGGATGGAGGGTTCATCGGGGCGTTCGGGGCGAATGACGTCGGCGAATTCCTGGAGGGCGTCGATGCCGCCCTGGTGGATGGGTTCAGTGAGGAGGACGGTGGGGCGTTGGGCGGCGGTCATGCGGGCAGGGGATCGATGGGGGGCCGGGCGGGGCGGTCGACGAGGTGGGTGTACTTGAGGGCGTTGCCGGTGTTGAGGAGGACGATGCGTTCGTCACGGCCGATGTCGCCGCGCTGGAGCAGGGTGGTGAGGGCGGGGACGAGGGCGGCGCCTTCGGGGGCGGCGAGGACGCCTTCGAGATCGGCGAGCTGGCGCATGGCGTGGACGAGTTGGTCGTCGTGGACGGCGACGGCGGTGCCGCCGGTCTCATGGAGGATGCGAAGTATGAGGCGGTGGGCGAAGGGGAGGGGGACGAGGAGGCCGTTGGCGACGGTGCGGGGATCGTCTGGCCGTTGGGCGTCCGGCACGCCGGATTCCCAGGCCTGCACGATGGGTGCGCAGTCGGCGGCCTGGACGGCGATGAGACGGGGCGGGGTTCCCTTGAGCCAGCCGAGGTCGGCGAGTTCGCGCATGGCTTTCCAGACGCCGATGAGGCCGACGCCGCCGCCGGTGGGGTAGAGGACGACGTCGGGCGGATCCCAGTCGAAGGCTTCGGCGATTTCAAGGCCCATGGTCTTTTTGCCTTCGACGCGGTAGGGCTCTTTCATGGTGGAGGCGTCGAACCAGCCGGATTCGGCGGCGCGTTCGGAGGCGATGCGGCCGGCGTCGCTGATGACGCCGCGGACTTCGGTGACGTCGGCGCCGTAGGCAACGCATTCGGCCTTGATGGGATCGGGGGTGTTGACAGGCATGACGACGCGGAGGGTGATGCCCCAGGCGGCGCAGTAGGCGGCCCAGGCGCTGCCGGCGTTGCCGGCGGTGGGGATGGCGATGTCGCGAACGCCGAGTTCATGGGCGCGGGCGACGCCGACGGCGGCGCCGCGGGCCTTGAAGGTGCCAGTGGGGTTGGCGCCCTCGTCCTTGAGCCAGAGGTTGGTGAGGCCGAAGTGTTCGCCGAGGCGACGAAGGCGAAGAAGAGGGGTAGCGCCAGCGCCGAGGTCGGGGGCCTGGAGGGGATTGTCGAGCGGTAGGAGTTCGCGGAAGCGCCAGAGGTCGTGGGGGCGCCGGCGGATGTCTTCAGGGGTTACGGCGGCGCGGACGGCATCAAGGTCGTAGTCGGGGAGGAGGGTGGCGCCGGCGCGGTGGCTGACGGACTGGAGAACGGTGGAGTCGTGCGCTGCGCCGGTTTCAGCGCAGCGGAGGGCGGTTAGGAAGGAGGTGAATGTTGGGTTAGACACCGAGCGCCAGGGAATCGGGTGGGGCGGATGGGGAGCCTAGCGCATGCGAGTGGATGTGCGTGGTCGGGATAGCGATCGTGGCGGGTGGACATCCGCTCGAGAGGGCGGTCCGAAGGGAGGCTCGGCGCGGAGCGGACTCGCCACTCCGCACCGAGTTGGGGGCTGACCTAGTGGGCTTCGGGGCGGGCGCCCGCGAGCCGCTGCAGCTTGGGAAGGCTGAGAATTGATATCAGGCGCTTGCGTCCGCCGGAGGGAGCCAGGGCCCCCGCGCGCCGCAATTGGTTAATCGCAAGGCTGACGCTCTCTCGGACAGTGCCGAGACGCTGCGCGAGCTCCTCGTGGGTGACACGAAGATCCGTGGCGTGCTCGCGTTCGGCCATTTGGAGAATTGCCAGCGCCACCGTTCCCGCCACGGTGTCGAGCGCGGTCTGCGAAACGCGGCGCTGAATGGTGTTGAGCCGCGCCAGCTGGCGTTGGATCAGCTCGCGCACCACGTCTGGACGCCGCTGGGTGAGGCGGCGAAAGGTCGGAATGTCGAACCAGGCGATAGTGACGGGACCGTCAGCCTCAATGACCGTGCGATCCCGCCCATCAGTCGCGAAGACATTCTCAAACCAGTCGCCGTCGCGCAGCGAAGCCGTGGCGAGCTGGCGGCCGCTGGGGCTGATACGCCAGACGGTGACGCTGCCCTCGCAGACGACGCCGACGCGCTGGGGATCCGACACGGGATCGAAGACGACCTGATTGGCTCGGTAGCTAGCCGACTGCGCGCCTTCGGCTCGTAGACGGCCGACCAGCCGGGGCGAGAAGGTAATTGCCGGTGGTGACATGTCCGCCCTCCTTGGTCGGAAGCGCATGAGTTGCACTTCTTAGTCGCCATTGAGGCTACGGGGGCAAGATGAGAGAACTCTAAGACGCGTGTGCGGGCTAGCCGGCCGTCCCATTCGAATCCGACGCGGCCGCGTCGGGAGGGCGACCGGCGGGTAGCCGGACCTCGATTTCAGCGCCGCCAAGGTCGGCGCGGCGGGCTACGACGCTGCCACCGTGAGTCTCCGCCACACTTCGCACGATGGTGAGGCCCAGACCAGTGCCGCTGCCGGCGCGCGAACGGGCCGGGTCGACCCGATAGAAGCGTTCGAACACGTGCGGAATGTGCTGTTCGGGAATCCCGGGTCCGTCGTCGCTGACGACGAGAGACACGGTGCGGTCGCGTTCGCTGAGTCTGAGCTCGATCGCGCCGTCGGTTGCGGTAGCGGTGATGGCGTTCTGCACAAGGTTGCGGAGGGCGCGCTCGACTTTATCGGCGTCGGCGAAGACCCAGGCGGTGTCAGAACCGGCAAGAGCGATCGAGCGTTCGCCAGCAACCGGGCCAAGATCAGTGAGCACGCGGACGATGAGCGTTCGCAGGTTGACGGGCTGGAATTTCAGTTCGCCCGGGGCGTCCAACTCGGCGACGGCGAGCAGGTCGTTGACGATGCGCTGCATGCGGTCAGCCTCGCGGGTGATGGCCTGGGTGGCGGCCGCGTCGGAACCGGCCGGGTCGCGGCCAAGCAGTTCGGCATTGCCGCGGATGACGGTAAGCGGCGTCTTGAGTTCGTGCGAGGCGTCGCCCACGAAGCGACGCTGCGCCTCCACGCTGTCCTCAATATGGTCGAGCATGCGGTTAAAGGTGCGGCCCAGCGCGCTGAGGTCGTCCTTGCCGGCGCCTACGCTGATTCGACGGCTCAGGTCGCCCTGGAGGTATATGGCCTCGGCGGTGCGAGTTATGGCAGCGACGGGATTGACGGCGGTGCGGGTGAGGTAGAGGGCGCTAAGGGAAGCAACAACAAACACGAGGGCGGCCCCGCCAATGAGCAGGTTGCGGGATCGGGTGGTGGTGCTGTCGGCGAACTGGAGCGACTGGGCGCTCTGGAGGACGCCGACGAGGTCGTCGCCGCGCAGGATGGGAACGCTGTGCATGCGCAGGCGGAAGCGGCCGGCGACGTTGATGGTTTCGATGGACTCCTCGTGGGTATCGATCACGTGCATGGCGCCGTCGGTGACGGGCAGCGACTGGCCGCGCAGATTGACGGAAGCGACGACGGGGCGTCCCTGCGGATCGAGAACCTGGAGGTAGACCTCGCGTTCGCGGAGCTCGTCGACGGGAAGTTCAATGAGCATGCCAACCTCGGGGCGGACGCCGGTGAGGCCGCCGCTGAATTGGGCGATGCGAACGACCTCGCGGGCGCGGGACCGGAGGGTTTCGTCGACTTCGGTTTCGACATGGGCCATCAGCAATAGCTGCAGGCCGATGCCGAAGACGGTGATGGTGACGGCGATGCAGGCGAGGTAGAGGAGCCGCAGCTTTAGGCGAATGCTCATGCGCCGCTCTCCCGGAGCACGTAGCCGGAACCGCGGACCGTCCAGATCAGGCGATGGCGGCCATCGGCTTCGAGTTTGCGCCGCAGGTAGCCGACGTAGACATCGACGACGTTGGAAATGGTGTCGGGCGCGAAGCCCCAGGCGGACTCCAGCAGGCGTTCACGGGAGAGGACGCGCCTGGGTTCGCGCATGAAGACGCGCAGCAGATCGAATTCGGTGGCCGTGAGAGGTATCACGGCGCCGGCGCGAGTGACCTGGCGGGCGGCCTCGTCGAGTTGCAGATCCGCAAAGACCAGCCGGTCCGTTTCCGGTGACCCGGGCCGTCGGAGGAGTGCTCGGAGCCGGGCAATGAGCTCACCGAAGGCAAACGGCTTGGGCAGGTAGTCGTCACCGCCGGCGTCTAAGCCGGCAATGCGGTCGCGCACGCGCTCGCGGGCGCTCAGAAAGAGAACAGGGATGTCGCTGGTTTCGCGAATCCGCTTGATGACGGCCAACCCGTCGAGTCCAGGCATCATGACGTCCAGCACGACGACATCGGTGGGGAGCTCAGCGAGCGCCGCAAGCGCAGACTCGCCATCGCAGGCGACGCGCACGTCGAAGCCCTCGATCTTGAGGCCTCGATCCAGAAGGTCCAGGATCTCGGGATCGTCGTCGACCGCGAGCACGCGCGGCTTTGCCACAGGCTGGTTGTGCGCCATGACGGGAGCCTACATGCGGCAGAGGCGTGATTTCGCGGTAGATTGAACATTGGAGATGCTCACGCGACACCCAGTTCCCATCCGTACGCGTCTGCGCGCCGCAGCCCTGGTCGCCTGCGCCGCGCTCGCGCTGTTGGGTGCCACTTGTGCGCAGGACGATACGGACTCGGACGAGCCGTTCGTACTGGATCTGGACGAAAAAGCCCGCGTGACGATTGAGGCCGAATTCGGAACGGCCGCGATTCCGCGTACGGGGCTACAGCAAATCTGGGTGAACCGGTCGTCCGGTTGGGATCCCTGTCCGGAGATGCTGAGTACGGAGTTTCCGCCGGAGACTTGCTGGATTCGGGTGCTGATCGGCGAGACGCCAGTTGCCGTGTTGCTGCCCGAACCCAACGGAACCCTGGGACCGTATCCCATCCCGGTGCACTTCGATGTGTTCGACTTTGCGGCTGGCGACTATCAGCTATGGCTGATCCAAGTGGGACGCCTGGAAGTTCGCCACACGGAGGGTGCGCCGCTGCTGATCGAGCCGGCGCCCGAGCAGACCCCGACCGCCGCGGCTCCGGCCGCTGGCTCCGGGGGATAGCGCAGCTCTTCCAAGCGGTCGAGCCCGTCGGTCAGGCAGGCCGGTCAGCGCTGAAGGATGATCTCCGCGGGTAGCTCGTGGACATGTCCAGCGCGAATGGCAGGAACCGTATCCGCGCCGGGCCGGGCCGCGACCGCCTGGTGGGCGAACGGCTTGCCCCACCCGGAGGCCGGCATGACGTTAGGGGCCAGCGGCCAATGGCAATGCCGGTCGCTGGCGCACTCATTGCCAGACGACCGGGAACAGGTGGAGCGTGCGCATGCGCGTGCCTTGAGCTGCTTCAGCCACGTGGGATTTCCGAGGCCAGAACCGCGGAGGCGAGCGAGATGTCATCCAGAAGTTCCGCCGCTGAGTCTTGATCGACGCGTGCAATCTGCAGGATCAGCACCAGAATGTCGTCCTGCTCGGTAATGAGCAGGCGGGCTTCGAAGGCATCGGTTCCGCTGACGACGCGCGTGCGGGCGGCGGCGGAGCGTTCCCCCACGGGCGGTGGCGCCTGGACGACCAGCGCAACCACATCGGCCGGACGATCGGAAGTCTGGAAGCCTTCAACGAGACCGCTGGCCACGGTCTCCAGGAAGGGCCCCGGCGCATCGAGCAGGTCGTCCGCCAGCAACTGCTCCACGCTGGAGGCGCTCTGTCCGACGAAGAGAAGAGCAAAGAGAAAGGGGTCTAGCCGACGAATAAGCAGCGGATCCAGGAACTGTCCTTGCAGGCCGAAGTTGGCCGCGGTGATGTTTTCGTCGGCGCCCGGCAGCACCGGTAGGCCGAGGCGATCCGACAGTGCAGTGGGGCCTGGCACTCGCGCCATGAGCTCTTCGGTGCTGTAGCGGGCGAGCTCCTCAGGCGAGGCGGTGGGCGGGGGTGGCGTTGGGTCAGCTTGGGACTCAGCGACAGGCGCCGGCGGCGCCGTCGCGACCCGAGTTGCGGCGGCCTCGACGGTTGGCGCCTGGGTTGGCGTTGGCGTGGGCCGCGGAGTGGCGGTCGCGAACGGAATGGGCGTCCAGGTGGGCGAAGGGGAAGGTGTGGGCGTGGCAGCGGGCACGACGACTCGCGGCGAGTCGCAAGAAACGGCGGTGAACGCCAGGGCTATTGCCGCGGCGCCGGCCGTACGCAGAAGCCGTCCCACCGGTCCATTCACACCGCGAGTCGCCCGTCCTCGATGAGCGGCGTGTCGCCAGCGAGGATCGTGGGCTTGTTGATAACGCCATCGCTGTGAAAGGGAACGTCGGTTGCGCCCCCGATGTGGAGGCTGTTGCCCAGGGCGACGTGAGCCGTGCCAACCACCTTCTCGCATTCGAGGACGTTGCCACTGATCCGTGTCGCGGGATTGGTGCCGATGCCGAGTTCCGCGATGTTGCGAGCGTCGTCACCCAGTCGGTCGATGACGGACTGCAAGTCCCGGGCTCCGGGGCCCGTGATCTGACGGGCCAGACCGTCGCTGACCGTGATGACCATAGGCTCTTCAGCCAGGGCGTCCTCCGGATCGTCAACCGGAAGTGCGGCGTCGAAGACCAAAGTACCCCGGGCGCGGCCCTCCAGGGGCGCGATGAAGGCTTCGCCCGCCGGCAGGTTGCCGAAGGCGCCCGGCGCGGTAAAGACACCGGTATCGGCAAAGCCCGTACGTCCCTTCAGGTCCAGGCACAGGTCGGTGCCCCCGGGGGCGGTAAGGCGTACGGAATCGGCCGCGCTGAGTAGGACCGCCAGCGCCTCGGACGTGCGTGCGATGTCGCGGTAATTCACTCGCAGCGTGCGCATCGCCATCTCGTAGGTGATGGACGGCATGCTGGCGACACGTGCGCCGGCGGCGCTGGCGTCCTGACGCGCGTGCGTGTGGCTGAGGGACTTGCTGGTGGGCAGGAAGCACACGTCAGCCGCAGCCATGGCTGCGGCAACCTGTGGCGGCGGCTCGCTACCGTGGTCGTCGGCTTCCGGCATGACCAGAAGTCGAACGCTGTCGGTGGCGCGGAGAGCGCCGCGCGCGAACAGCTTGCCAAGCGAGCGCCTGGGTGGGTCGGTGACCACCAGCACACGCTCGCCTGCTCGCACGCCCAGCGATTGACGCATGACGGCGTCCAGCATGCGGGCTTCGTCAATGCCGAGCGCGCGCGTCTTGAGGTCCTTAGGTCCGAACTCGAGCACAGTCATACGGCAGATTCCTCACGGCGAGGTTGCTCGCAGTGTGACATCGTGTACTGCACATCCTGCCCGGCGCGCGGCCAGCGCGTCGCACGAAGGCAAGGGCTGATGGCGTCGATCTACCAGGGAATGCACCGGCGGCGGCCGGGCCGGCTGCCGATGTATTTGCCGCGCCGGCGCGTGCGCTTGCGGCACCTGGTCCTGCGGATCGGAATTGGCCTGATGGCGCTCGGCGTGCTGGGTTTTCTGACGTTATCCGCGCTCACGGCCTGGTTTCTCACGCACCCACCGCAGGCAACTGACCTGAACTCGCGGCTGGACAACGACGTGGGCTGGCTGCGCCTGGACGTGCCGACTCGCGATGGAGCGAGTCTGGCAGCCTGGTACGGCCCCGTGATCGATCCGGAGGGCACTGTAATCGTGTCGCACGGCATCGCAAGTACCCACCGCGACATGTTGGGCAAGGGCAACATGCTGCGGCGTCTGGGGTTCAGCGTGTTCATTTTTGACTTTCGCGGACATGGCCTCAGCGATCCGGGTGTCGTGACGCTTGGGGCGCGTGAAGTCGACGATCTGATCGCGGCCGTGGACATGGTCGTTGGTCTACCTGGAGTCGATCCGCGACGGATCGCTGTTATCGGCGACTCGATGGGCGGCGCGGCGGCCATCATGGCGGCGGCCCGGGACCCTCGAATCGCAGCCGTAGTTTCCGAGTCGTCCTATGCGCGCCTGCTGGATACCACGGATCAGTCGTTCGAGGCGTTCCTGAGGGTTCCGGCGTTTCCCTTCGCCGGCCCGGTGCAACTGTTCGCGCGACTATTCAGCGGCGTCGATCCAGGGCAGGTCAACCCGGCCGACGAGATTGGGCGCATTAGCCCGCGACCCGTGTTCGTCATTCACGGGGAGTCTGACCGCTATGTGCCGGCCGAGGTCGGACGCGAGCTCTATGAGGCGGCGGGGGAGCCGCGTGTGATCTGGCAGCCGGCACAGGTTGGTCACGTAGGCGCGTTTTCTCAGCGGCTTGGCGAGTACGCCGTGCGGGTCAACGCCTTCTTGCGGCAGGCGCTCGGACGTCAGAATCGGACCACATCGGCCGTGGCGGCCAGCTAGCCGGTGGTAACATCACGCCGCTTCCGCCCGGTGCGGAACGCACAGGGGCGCACGCGTGGAACGTAGCGGTTCGGCGGTCACCGACACCACCATTGTCATTTTGGTCTTACTGCTTGGCGGCATGTTCTGGCTCTTTACCTGGCTGCCATCGCTGGGCCTGCGCCAGGAAATCGAGGAATGGGTGGTGCCGGCGGAGTTCGTTGGCGTTGAGAATCCGGTTGAGTTCAACGTGGACGTGCTGACGCGGTCCCGCGAGCAGTACTTGTTCACCTGCGCCAAATGCCATGGGTTCCTGGCCGACGGCTACGGTCCGCAGTACCAACTTCTGGTTCCCCGCCCACGCAATTTCTCGCACCCCAACGTCCAGAATCAGACTGACGGCGAGATCTTCTACAAGATCTCCGCGGGACGCGGCGACATGCCGGAATACGGCTCGCGGACAACGCAGCAAGAGATTTGGGAACTCGTGTGGTACGTGCGGGCGATTCCGCATCTGCCGGGCTACTACGACGAAACCAATCCGGATGACGTGATTCTGAATCCCGGAACTGTTCCGACCGCACGGGCTGACACTACGGTTACGGCCATCCCGCTCATCGCGCCGGACCGGTAGGGGGCCTGGCGAGGAGACGGAGCGTGGACCTCGGCGACATTCCCTTCGCATCCGCAGGGGAGATTGCCGGTGCCGTCCGTGAACGCCAGGTCAGCGCTCGCGAGGTTACAGAGGCTGCGCTTGAGCGGATAACCGCCACCGACGGTTCCTTACGCGCCTTTCGCCACGTGGACACCGACGGCGCCCGTGCCACAGCCGCGGCACTGGACGCGGCCCGCGCGCGCGGAGACGAGCTTGGCCCGCTGGCCGGTGTGCCGGTGGGCGTGAAGGAGCAGGTGGCCGTGGCCGGACTGCCGCGCGAGGCCGGGTCGCTCCTGCTGAAGGGCAACCGCGAGCCGTCTGACGGACCGGCGGTTGCTCGGCTGCGGGCCGCAGGCGCGGTAATTGTGGGCATGACCGCCATGCCGGAGTTTGGACACCTGGCCTTTGGGCACAGTCCGCTCGGCCCGGCAACACGCAATCCGTGGTCCGCCGGTCATACGCCAGGAGGCTCAAGCAGCGGCTCGGCGGCCGCACTGGCGGCCGGGCAAGTTGCGCTGGCCCTGGGCACGGATGGGGGCGGCTCGATCCGCATTCCCGCCGCGTGTTGCGGGGTGGTCGGGCACAAGCCGACGCTGGGCCGCGTGCCGCACGCGCCGCTGCGGCACGGGTTTGCGCCGATGTCGCACCTGGGGCCGATGGCGCGCTCGGTGGCCGACACGGCGCTGCTGTTGGACGTGATTGCCGCGCAGGATCACGCGGATCCGGCGTCGCTGCCGCCGGAAGGCCTGAGCTACACGGAGATCGCCAGCCGTCCACCCGAGTCGGGGCGGATCGCATGGGCGCCGCAGCTGGGCCAGGCGGAGGCCGATCCAGAAGTCTTGCAGCCGTGCCGCGCGGCGGTGGAAGCGCTGGCGGCCGACGGTTTCGCGGTGACCGAGATGGAACCATTCCTGGACGACTGGATCGAGTCGTGGGCGACGCTGTTCGACGCGTCGCTGGCGCTCAACGTTGGCGACCGGTTGGAGGACATGCGGCGTCTTTCGGACGCGACGCTGATCGCTCGGGTGGAACATGGGCATCGGATCAGCGCGACCGACTTCCTGGCTGCCGAGGCGGACCGACGCGAAGTGTGGGCGGCGTTCGAGCGCGTGTACCACGATTTCGACGTGGTGATGACACCTGCGCTGCTGCAACCGCCACTGTCGGTGGACCCGGTTACCGGCGTCACGGACGCGCCCGACTCTTGGGTCGAACGCTGGTTCCAGCACATGTATCCGTTCAATATGACGGGCCAGCCGGCGGTGAGCGTCCCAGCCGGGCTGACGGCGGACGGACTGCCGGTCGCGATGCAGGTTGTGGGGCCGCGGCTGGCAGATGGGGTGACACTCGGATTCGCCGCGGCGGTGGAGCAACGGTTGGGCTGGGACGCGGCGCAGCCGACGCTGTAAGCCGGCCGAGGGCGGCTGGCCGTTCATCGCCTACAATGGCTGTCGGCGCGGCTGCGCGCCATTGCGCCCTCCGCGCCGCAGGCCGCTCGGCGCCGCCGATGTTGGCCTGCCGGAAGTGCGTTGAACCGACGATTCGCGAGGAGGGACGTTGATGGCAGCGAAAGAGAGCGGCCTGCGAGGGGTCGTTGCCGGCCGGTCGGCACTGAGTTCAGTCGACGGTGAAGTCGGCCGGTTGACCTACCGCGGTATCGACATTGCCGACCTGGTCGGGGCCGAGACCACATTTGAGGAGGTTGCCTACCTCTTGTGGCATGACGAGTTGCCGACCCGTAGCCAGCTCGACGCGCTGACCAATCAGCTCAATGAGTCCCGCGACTTGCCGGGGCCCGTAATGGACATGTTGGCGTCGCTGCCCGGCGACTCGACCCCGATGGTTGCCCTGCGGACGGCCGTGTCGATGCTGGGCAGCTTCGATCCCGACCAGGGGGACGACTCGCTGGAAGCCGCAGAGCGGAAGGCCGTGCGGCTGCTGGCGCAAACGCCCAACATCGTGGCGCAGGCCGGTCGCCTGCTGGAGGGGCGCGATCCCCTCGACCCTCCAGACGGTTCGATCGCCGAGTCATTCCTGGCCACCTATCTCGGTGAAGCGCCTAAGCCCGAGGCGACGCGCACGATTGACGTCATGCTGGTGCTGCAGGCGGACCACGAATTCAACGCCAGCACGTTCGCCGCGCGGGTGATCGCTGCCACGCTGACCGACATGCACTCGGCCATCGCCGGGGCTGTTGGCGCGTTGCGCGGTCCGCTGCATGGCGGGGCGAACCAGGCTGTTCTTGAAATGCTGTTGCAGGTAACGTCTCCCGAGGAAGCCGAGGCTTGGGTGATGGACAAGCTGGCCAAGCGCGAGCTGGTAATGGGGTTCGGTCACGCGGTGTACCGCACGGCCGATCCGCGAGCGACCGTGCTGCGCGAGATCGCGCGAGAACTGGCGCCCGCCTCCGGACACGCTGAGTGGTTTGAGACCTCGCAGGTCATGGAAGCTGTGATGCTGCGGGAGAAGAACCTGAACTCCAACGTGGACTTCTACGCGGCGACGGTATACGCCTCGCTGGGGATTCCGCCCGACCTGTTCACGCCGATTTTCGCTATCAGCCGGATGAGTGGCTGGACCGCTCACGTGCTGGAGCAGCAGGGCAACAACCGGATCATCCGCCCCAGGGCAGAGTACGTCGGCCACATGGACCGCGCAGTCACGCCGATGGCGGAGCGCGGCTAGGGCGGCGTCAGGCTTAGTTCAGCGGGACTTCGGTTCGTTCTTCGGCGGAGCGGTAAATCGCGTCAACGATGCGCGTGACCATGACGCCCTGTGCTGCGGTGACGGTGGGCTGGCCGCCCGTGCGGACGGCGTGAATGAAGTCCGCGACGGAAATCACGTGCTCTTTTCTGGTTTCCCCACTCGTATCGTAGGTCTCGGTGCTGTGGAAGCCGTCGCGGTCGTGAAAGACGCGAAGGGGGCTGATTTCGAGACCGCCGTCGGCGGCGGAGACGACGAGGCGTTCGACGCTTTGGCCGATGCGGAGGATCCAGGAGCACTCCAGCAGCAGGATCAGGTCGCCCTCGAAGCGGATGCCTGCGAATGCGTAGTCGTCAACGTCGTAGTTTGAGGTGTCCCAGGAACCCCAGCGGTTGGTGACGCCGGCGCGGTTGCCGAAGGGCCGGCCAATGGCGCCCCAGACGCTGAGAGGCGTGGGATGGCCAAGTACGTATAGCGCGCGGTCAAGCGCGTGGACGCCGATGTCGATGAGGGCGCCGCCGCCGTTGGCGGCCTTGGACGTGAAGGTGCCCCAGGTGGGGACGCCGGCCTGCCGAAGCATGGTGGCGCGGGCGAAATTGGGCTCGCCGAGGTGACCGCCGGCGACCAACTCGTGGGCGCGCCGGGCGTCGCGGCTGAAGCGGGTCTGAAAGTCGATGGCGAGGACGCGTCCCGCCCGCTCGGCCGCATCGGCCATGGCCTGGGCTTCGTGGGCGTTCATGGCCATGGGTTTTTCGCAGAAGACGTGCTTGCCGGCTTCCAGGGCCGCGATCGTGGCCTCGGCGTGGGCGAAGGGCGGGGTGCCCACGGACACGACGTCCACGTCATCTCGTGCAAGCAGGTCGCGGTAGTCGGTGTAGGCATGCGGGATGTCGAAGTCGCGGGCGAATTCGGCGGCGCGGCCTGCGAGCGGGTCGGCGGCGGCCACGATTTCGACATTCGGATGGGCGGCAAATCCCGGCTGGTGGGCGCCGCGGGCAATGCCGCCGGCCCCGATGATTCCCGCACCAAGGGTTTCGGAATTTCGCGTCATCGCCGGCTAGCGATCGGTGGTTCCGACCCTGGCGTACTGCACGGCAAATAGCTCGCGGCGCACCGTGGAGTCGTGCAGGAGCGGAGCCAGCCTGGACCACAGAGCCCCGCTGTGCGGATCGGTGGACATGCGGTCCCAGGCGGCTTCGAAGTCGGCCGTGCGCTTAAACGCGAACTCGACGATCAGGGAGGGGTGGCCACCGCCGCGACCGACCATGACCCGACCAACGGGCCAGTCAAGCGTAGCGGCGGCGAATCTGAGGAACTCGTAGACCGTGCGGCGGGCCTTACGCCAGGATTTGGGACGCGGAACCGCCGACCAGCGATAGACGAGGGTTGGGGATTTGACCATATCCGCTGCCGAGGCGGTGAACGTGGGACGCTAGCACACTGAGCGGAACGTGACGTGGGCGCCAAAGTGGCATCGCACCGGACCAGGGCTGGACACGCGGAGCAGAACCAGCCGGTGATACACTCAAGGCCTGCGGCGTCCGAGGAAGCCGCGACCAGCTATGAAACGAACATACCAACCCAAGGTTCGACGACGTAAGCGCCGGCACGGTTTCCGTGCCCGCATGGCCACACGCAGCGGTCGCGCGATCCTCCGCCGGCGGCGGCGGAAGGGCCGCAAGCGCCTGACCGTCTGACCCGCGTCGCCTCCCGTCGCGGTCCTCAACACATGAACCGCCGGAACCGTCTCCGCCGGGCTGGCGATATCGCACGCGTACGTTCGCGTGGCGCCAAGGCTGTGACGCGTTCGATCGTGGTGTTCGCAATGCCGGGTGCCTCTGCGGCGCCTCGGGTTGCGGTGCCAGTCTCGAAGCGATTCGGATCGGCCGTGCGGCGCAACCGGCTGCGCCGGCGAGTGCGGGAGGCGTTGCGCTGTCAGCTTGCTGAACTGCCCAGCGCATTGGACATCGTGGCCCTGCCACGAGCACGGGCCGTGTACTCGTCCTCAGACGAACTGGCCGACGCGGTACGGCGTGGACTGCGCCAATCTCAGGCTCGGCTGGCCGAATGACGCCCACGGCACTCTGGTTGATTCGCGTCTACCAGCGCTGGGTGTCTCCGGCATTCGGGTCGGTGTGCCGGTACGAGCCGGCCTGTTCGCAGTACGCGCACGAGGCGATCGAGCGGTATGGGGTCCTGCGTGGAGCCGCGATGTCCGTGCGGCGGCTTGCACGCTGTCATCCCTGGCACGCGGGAGGCTACGACCCCGTCCCGTAGGGATGCGGCCGACCAATGGAAGCTATCCCCAACACCTGGCAGACGTGGGCCGTCGACCCGCTGAGCGACGCGTTGACGCTGATTCACGACGCGGTGGGCAGCTACGCGATTGCGATCGTGCTGTTCACGGTCCTGATCCGGCTGCTGATGATTCCGCTGACGCTGAAGCAGATCACGTCGCAGCGCAAGATGCAGTTGATTCAGCCGGAACTGGAAAATATTCGTAAGCGCTTCAAGGGGGACCGGCAGGCGGTCTCGGAAGCGACGATGAAGCTCTACAAGGAACGCGGCGTCAACCCAATGGCGGGGTGCCTGCCGATCTTCATCCAGCTGCCGGTCCTTCTAGCCCTGTACGGGGGGATCCTGACGCTCAGCAGTCGTGGCCTGCTGAATGAGCAGTTCCTGTGGTTCAACCTGGCGCGGGAGGACTCGACCATTCAGATCGTCGGGGACGCCGCCCCCACCGAGCCCGTGGACGTGGTGATTGCCACCACGGAACTGCCGACACCCTTGGAGTCCTCGCTGGCCGTTTCGTTCACACAGTTCGCGGCCAACTACCAGTTCCGCACGGACGTCGTGGACGCAGAGGCAGCGATTGCAGCCCTGAGCGACGGCAGCGCCGCGGCGATTTTCCTGGACGACGAGGCAGACCTGAGTCAGATGCCCGCGGGCACGGGTGAAACGCGCCTGGTGCAGGCGGCGGCGTTCCTGGTGGAACGGGACCGAGCGGCCACGCGGCTGACGGTGGACCAGGTGGAAGGCATTCTGCGCGGAGAGATTGTGAATTGGGCGGACGTGGACGCGGGAGTCGGGCCGATCGTGTTGCATGGGCTCAAGGACGACTTGAGCGCTCCGGGGCTGCTGGAACGGGTTGTCCTGAATGGCGATCCGATTCGAGCACCGATCCGCGAGCACAACAGCGTGGACGACTACTTCAACGCACTACGGGCCGAGCCGGGATCGTTAGGTGTCTCACCACCCATGCGGACGGACGACATCCGGATGCTGAACATCGAGTCCCGCGGCGCCGATCGGGCCTATCCGGCCGTGGCGGACGTGCTGGCCGACGGTCGATATGCGCTGGCGCGGAATGTGTATGCCTACTGGGGTCCGGCGACGGACTCAACGAAGGCATACCTGCGCGATTGGTGGAACAGCGGCCAGGGGCAGGAAGCGGCCCAGGTGGCGGGCTTTACCCGGCTACCAGCGAACTTTGACCTGTTTGCGTCGGGCGGGTTCTATATCTCGGTGCTGGCATTGCTGGCCGGGGGGTTCCAGCTGATCCAGGCGCGGATGATGGCATCGAGCACGGCGACGGGGCAGGCGGCGACAATGAACCGGGTGATGCAGTTCATGCCGATCATCGTGGTGGTGTTTGCCTGGACATTCCAGGCGGGCTTGGTGGTGTACTGGGTGATTTCCAGCATTATTGCGATCGTTCAGCAATACTTCACCACGGGCACCGGGAGGCTGATTCCCGCCCACTGGCCGATCGCGCGCGACGTGATGGGGGAACATCACGCGAAGGTGGAAGCGGCGAAGGCGGAGGCTCAGGAGAAGGAAAGCGAGTCCAAGCCCGCGGCGGCAGCTAGACCACGCCGCCGACGGCGACGAAGGAGACGCGGTGGCTAACAATTCCGGCAATGGCGTGATCGTGACCGGCGGTACGGTTGAGGACGCGGTGAAGCGCGCGCTCCTGCAACTGAACGTGACGCTGGATGAGATTGACGTGGAGGTGCTGAGTTCAGGGTCGCGCGGGGTGCTGGGCATGGGCCGCGAGGACGCGCGGGTGCGGGTGACGGTGCGCAGCCGACCGTACTCGGAAGAGGATGACAGCGAGGACGAGGAACCCGAGGAGGTCGTGCCGGAGGCCGAGCCGCCCGAAGCCGAGGTGCTGGACGAGGAGCCAGCGGCGGAGGATGCCGCAGCGGTTACGGCGGAATCCGAGGCGCCCGCGGCGACCGAGGAAGAGCCAGCGGACGAGCAAGAGCCCGAGGCCGAGGAAGAGCCGGTGGCGCGCCCGACACGGCGTCCGCGCGGGGAATTGCTGGAGTCCGGCGAGGACCTGGAGAACGAGGCCGAGGATCTGATTGAGAGCCTGCTGGACCGCATGGGATTCATGGCGGACTTCGACCTGGTGTCCGAGGATCCCCTGGCCTACAACATCGTGGGCGACGACGACTTCGGACGGCTGATCGGGCGACAGGGCGAGACGCTGCGCGCGTTCGGGTACCTGGTGAACCTGATGCTGGGGCGCCGGCTGGGCCGGCCGTGCCGGGTGATCGTGGACGTGAACGGTTACCGGCAGCGGCGCGCGGATCAGCTGGCTGAACTGGCGGAAACTCTGGCCGACGAAGTTCGGGACACGCAGGAGCCGATCACGCTGGAGGCAATGCCGGCCAACGAGCGGCGGCTGGTGCACGTGGCGCTGGCGGACGACGAGGATGTGCGGACGTACAGCATCGGCGAGGGCGACGAGCGCCGCGTCGTTATCAGCCCCAGGGCCTGACCGCCAGGGGCGCATGACCGTCGAGCCCGAGTGGCCGCTGTACCTGCTGCTCGGCAATGTCACGACAGACCTGACGCCGGCCGGTTCGACGTTTGGCGGGACGGCGTATTACAGCGGACGGGCGGCCGCGGCGCTGGGGTATCGGGTGGTGGTGGCCTCGCGTCTGCCGCGCGGAGATGCAGGGCGGCTGGCGGCCGAGGTTCCTGAAATCGAGTGGCGCGCGGGGTCGGCGGATGCGTCAGCGACGTTTTCAAACATTTACCTGCCCGAGGGTCGGACGCAGCTGGTGCATGCGCGGGCGCCGCGGCTGGGGGCGCCGGAGGTGGAGGAGTTGGCGCCGGAGGCTGAGATCGTGCACCTGGGGCCAATTCTGCGAGAGACGGGGCCGGCGGTGGTGAAGGCGATGGCGGGCCGGGACTTTGTGGCACTGACGGGGCAGGGGTTGCTGCGGCGGGTGGACGAGCGCGGGCACGTGCGGGTGGATTTGCCGCGGTCGGCGGCGCAGGCGTTTGGGGCGGCCGACGTAAGCGTTCTCAGTACCGAAGACCTGGCAGGGGACGTCGAGACGGCCAAGACGCTGCTGGCGAAATCGCCGGTGGGGGTGTTGACGGACGGCGCCGGGACGATTGAGGCGCATGAGGGCGGGCGCTGGCTGCGGTTCCCGGTCGTCGAGCGGCCGATGCGAAATCCGACGGGGACGGGGGACGTGTTCGCGGCGGTATTGTTCAGCGCCTATCGGGCCACCGGCGACCTGCGGGAGTCACTCCGGGTGTCGGCGGAGGCGGCGGCGCGGTGGATCAGCGAGCCCACGCCGGAGCCGTTCCACGTACTGCCGGAGCCCGGAGCCGCGGGTGAATTTTGACGCGCTGACACTGGCGGCGGTCCGGTCGGAGATCGAGGACCGGGCGCTGGGCGGGCGCGTGCAGCGGGTGGCGTCGCCCAAGCCAGGTGCGCTGGCAATCGAGATCTACGGGCACCAGGAACGCCACTTCCTGCTGGTGGACGTGGATGCGGACAGGCCGCGAGTGCGGTTTGCGCGGCAGTGGCCGCGGGCGAGCACGCAGGCGGCGAGCCCGTTGCTGCTGCTGGCACGGAAGTGGGTGCGGGGGGCGCGGCTGGTGGAGATCGCGCAGCCGCCGGCGGAGCGGATTCTCGATCTGGCATTTGCGTTGCAGGGGCCGGAGATGCCGGAAGCGGTGCGGACACGCCTGATCGTGGAGTTCATCGGTCGACAGACGAATCTGCTGCTGGTGGACGAGGACGGACGGATTCATGACGCCCTGCGGCGGGTTCGCGGCGGGGAAAGGCGACGGCGAATTCAGCCGGGCGCGCGGTACGAACAGCCGGCGGCGCTGAATCTCCCGGAGTTGGCAGGGGTGAACCCGGAGGATTTACGCCGGAGCAGTGCACAGGGCGGGTCGGCCTGGCGGGTATTGGTGCGGGGTGTGCGGGCGGTGAGTCCGACGCTGGCGCGGGAGGCGCTGGCGCGCACGGGGTATGCGGCGGGGGCGCCCGCCGACGGCGTGAGCGATTGGGCGCCGGTGTTGCAGGGGCTGGGAACGATCCAGTCGGACGCGGCGCGAGGCGAGTGGCGGCCGTCGTTGGTTCCGGGCGCGGACGGCTGGCGGGCGTTCGCGCCATACGAATTGACACAGTTCGATGAGCCCTCGGTGGCGGTGGACTCAATCAGCGAGGCGCTGGAGCGGTTTGACGCCGCCACGGCGACGCCGCCACCAGCCAGGGACGCACGTGAGGAACGGTTGGAGCAGGTGATTACGTCGGCGATGGAGCGAGCGACCAGGCGACTGGCGGCCCTGAAGGCTGAGCTGGAGAGCAGCGCGGCGGCCGACGAGTTGCAGGCGGCCGGAGAGGCGTTGCTGGCGTTCGGGCACGGATTGCCGGCGGGGACGCGGGAGTTCGAGCACGAGGGGCGGACGATCGAGTTGGATCCGCGGCGGTCGGTGGTGGAGAACGCGCAGCGGTATTTCACGCAGGCCAAGGACCGGCGGACGGCGGCGCGGGAGACTCCGGTTCGGATGCGGCGAACAGAGCTGGAACTGGGGTTTCTGCGGCAGGCGGCGGACGACCTGGCGCGGGCGGAGTCGCCCGGGGTGCGGCAGGCGCTGGAGACGACGCTGGCGGAGGCGGGGTACGGCAAATCGAGCGCCAGGCAACGGTCCGTGCCTGCGGCGTCACGGTGGACGCTGGGGACGTGCCAGCTGCGGGCGGGTCGGACGGCGGCGGAGAATCACCGGCTGACGTTTCACGAGTCGGCGCCGGACGACCTGTGGCTGCACGCGCGGGGTGTGCCGGGGGCGCACGTGCTGCTGCGGTGTCCCGCGGGCGAAGCGCCGGACCTGGTGATCGAGCAGGCGGCGTCGATTGCGGCGCACCTGAGCGCCGCGCGGGACGACGCGACGGTGGAGGTGGACGTGACGCAGCGGCGTCGGGTGCGACCGATTCGCGGGGCGGGGCCGGGGCAGGTGACGTATCGGGGGGAGCGGACGCTGCGGGTTGCGTCAAGAGCGCCGGGGGAGGTTGGGGCGGAGCGGTTAGCCTGAGGTATGGGAAGCAGCAGGCTGGTTGCGGTGGCCGTGGCACTGGCGGCCGTGGTGCTGGTCGGGTGCGGTAGCGAGACGGCGCCCAGCCATTCCCTGGGTGCAGTGCCGGACTCGACGCCGGAGGCAGTGGCGACCGTTGAGCCAGACTCGCCGGCAGTCAACGCAGCCACGGCGTTTCTCGAGTCGCTGAGCAGTGAGCAGCGGGTGACGGCGGTGCTGGAGTTGGGAGATTCGCGTCGGTCGAACTGGTCCAATCTGCCGCCGGGTTCGGTGCGATTTGAGCGGAACGGAGTGCGGATTGGCGACCTGGACCTGGAGCAAACGGACGCGTTGCACCACTTCCTGGCGGTGGCTTTGAGCCCGGCGGGATACGAGGTGGTGACGGGGATCGTGCGGGCGGAGGACGCCCTGGCGGAGTCGCGCGGCGGGGACCGCTCGCGGTTCAGCGCCGAGAACTACTGGCTGGCGTTTTTTAGCGAGCCGTCGGATCTGATGCCGTGGGGCTGGCAGTTCGGGGGACATCACCTGGCGGTGAACGTGACGGTGGCGGACGGTCGGAGTTACCTGTCGCCGACCTTCCTGGGAATAGAGCCGGCGACGTTTGTGCATGGCAATGCGACGGTGGCGCCGCTTGATTCGTTCGCGAACGCGGGACGCGCGGTGATCGACGCGCTGGATGCGGATGCCCGTGCGACGGCCACGCTTGCGAGCCGGCCGAACGGCGTGCAGACGGGGGCGGGACGCGACGGCATAGTTCCCGAGATTCAAGGCGCCGCCGCGGGGGACTGGAGCCCGGACCAGCAGCAGGTGCTGCTGGACGCCATTGGGCTGTGGGTGGGTGTGCTGGATGCGGCGAGCGCGCAGGCCCGGATGGATGAGATTCGGGACGAACTGGACGACCTGCACTTTGCCTGGCATGGCGAGGCGGACGGCGGGCCGATCTATTTCCGGATGCAGGGACCCTCGCTGATCATTGAGTTTTCGACCGAGGGGCGACTCGGCGGCGGGGGCTCGCATTACCACTCCGTCTATCGGGATCCGAGCAACGAGTACGGACAGGCGGCGGCTTCAGCGACCTGATTGAGGCCCCTATACCCCTCGAGGTCGGCGTTGGCAGAACGAGCAGAAGTGGGTGCTGCGCTGGCCGACGACGATGCGGCGGATGGGGCGGGCGCAGCGGGGGCAGGGTTGGCCGGTGCGGCGGAAGACCTGGAGGTGGTCCTGGTGGCCGCCGGGGGCGCCGCGGCTGGTTTCGAAGGTGCTGAACGAGGTTCCGTGGTTGGCGATACCTGATTCGAGAGCCTCGACGATTCCCGTGGCGAGGGCCTTGAGTTTGGGGATGGAAACCCTGTCGACGGGCGCCTCGGGGTGGATGCGGGCGCTGAAGAGGGCCTCGTCGGCATAGATGTTGCCGACGCCTGCGACGGTGCGCTGGTCAAGCAGGGCTGACTTGACGGTAACGGTGCGGTCGCGGAAGGCGTCACGGAGCGTGCGCCAGTCGAATTCGCTTCCCAGGGGTTCGGGGCCAAGTCCGCCAATGACCAAGGGCAGGTCGGCTTCGTCCAACGCCCAGGCGCGGCCGAAGCGGCGAACGTCGACGAAGTGGAGAGCGGGGTCGCGGTCGAAGGCCAGGACCAGTCGGGTATGCGGCTGAATCGCGTCGGCGGGGCGGAGGTGGACGCGGCCGCTCATCATGAGGTGCAAGACGAGGATCCGGTCGGTGAGTCGCAGCACGAGGTACTTGCCGCGGCGGTCAACACCCTCGACGCGCTGGCCGATGAGGCGCAATTCGAACTCCTGGAGCGGCAGGTCGAGGGTGAGTTTAGGGTCGAGGACTGTCGCACGCCGGACGTTTCGTCCTACGATGGAGGAGTCCAGCTCGCGGCGGATCGTTTCAACTTCCGGCAACTCAGGCATAACCGCGAGACTATGGGACTGGCGCGCACGTCGCGCCCCACAGCATGCAGATCGAAACCGACCCGTCAAGCGCCCCGGCCGATAGCCTCCCGCCCGCCGAAACCGGCGGGCGGGGACCCGCGGTCGTAGACAAGCGCGTCTTCTGGTTGCAGGTGGCGTCGCTGGTGGTGGTGACCGGCGTCAGCCTGGCGGCAATCCCGTACGCGGAGGAGATTCGGCAGAACGCCGGACCGGCATACCTGGCGCTGTTTCTGGTGTCGGTGCAGTCGGGCGCGTTATTCATGCTACCCGGGTTCGGCTGGGCGTCCATCGCCGTGTTCGCCGTGGCATTCGACAACGTGTGGGGGCCGGTGCTGGTGGGGACCACGGGACAGGTGGCGGGCGAAATGGTGTCGTACCTGTTGGGCGTGACCGGTTCGAAGTGGATCCAGCGACGGAAGTCCTATCAGCGGGTGGAAGCCTGGATCAAGCGGTGGGGGCTGCTGGTGATCTTTGCCATCGCGGCCCTGCCGAACCCGTTCTTCGACCTGGCGGGGACTGTTGCCGGCGCGGCACGGCTGGGGTGGTGGAAGTTCTTCGTGGCCTCGTGGGCGGGCAGGTTGATCAAGAACATTGGGTTTGCGGCGGTAGGGGTGCAGGGGGCGGACTTCATTCGGCAGTTCTTTTAGGTTTCCCGCGCCTAGCGGCGACACCGTGACTCGATTGGCGAACGGTCTGACTCAGGCGCGTTCCGGGGGCCGCCTGACGACCCACATGCGGCACTCGGCGCTGAACTTGCGGATTGCTTTGGACTCAGCCGCCAGCTCAGAGCGCAGCCTGTCCTCGACGAGGATGAAGCCGGCGTTGGCTATGAGCCTGGTGACTTCGGTTTGCGCCGGGATGTGGATGTAAGTGACGAAGCCCGAGTCGGGGATCAGGCGGTCACCGAACTCGAGAAGGCGGGCGTCCTGCTCGCCGCGATCCCAGCGAGCCCTCTCCTCGCGCCAGAACTTCAGGAAACGGGGTGACGCGCGGTCGTGGGTGGTGAAGACGAAGTGAGCGCCGGGTCGCAGCACGCGACGCACCTCGCGCAGCGCGTGCAGCCTGCGCGCGCGGCCGGGGATGCACATGAACCCCTGGGCGGAGAACAGGGCTCCGTCGAAGCTCGAGTCGTCGTAGGGCATGGATTCCGCATCGCCAATGTCGAAGGAGATGGGGTGGGAGCGCTCCGCGGCGATGCGACGGGCCTCGGCGATCATGGCGGCGGACAGGTCGTAGCCGGTGACACGGCGATAGCCGGCCTCGTAGATGCCGAATGTGGTCCGTCCGGCGCCGCAGCCGATGTCGAGGACCGCGCCGTCCTGCGGTACGTATCTGTCGATTAACAGCCGCTCGGACTGCCACAGTCCGACGGAGGTCACGGCGTCGACGTATTGGCGGGCGTGGTCGTCGTCCTCCCATGAACCGCGGACGAATCGTTGGTCGACGATGAGGAATCTCCGTGGTGACTGTGCTGGCCTGAGTCTCCGAAGATACGTCGCTGCGGCTGGCCCTGGATGCGGCGATAGAATCGCTGCGATATGGAGGAGTACTTCCGGCAGATAGCCGCGCGGACCGGCGAGGGTGAGCGGGTGGCCTCGGCGGTGGTGGTGTCGAGCCGTGGGTCGACACCGCAGGATATCGGCGCGCGCATGCTGTTCTTCAGGGACGGGTCCACCTGGGGAACGGTGGGGGGCGGCTGCGTGGAGGCGGACGTGCGGGCGGAGGCGATCCGGGTGCTGGCGGACGGGCGGCCGCGCGCGCTGGAGATCGACCTGATCGACGACATCAAGGGCGAGGGCGACGTGTGCGGCGGTACGCTGGAGGTGCTGCTGGAGTCCTGGAGCAGCGCTCCCCTGATCAGCCCGTGATCGACCGCGCCGCCGCGGTGGCGGCGGCCCAGGAGGCGCTGGCAAGGCGGGCGGCCATCGTGTTCGTGCACCTGGTCGGTGCACGGGGTGTGGAAACCGGCGAGATTGGCATCCGGGCGATCTACGAGCCAGGCGAAGGTCTGTCGCAAGCCGTGGCGACGCCGGGGATCGACGAAGCGCTGGCGCGGTTGGCGGCGGAGACATTGGCCTCAGGGCATCCGCGGGCGGTGAACCTGGACGCGGCGGGCCAGCCGGTGTCGCGCCGCGCGCGGGTGTATGCGCGGTTCCTGCTGGATCCAATCATGGCGACGCCGCGGTTGCTGATCGTGGGGGCAGGGCACATTGCGGTGCCGCTGGCGCAACTGGCCTCGGTGCTGCAGTTCGAGACGATCGTGGTGGACGAGCGCGAGGACTTTGCCAACCGCGAGCGGTTTCCGACGGCGGACGAGGTTCATGCGCGGCCGTTCGAGGAGTTCCTGGACGAGTTCGAGGTGGACGAGCGCACGCACGTGGTGCTGGTGACGCGAGCGCACCGGTTCGACGAACTGGCGCTGCGGCGGCTACTGGGCTCGCCCGCGCCGTACATCGGGATGATCGGGAGCCGGCGGCGGGTACACATTGTCTACGGAACGCTGCTGGCGGAAGGGTACGGACCGGAGCAGTTCGAGAAGGTCTACGCGCCGATCGGGCTGGACATCGGGGCGCGGACGCCGGCGGAGATCGCGATTGCGATTGCGGCGGAGATGGTGGACTTGCGGCGGCAGGGGAAGGGGCGGCGGTTGTCGTTGAGGGAGTTTCGGCCGGGGGCCGGGAATGGGCGATAGGGATAGTGCCTCGAGGAGCCCTGCCAGTCGCTGGTCACGCAGCTTCATGCACGGCATGGCCCGCAGGGTTGCTGGCAGGCCGCTTTCGAGGTCAGCTGCGGTATAGTCGGAGTACGTGAGCGCCAGCGGGGCGGTAGTGCGCCCGGCCTGCTAGCGGGAGTCGCATAGCGATCCGCCCCAGCTGGCACCCACGCCCACTCAGCGTAACCCCAGCCAGATCTCTACTTTGCCGCTCTTTCCGGCTGGGCGTACTCCAGCGAGCCCCGACTGAGACTTTCTCGTCGCTCCGAACTGCTTCGTGGCTAGCTGTCGCGGTGGGCGATGAGGTTGAGGTCGATGGCTCGGACGACGGCGGCGGTGCGGTTGGTGACGCCGAGCTTGGCGATGACGTTGGCGACGTGGATTTTGACGGTGCGTTCGGAGATGACGAGTTCCTGGGCGATGTCGCGGTTGCGGGCGCCGCGGGCCATGATCTGAAGGACTTCGAGCTCGCGGGGGGTCAGGGCTTCGACAGGCACAGTGTCGTCGGCGTCCTCGGGGCCGAGGCGGTCGAGGAGACGTTCGACGACGACCGGTTGCAGCAGGGAGCCGCCGGCGTGGACGCGGCGGATGGCGCGGACGAGGTCTTTCGGACGCACGTCCTTGAGGAGGTAGCCGCGGGCGCCGGCGCGGATGGCTTCGTAGATGGCCTCGTCGTCGTCGTAGGTGGTAAGGACGATGGCGCGCAGGTCGGGGTTGGCCTGGCGGAGGCGGCGGATGGCCTCGGCACCGCCCATTTCGGGCATGCGGAGGTCCATGAGGGCGACGTCGGGGTTGGCCTCGGCGGCCTGCTCGAGCGCTTCGACGCCGTTGGAGGCCTGGGCGACGACCTGGATGTCGGCTTCGGCGTTGACGATGGCGCCGAAGCCTTCGCGGACGATGGGATGGTCGTCGGCGATGAGGACGCGGATCATGGGTCGTCGGCGGCCGGCTGGAGCGGGATGTGGGCCTGCACGCGGGTGCCTTCGCCAGGTTGGCTTTCGACGCTGAGTGTGCCGCCCAGACGCGCGGCGCGCTCGCGCATGCCGAGCAGGCCGTAGCCGGAATCGTTGGTGTCGGTGGGGTCGATGCCGGCGCCGTCGTCTTCGATAACGAGGCGAACGGCGTTGTGGGTGACCTGGAGGCTGGTGAGCACGTGGTGGGGCGAGGCGTGGCGGAGGGCGTTGGCCAGGGCCTCCTCACCGATACGCAGGAGCTCGCTGGCGATGGGCGCGGGGACGCCGGCGGCATCGCCCTGGAGACTGAAGCGCGCGGCGGCCTGGCCGGAGGCGTCGGCGCGGTCGACGACGGCGGCGAGGGCGTCGCCCAGGTCCTGACCATCGAGGGCGGAGGCGCGGAGACCCTGCACGGAGAGGCGGGCTTCGCGGAGGCCGACGCGGGCCAGGTCGAGCGCGCGGGCGCGGTGGTCGGAGGCCGCCGTGGCATCCCCGGCGGTCTGTTCCAGGGCTTCGAGGTGGACGATGACGCCGGTGAGGCTCTGGGCGACGGTGTCGTGGATGTCGCGGGCCAGGCGCATGCGTTCATCGAGCGCGGCGCGGGCCTGGCCCTGGCGGTAGAGCAGGGCGTTTTCAAGGGCGATGCCGATCTGGGCGGCGACGGTGAGGAGGAAGTTGGAGAGTTCGTCGCCGTCGGCGGCGGCGGTGCGGACGAGGAGGGCGCCCTGTTCGTCGGCCACGGTTAGCGGCAGGGAATGGACCCAGTCACCGGCGGGCGCGGGGCGGCTGTGGAGGCCGCCGGTGGATTCGAGGTGGTCCGTTGGGGCGGCGTCGACCCAGCCGGGTGGGGGCGTGGCGGCGAGGCCGAATTGCTCGGCCTGGGTGGGCGAAAGGCGGACCCAGGCGGCCTGGATGCGGGGGTGGCGAGGCAGCTCGGCGGCGCTGACCCGGAGGATTTCGCGGGCGTCGAGGGTCTGGGTGATGGAGCGGGCGACGCGGACGACGATTTCAAGCTCACGGGTGCGGTCGGCGACGCGCTGCTCGAGGGAACCGTAGAGGGATTGGAGCTGGCGGGCCATGGATTCGAACTGGGTGGTGAGGTCTTCGATCTCGTCGCCGGTGCGGGCGGCGGTGGGGATGGGACGGAAGTCGCCGGCGGCGATGCGGCGGGCGGCCAGGGCGAGGTCGCGCAGGCGGCGGGTGGCGCGGACGGCGGTGAGGCCGATGAGGGCGGCAGGGAGTAGGGCGGCGCCGAGGAGGGGGATAAGGACGAGGGGGCCGGGGCCGCTGAAGGCTTCGAGGGCGGCCGTCCAGGGACGTTCGACGATGAGGCGCCAGCCGGTGGCGCCGAGGGGGGCGAAGCCGGTGATGCGCTGGGTGCCGACCATGGGACCGCGGAGGAGGGCGCCGGAGGCGGTTTGGAAGAGCGGATCGCCGGGTTCGCCGGAGGAAGTCACGGAACGACCGGCCTGGTCGAGGTCCTGGTGGAAGGCGACGTAGGCCGCGGCGTCGACGAGGCCGAGGGTGGCGTTGGGGGCGGTGGGGATGAGGTCCTGGAGGAGGGAGCGCCAGGGGGATTCAGCCGTTTCCGAGGCGACCTGGATGACGCCGAGGCGGATGACGGAGCCATCCGGTACCGTGGCGACGACTGCGGACTGGCCGTTGGAGGTCTGGACGACGTTGGAGAGGGCGAGGGCGCCGGCGGCGCGGGCTTGCTGGAGGGTTTCCGTGGCCGGGGGCCGGAGGGCCTCGTCGAGTTGTTGGGCGAGTCGGGCGCCGGTGGTTCGGTGGAGGAAGAGGTTGGGCGGCGTGGTGGACGTGAAGCGCAAGTTGGTGCGGAGGGTGTCGGTGAGGGCGCGTTCAATGGGAGTGGCGAGGGCGAGGGCGCGGTCGGCTTCGGCCTGGAGGAGGGTTTCGAGGCGGGAATGCTGGTTGAGGAAAAGGGTGAGGACGGCGACGGCGAGCAGGACGGCGGCGGTGGGGACGGCGGCCAGGATGGCGATCTGGCCGGCCAGGGAGCGGGTCCAGCGACGATTGGATCCGGTTGGGGAGCGCTGCTGCACAGGGCTGCGATGAGGGGCCGCGTAGACTGATCAGTATGGACGCTTCCGAGCGCCCCCGCCTGGTGATCCTGGACGCGATGTCGTTGATTCATCGCGCCTACCACGCGGTGCCGCGCCACTTCGCCACTTCGAGCGGCGAGCCGACGAACGCGGTTTTCGGCTTCATGAACATCCTGCTGCGGGTGGTCGAGGAGTTGTCGCCGGATCACGCGGCGGCGGCGTTTGACCTGCCGGGTCCGACGTTTCGGGATGAGTTATACGAGCCGTACAAGGCGCACCGGGAAGCGCCCGACGACATGCTGGTCGCGCAGTTCGGGCGGATCCGGGAACTGCTCGAGGTGTTGGGGATTCCTATCTACGACCTGGAGCCGTACGAAGCCGACGACGTGCTGGGCACGCTGGCCCGGCAGGCGGAGGCGGACGGATTTGACGTCTGGCTGATCACCGGGGACCGGGACGCGCTGCAGCTGGTGACCCCGCACGTGCGGGTGCTGAGCACGAATCCGCGGACCGGGCAGCCGCTGGTTTACGACGAGGGGGCGATCGCGGACCGGTGGGGGATCAAGGCGTCGCAGGTGGTGGACTTCAAGGGACTGGTGGGCGATAGCTCGGACAACATTCCCGGGGTGAAGGGCGTCGGAGAGAAGACGGCGTCGACCTTGCTGGCGACGTACGACGACATCGACGACATCTACGCGCACCTGGAGGACATCCGGCCGGCGATTAGGCGGCGGCTGGAGGGACAGGAAGAGATTGCGCAGCTGTCGCGGCGGCTGGCGACGATCGTGTGCGACGTGCCGGTGGAGTTCGACGCGGAGCGGACGCGGCTGTGGCAGGCGGACGTGGTTGCGGTGCAGGCGCTGATGCGAGAGCTGCAGTTCCGCAACGTGGTGGAGAGGATGGCGTTTCTGGATACCTCGGCGCGCGAGGAAGCGGAAGCGCTGGAGGTTGAGCCGGCGGTGGTGACGGATGCGGAGGGCGCCTCGGCGCTGGCGGGGCAACTGGCGAGCGCTGAGCGGGTGGCGGTGTTTCCGTATGCGCGGGGGTCGTCGTGGAGCGTGGAGTTGCTGGGGCTGGGGCTGGCGTGGGGAAACGAGACCGCCTACGTGAGCCTGGACGGCGAGGGCGGACCGCTGGACGCGTTGAAGGGCTGGCTGGAGGACGAGAGGGCCGGGAAGGCGGCGTTCGACTCGAAGCTGTTGCATAGCGCGCTGGCATCGCGGGCGGTGGCGCTGCGGGGCGTGGAGGCGGACCTGCTGCTGGCAGCGTATGTGGCGACGCCGAGCGCGATTCCGCGGACGCTGGACGACCTGGTGTTCCGGCGGAAGGGGCTGGAAGTCGAACCGGCGTTGCCTGATGCGCAGGTGGCGGGTGGGTTGATGCGGCCGGACCCGGAGGACGCGGCGTTGCCGGCGGCGCTGCGGGCGGCGCTGGCGCTGGGGCTGGCGGACGAGATGGACGCGGAGATCGACGACCTGAAGCTGACAGGGTTGCTGCACGACGTGGAGATGCCGCTGGCGCTGGTGCTGAGCGAGATGGAACGGCGCGGGATCAGGCTGGACGCGGGGGCGCTGGGCGAGCTGTCGCGGGAGATGGCGGAGGAGATTGCGGAACTGCAGTCGGGGATCTACACGGACGCGGGGCATGAGTTCAACGTCAACTCGCCGAAACAGCTGGGGACGGTGCTGTTCGAGGAGTTGGGGCTGCCGGCGGGGCGGCGGACGAAGACGGGGTACTCGACGGCGAGCGGGGTGCTGGAAGGGCTGGTGGACGACAACCCGATCGTGGGGCGGGTGCTGGAGTACCGGGAACTGAGCAAGCTGAAATCGACCTACATCGACACGCTGCCGGACCTGGCGCATCCGTCGACAGGGCGGCTGCATACGACGTTCAACCAGGCCGGCACGGCGACCGGGCGGTTGTCGTCGGCGAATCCGAACCTACAGAACATCCCTATCCGGACGGCCCGGGGGCGGGAGATCCGGCGGGCGTTCGTGGCGGGGCGCGAGGGGTGGACGCTGCTGGCGATCGACTACTCGCAGATTGACTTGCGAGTGCTGGCGCACATCAGCGAGGACGCGGCGATGTGCGAGGCGTTTGCGAACGGGCACGACATCCATTCGTCCACGGCGGCGAGCCTGCACGGCGTGTCGCTGGACGAGGTGACGGAGGACATGCGGCGGCTGGCGAAGACGACGAATTTCGGAATCGTGTACGGGATCAGCGCGCAGGGACTGGCCTCGCGGACCGAGTTTTCGCGGCAGGAGGCGGCCAAATTCATCGAGACGTACTTCGCGACGTATCCGGGCGTGAAGGGGTACATGGACTCGACCATCGCGCTGGCGCACGATCGGGGGTACGTGGAGACGTTGTTCCAGCGGCGGCGGTATCTGCCGGAGTTGAATTCGCGGGCCTTCCACGAGCGGGCGGCAGCCGAACGGATGGCAATCAACATGCCGATCCAGGGCACCACGGCCGACATCATGAAGATCGCGATGGTGAAGCTGGACCGGGCGATCCGTGAGCAGCGGTTCGCGGCGCAAATGCTGCTACAGGTGCATGACGACCTGCTGTTCGAGCTGCCGGCGGAGGAGCTGGACGACTTTGCGGGGGTGGCGCGGGAGTTGATGACCAATGCAGTGCCCCTGCATGTGCCGCTGGCCGTAGACGCAAAGACCGGGCCGAACTGGCGGGACATGGTGGAGATCTAAGTCGGTGGACAGTGACTCGGCCGGGCTGGCGTCACCTGCGTGCGATACTGGAATAGCCAGTGGAGGCACTCCCCCAATAACCGCTCGGAAGTTCCGGTTGCCGCGACTTGTTGCCGGCCGACGGACCACTCGGCTTGGGTGGTTTGGCGCCGGCGAAGGAGCCGAACCGCGATGAGGGCGACCATCGTGTACGGCTTCCTGGGGGCCGGCAAGACGACGCTGCTGCGGTCGTTGGTTCCGCGCCTGGCCTCGGTGGAATCGACAGCTCTGCTGGTGAACGAGTTTGGCATCGAGGGCGTGGACCAGGTGGTGCTGGCCTCGGACGACCTGACGGTGCGGCAGCTGGTGGGGGGCTGCGTTTGCTGCGAGGTGCGCGGCGACCTGATGGTTGCGCTGGATGAGATTGCGCGGGTCGTCGGACCGGACCGGCTGGTGATCGAACCGACGGGGTTGGCCTCGCCGGACACGTTGGCGCACGTGTTCGCGAGTCCGTCCGTGCGGTCCATTGTGCTGGTGGACTCGATCATCACCGTGCTGGACGCCACGCGCTGTGCCCTGGTGCGGGATCACCTGGGCGAGTTTTTCCCGAACCAGGTGCGGCATGCGGACCTGGTGCTGGTGAATAAGTCGGACGCGGCGAGTGAGGCGGAGCGACGGGACGCGCGGGCGTGGGCGCGGAGCCTGAATCCCGGGGCCGCGATTGTGGACACCATGTATTGCAACGTCGATCCCGACCTGTTGCTGGCCGCCGTCCGGCAGGGGCGAGTGCGCAGGGCGGAACCTGGCGACGACGTTGACCTGAACGTGAACGTCCCACATGACGATTTGGCCGCGAGCGGCCTGGAACGGCTGGTGCTGGACACCGGCGCATTGCCCGCCGAGCGGGTCGACACGTTTGTGTGCGACCTGGCCGCGGGCGTTTACGGCGACGTGGTCCGCGCGAAGGGCTTTGTGCCCGACGCGGACGGCTGCGCGCTGGTCGATGTGGTGCTGGGCGCCTGGGAGGTCCGAGCGTTCGGACCGGCGCCGCTGTACATCGACGTGATCGGACGAAACCTGAACACCAACGAAATGGAGCTAGCTCTTACCAATGGCATCAAGGAGCTCGCGCGCACGGCGTAGCCGACGCGCGTCAACAGATACGGCGGGAACATCGGCCAACGGGACCGAAGAGGCCGCCAAGAACAACTCGGACAAGACGGTCTCGCACCTGACGCATCACCGGATGATCGCGCGGAATCTCAACGCGCTGCGAGAGAACTTTGGCGAGTTGCGCAAGCAGGTGGTGGACACGGAGCGCCAGTACAAGCGCGGCGACAAGTCGCTGGATACGGCGCTGTTTCAGACACGCAATCAACTGGAAGCCGTGGAAAAGCGCCTGGTTGAATTCATCGAAGAGATGACCGAAGTGGCGTTCAATTCGAACCTGGAGATTCGCGGCAATTCCGATCGCATTGCGGCGCTCTGGGAAGCTTTGGAATCGGTTGCGCCCGACGCCGCTGATATCAAGCGCCGGCGCGAGCAGTGCGAGAAGCGGGAAGAGGCGCGGCAGCATGAAATCGACCGCCGACTGCAAGACCTCGCGGAGGATCAGAAGACTAACGGCTCGGCCAAGCGCGCCCCGCGCAAGGCGGGGGCCGCGACTTCGAAGCGAAAGAGCGCCGGCTGATGCGGCGGGTATCGGCGATTCCCGAAGACATTGAACTCGACATGGGCGACGCGGCTTCGTCCGACGGCCAGGACCTGCGAATGCTGGTGGACGAACTGAAGGACGTGATCTCCAAAGAGCGGCCGGGCGAACGCGCCCTGGCGAACTCCGCGCGTGAGCTGACCCGCATGGCCGGGACGCTGCGCGACCAGTCGGCGACGACGAATACCGGTCCTAAGCTACGACTGGGTGTGTTCGTGGACACGGCGAACGTCAGTGACCGGGATCCTGACGACCCGATCCGTCTCGACTTCAAGAAGCTGCTGGATGAGGTGACCGCCGATCGCCGGCTGATCCACGCACGGGCCTACTGCCCGATCTATGCGGACTTTGCCGGGCGGCTGGAGCACCAGCGGTCGGTCGCGCCGGTGTGGGAAAAGGGCTACGACATCGTGACCAAGTCCATCAAGGTGTTTGCCGACGGAACGCGCAAGGCCGACCTGGATATCGTGCTAGTAATGGATGTGATCCGACGGCTGCCGACCATGGACGTGGTGGCGCTGGTATCAGGTGATGGGGACTACGTGCCAATGGTCGACTATCTGCGCGAGCATGGCCTGCGAGTTGAGGCCTACTCGTTCGCCGACGCGATGTCGGAAGACCTGCGAGTGGCGGCCAACGACTGGTTCGACCTGTCATCGGCCACGAGCCTGCACGCCAACTCGCCCGGTGGGGCGCGCCGAAAGTCGCGCGTGGCGGCCAGAGCGTGAATCGATCGGTCAGGTGGCGATGAGCGCCCGGCGTCGCCGTGGCCGTCGGCGTGCGCGGCCGGACGAGGTGCGGCGGACGCGGCGCTTCAATCCGCGGCGCTGGATTACCCTGTCCGGCGTCTGGTCAATCCTGGCGCTGCTGGCGGTGCTGATGCTGATCGTTTCGCTGATCGCGCCCGCGCTCGGCACAGGAGTCGGAGGCTAGGGCACTGCGCGACTCACGCGAGACCCGGACGCAAACGCGGGCGGGCGGTCGCGGGCGGATACCGTTCGGTCAGTGGCGGCTGTTCAGCGTTGGCGGCACCGACTTCAACATCGACGCCAGCTGGCTGATCATATTCGCCTTCGTGACGTGGACTACGTCAACCTCGATCATCCCGGTGCGCTTGATTGACGCGAGCTTTCGGGCCAGCGTGCCTCTGGATGTGACGTGGCCGGCCGTGTGGGCGGCGGGCGTCGCAACCAGTCTGCTCTTCTTCGGCTCCATCGTGGCGCACGAGGCGGCGCATACCGTGGTGGCGGTGCGCACGGGCATTCCAGTGCGACGCATCCGGCTCTTCATATTCGGGGGAGTGGCGGAGATGAACCGGGAGCCTGATCGGCCCGGCCAGGAATTCTTGATCACGATTGTGGGTCCATTGACCAGCGCTGCACTCGGGGGGCTCTGCCTCGCGCTTGCGAGTCAGCTAGGGCCGGCGTCCATTCCCGGAGTAACGGCCGGCTGGCTGGGCGAAATGAATCTGGCCCTGGCTGTGTTCAACCTGCTGCCCGGGTTCCCGCTCGACGGCGGGCGGATCTTGCGGTCGATCGTGTGGGCGGCCACCGGCAACGTGGTGCGGGGCACTCGTGTGGCCAGCTTTGTGGGATCGGCGCTGGGCGCGGCGCTGATGGCCTTTGGCCTCATCCAATTCCTGCTCCTGGGCGGGGCCGTGCAAGCGCTCTGGACCGCTGTTATTGGTTGGTTTCTATGGTCCGCCGCGCGCAGCGGATACCGCCACGCGGTTCTCAGGCAACAGCTCCAGCGCTACCGAATTGTCGACCTCCTGCGTCCCGAATCAGGGGCGGTGCCGGCCGACGGAAGCGTGCAGGAGTTCATCGAGCGTGGGCTATACCACGACCGATTTGGGCTGCGGCCGGTGGTGGACGCCTCCGGAATGCTGATGGGAATGCTCGAGGGAGACGACGTGCGCGACGTCCCGCTGGAAGAACGGGTTTTCACCCACCTGCGCGACATTGCTCGCCCGGTTGATCTCATGGCCGTGGTTGCGCCGGACGACCAGCTGGACGCGGTAATCGATAAGGCGGCCGAGACCGATCGGCGGCTGTTTTTTGTGGTTGACGAGGGACGCGTACTGGGCACGGTGGACGCAGAGGACGTGGTTAATACGCTGCGGGCCAGGAAGCGCTAACCGGGGACCAGACAGGCGGCCCGTTGGCGTCCACTATCATTTCGTTCAGGCAATCCGCGCGCAGGAGTACGGCCGATGGACGATCCGCCTCGAGCGGCGCTATTGCTTGACTTGGCCTCACTGGACGTGATGTCCGGTCATCACGGCGTGCGCGTCGCGCATGGGCGGCTGCTGGAACAGTTAAGCCGGAACCGCCGGCTGGTGCGGGCCACGGCATATGGCGTGCGCGATGATGACCGCCCCGACTCCGAGCAGCGTCTCGCCGATCTGGCGGCCGAGGGATTCAAGGTAATCGCGAAGCCGCTGCGGCGGCGCGCGGACGGCGTGCGGCGGGCCAGTCTGGGGATCGACATTGCGGTGAACGCGCTGGAACTCGCTCCTCATCTGGATGCGCTCAGCCTGCTGACCACCGACGCTGACCTGGTCGTTCTGGTCGAGGCCGTGCAGCGACGCGGCGTGCGCGTGGAAGTGGTCACCAGCCGCGAATTGGCGCCTCCGGTTCTCATGGAGGCGGCCGATGATGTGGTGGAGTTCTCAAGCCTGCTCGATCTGGTGACGTCCGAGGGTCCAGGCCGTCGCAGTGTCCCTACGGAGCGAGGCAACGCGCGGCCACGCCTGGATCCTCCGCCGAGACGGCGGTCGCGTCGACGGTCGTCGGCTAAGCCTGATCCCGAGGCAGTCCAGGCCGTTTTGGCGGCGGAGACTGCCGAGACTACGAGCGATCCTCAGCCACCTCCCGAGAAATCGCGCACTGAATCTCCGCCCAGCCAACCGTCGGAAGTCACGCCGGCCGCGCCGGCCCCAGCGTCGGTGAAAGTCTTGCCGCAGGAGAAACTCTCGGGACGCGCCGTGCGAAAGTCATCTGACGAGCCGTAGGTGCGCGTCGCCGTAACTGCCACCATCTGGGGCAGGACCCCGTTTCAGCAGGCGGCCGAGGAGGCGCGGGACGCGGGATACGCCGGGATCGAGGGAGTTGGAGATTTGGCGGGCGACGTGCCACTCGCGCGTCGCGCCCTGGCCGACGCGGGTCTGGAGGTTACGGCCGGACGGTTTTTTGCCAATTGGTTCGCCGAAATGTATCGGGATATCGAATTCGACCAGTTGCAGCGGGCCGCCGAGTTCTTTGCCGACATCGGCGCAGAGTTCCTGATCACGTCCTCGCGTCCCGTACCCGAGCGAATGCTCACCGCCGGACACGTCACAAGCCAGCGCCAGGACGGGTTATTGGACTATCAGTGGACCCAAATGGCCGACTCACTCACGCAGGCGGGCTACATCACCCAGCGCGATTTCGAGCTGCCGCTCCTCTTTCGCAATCAGCTCGGCTCCTACGTCGAGACCGGCGACGAGATGGACCAACTGGTCAGCATGACGGACCCCGAAAACCTGCGGCTGGCGCCAGACATCGGCTACCTGGCCTATACAGGCGCGGATCCGCTGGCGTTCGTGCGCGCGTACTCCGACCGGATCGCGTACTTAACCCTGAAAGATCTTGATGCGGATCTTCACGAACAGCACATCTGGGCACGGGGCTCACTGGAAGAGTACTGGGACGCCGGCGGATTCCTAGAGTTGGGACAGGGAGACGTGGACGTGGAGGGCCTTGTAAACCTGCTGCGCGACCAGGGGTATGACGGCTGGCTGGCCGTTGGCCACGATCAGCCTGGACGCGATCCGTCAGCCAGCGTCCAAATCTCTCGAGACTATCTGGTGGGCCTGGGGCTTGAACTCGAGGCAGAGCTGACGTGAGACAGGTAATTGGGCGCCGGGATTTCTTGGTCGGCGGCGCCGGGGCGGCCGCGCTGGGGGTGATGAGCGCCTGCGGCGATCCACCAATTCGTCGAACCCAGCCAAGTTCAATTGCGCTGGCGAATGTCTGGCCATGGGGCGCCAACACCTTTCTGGACTTGGAAGTCGAAACTTGGAAGCGACGCCAGACATTGGAAATGGTGCGTGATGCCGGCATCCGCTGGATCAAGCAGCACGCCCCCTGGGCCGATATCGAGACACCTGCCCGCGGGCAGTTCTTCGATTCGGCGTCCCGTCGCTCCACATGGGACAAGTACGACGAAATCGTCGACCTGGCCGAAGAGGCGGGCGTGGAAATCATTGCCAGGATTGATCGCGCGCCGGCGTGGGCACGTGGCAGCCAGCCCAATCCAACCGCGCCGCCCGTCGATCTCGAGGACTACGGTCGCTTCCTGACGGCGTTCGCCACACGTTACCGCGGGCGCGTGCGGCACTTTCAGGTCTGGAACGAGCCAAACCTGGCCCACGAATGGGGCGGTCTGCCGCCACAGCCAGACGCTTATGCCCGCCTCCTGCGGGTGGCGAACCGGGCACTCAAGAGCGTCGACGACGACAACGTGGTAATCGCCGCTCCAATGGCCGCCACGCTGGAAAACAGCCCGCGGGCGATGGATGAATTGCGTTTCCTGCGACGGCTCTACGAAGCCGGTTCGGGCGACCACCTTGATGTGCAGGCGGCCAACGCCTTTGGCTTGGAGCATCCGCCGGACGCGCCGCCGGACCCCGACGTCTTGAATTTCCGACGGGTTGAATTCGTACGCGAGCTTATGGTCGAATTCGGCTTGCGAAACAGGCCAATCTGGTTCAACGAATACGGATGGAACGCCTCGCCCGCCGACATGAACCCGGCAAAGCTCGTATGGCGGCGGGTATCCGAGGATACCCAGGCCGAGTGGACAGTGGACGGTGTGCGGTATGCCCTCACCCATTGGCCGTGGGCGGGCGTGTTCAACCTTTGGTTTTTTCGTAAACCGCTAGCGGCCCTGCAACCGGACGAGAGCGAGTACTACTTCCGCATGGTGGAACCGGACTTCACCCCGCGGCTCGTCTACCGGGCCGTGCAACGCGCCGCCACCGGCGCCGCATTCCCCTAGGACGAACCTGAGACACCTAATTCCACCGCGTCGCGGCTGGCTGCTGCCGGCGGCCGCGGCGGTGGCGGCCGTCGCGACGGCTGGAGCGGTGGTGTTGTTGACGCTGCTGGATCGCGGCGTGACGTACGGCCTGGCGGATCTGGTCGAGATCCGAGACTCGGATACACCGTCCGTCGGCGCCAACACGTTTCTGCACCGTGAGCCTGACCCGGCGAAGGTCCGGCAGGAGCTTGCGGTGCTGCGCTCGGCCGGCGTGGGGCTGATTCGCCAGGAGTTCAACTGGGCGGAGTTCGAGCCGCTGGACCCGGACGAGCGCCCCGATCTTGGCGAGGACGCGTGGGTCAAGTACGACCACATCGTGGAGGCGGCGCGGGCTGCGGGGATCGAGATCCTGGCACGGCTGGACCGCGCGCCCGCCTGGGCCACGCCGGGTTTCGATCCGCGGGCCAACCCGTGGATGCAGGCGCCGCCGGCCGACAACGAAGACTTTGCGGTCTTTGCCGGGCGATTGGCGGCGAGGTATCGAGGCAAGATCCGCTACTACCAGATATGGAATGAGCCGAACCTGTTCGGCGAGTGGGGCGGCCGGCCGCCGAACGCGGCTGAGTACCTGGCGATGCTGCGGGCTGTCGGAACGGCGATCCGCGATGCAGACCCGGACGCGCGTATCGTGCTGGCGGGGCTGGCGCCGACGATCGAGACGGGTCCCGAGAACCTCAGCGACCTGCTGTTCCTGCGCCAGTTGTATCTGCTGGGCGCGAAGGGCGACTTCGACATCGCCGCCAGCATGTCCTATGGGCTGTGGACGGGACCGCGGGACATTCGCATCGACGATCAGCGGGTGAACTTTCCGCGGGCCGTGCTCTGGCGTGAGGCCATGCTGGAGTTCGGCGACGCCCAGACGCCGGTGTGGGCCACGGAGTACGGCTGGATGTCGCTGCCGGCGGGGTGGACCGGCGACCCGGGGATCTGGGGCAACCATCCCATCGAGGTTCAGGCTGCCTGGACGGTTGACGGGATCCGTCGGGCGCGCGAGCAGTGGCCGTGGATGCCGACGACCGTGATCTGGGCTTCGCGCTGGCCCGAGGACCTCGACCCGCGCGATCCCACGCCCTACTTCCGGCTGATGGACAAGGACTTCACGCCGCGACCCAATCTCGAAGCGGTGCGTGCGGCCTTCGGCGGACCGACCGTGGCCGGGGTGGGTTTGCACCAAGAAACGCAGGCGGCAGCAAGCTACGAGGGCCCCTGGCCGCGAGTGCCCAGCGACCTTGCGTCGCTGAGGCTGCACCGGCAGACCGGGGTGGCGGGCGCGACGGTGAGATTCCGGTTTGACGGCACGGACGTGGGGCTGCTGACGCGGCGGGGTCCGGACATGGGGCGGGTGCTAGCGCGGATTGACGGGCAGGACGCGCTGGCGGATGCGCTGGCGCGGAACCCGGCGGGCGAGGCGATCCTCGATCTCTATGCCCCGAGCGTCGAGCCGCTGGCGCGGATCCCGATTGCGACGCGCCTGCCGGCCGGGTCGCACACGCTGGAACTGACGGTATTGGCCGAGTCGAACCCGGACTCGAGCGGCGGCCTGGTGATCGTGGACGGGCTGCTGGTTGGAAATGCGCGGCCGACGTGGCCATGGCTGGTGCTGGGCGGGATGTGGGCGGCGGTTGGGGCGCTGGCGTTGTGGACGGCCCGATCGTGGCTTTGGGCTCGGCGGGCCCTGGAAGCGCTGTCGTGGAGTTGGACCGATCGGCGGGTCGGCCCGCTACGACTGGGCGAGGCAGTACTGGCGCTGGCGGCGGTGCTGTATGCGGTGCTGCCGGCTGGCGGGATGACGTCCCCGTGGACGCTGATTCGAGTGCTGCTGGCGCTTGGCATCGGCGTGCTGGCAGTAGCACGGCTGCGTGACGCGGCGCTGGTCGCGGCGGCGGCCATTCCGTTTGTGGGAGTGATCGGGCGGACCGGGGTGTTTGACCGGCCGGTGGGTGAAGTCCTGATCCTGGCGGTGGTGGCCGCGTGGATGGTGCGCGTGCTGTGGAGCGGGCCGCCACGCCTGCCGCCGGTTCGATGGCTGGCGGCAGTAGCCGCATTCGCGGTGGCTGGAGTTGTGGCAGCGGCGCTGGCCGACTATCCGAAGTTTGCGTTGCGCGACCTCCGCACAGTGGTCCTGGAGCCGGCGGCGTTCTTCATCGTGTTGGCTTCGGTCCTGCGCGACCGCAACGACGTCCGCCGACTGCTGGCGGTGCTGGTGGCCGGCGCGGCCCTGGCGGCCCTTACGGCGCTGGCGCTGATTCCGTTTGGCGCGGTCGTGACCGAGGTGTTTCCACCGCGTGTGCGGGGCACGTTCGGGTCGCCCAACAACCTGGCGTTGGTGCTGGAGCGGGCGGCGCCGGTGGCCCTGGCGCTGGCCCTGGCCGCGGGCACGAGCACGCCGCTCGGCGGGCGGTGTTGGTGGGGCTGGGGGCGGATGGCGAGCACACGCGGATTCTGGCTGCTGGCGCTCGCGGTCTTGCTGGTCGTGCTGATTCTGACGTGGAGCCGTGGGGCGTGGCTGGGGGCGTTGGTTGGACTGGCGGTGGCCGCAAGGCCGCTTTGGGCGCAGGTTGGGTTCAGACGTCGGCTGGCGGCAGTGGCGCTGTCGCTGGCGGCGTTGGCAGGGATCGTGCTGGTCACGGGCGCTGAGCGGATCGGGCAGCTCCTGCGGATTGGGGATAGCGGGGCAGTGTCGCGGCTGGCCATCTGGGACAGCGCCTGGCAGATGGGTCGCGACAGCTGGCTCTTCGGGGTGGGTCCGGACAATTTCCTCACGCACTACCGCGCGTACATGCGGCCGGAGGCCTGGCGCGAGCCAAACATCTCGCACCCACACAACCTGGTATTGGACGCCTGGTTGTCGCTGGGTCTAATGGGACTGCTGGCGCTGATCGCAGTGCTGGTGTTGTTCTGGCGGGACTGGCGTCGCATTCGCAGGGATGGCCAGAGTGGCTCCGATCCGCTGGCCTTCGGACTGGCGGGAGCGTTGGCGGCGGCGCTGACGCATGGGCTGGTGGACCACGCGTACTTTCTGCCGGAACTGGCGGCGACCCTCTGGACGCTGGCGGCGGCGGTGGCGGCGCTGGCTGCTGTTCGCGGCGCGGACGAACAGGCGGTGTCGGGCTGGGAGGGCGAACGATCTCCGTCGACCTAGCTAAGGCCCCGAGCTTTACTTGCCGATGCAGAACTTCGAGAAGATGACGTCGAGGAGGTCTTCGGTGGCGGATTCGCCCGTGATTTCACCGAGGGCGTTGACGGCGCCGCGGACGCCGATGCTGACGAAGTCGGACGGTTCGTCGTCGGCCACGGCACGGCGGGCGCCAGCGAGTTCGTCGCGGGCGCGGGTGAGGGCTTCCTGGTGGCGAACGCTGGCCACGAGAGCGAGGCCACCGTCGCCGCCGGCCAGCCCGATGACATGGCGCAGGGCCTGACGTAGTTCGCTGACATCTTCACGGATGGCGGCGGTGTGGACGACGGGTGCGCCAGGCGCAAGTTCGTGGACATCGTTGGCTCTGACCGCATGCGGCAGGTCGCGCTTGTTGAGCGCAATGATGGTTGGCCTGGCGGCCCGGCGGACGCGCTCGGCGGCGGTTTCATCGTTGCCGAGGAGCGGGCGACTCGCATCAAAGACGAGGACCACGGCGTCGGCGCTCTGCAAGGCTCGGGAGCTACGTTCGACGCCCAGTGTCTCTACCGGGTCGGTGGTCTCGCGCAGGCCGGCGGTGTCATTGAGGACGATGGGCACGCCGTCGAGGTTGAAGGACTCTTCAAGGACGTCGCGGGTGGTGCCGGGAATCTCGGTGACGATGGCGCGATCCGTACTGAGGAGGGCGTTCATGAGCGACGACTTGCCGACGTTCGGGCTGCCCACGAGGGCCACGCGGATGCCGTGGCGCTGCATGATCCCGCGCCCCGCCGAGGCCAGGGCGTCCTCCAGGCGTTGTTGGAGCGAATCGAGGGTGGCGGCGACGACTGCGCGGTCCATGGCGGGGACCTCATCCTCCTCGAAGTCGACTTCGGCCTCCATCTGGGCCAAAAGGTCCAGGCAGGCGGTGCGCATGTCGCAAACCGCGTCGGAGAGACGACCTGCGAGCTGGTTAGCGGCGACGGCGAGAGCCGCTGGGGTCGGGGCGGCCACCAGGTCGGCGACGGCTTCGGCCTGGGCGAGGTCAAGACGGCCGTTGAGAAAGGCGCGGAGGGTGAACTCGCCGGGGCCGGCGGGGCGGGCGCCGGCCGCAAGGATGCTGTCCAGCACGCGCCGGAGTGCTATGGGACCGCCGTGGCAGCTGAGTTCGGCGACGTCCTCACCGGTGTAGGAGCCGCGGCCGGGCATGAAGAGGAGGAGGGCCTGGTCGATCAGTTCGTTGTTGCCGTCGTAGACCCGCACCAGGTGGGCGTAGCGGGGTTTGGGATCGCGGGAGCGGCGGGTGACGCGGCGGGCGATCCAGAGGGCCTGGGGACCGCTGATGCGAACAATGCCAATGCCGCCAGGTCCCACGGGGGTGGCGATGGCGGCGATGGTGTCAGTAGTGTGAGTGCCGGGGTTCATCAGCAGGCGGCGGGGACGCAGGCTCCGGGGCGATGGTGGATTCTACGGGCGGGCTGAGGAACGGGGGATCGGTTCGCTAGGCTGGCCGGGAGCGCTGCCGCAGCGCTCCGACAGCAGACGCGGGAGCTGGCGCCGATGCCGCAGATGACGGGTGGGCAGGCCCTGGTGGCCGGGATGCGCCAGGCGGGCGTGACGACGTTGTTCGGGATCCCCGGCGTGCATAACGGCGGGCTGTATGACGCGCTGCTGGACGCGCCCGATATGCGGGTGGTGATCACGCGGCACGAACAGGGCGCCGCCTTCATGGCCGACGGCTACGCGCGGGCCTCGGGCCGGGTGGCTTGCGTGGCGACCATCACGGGACCCGGCATCACCAACGCGGCTACCGGGTTGGGCGAGGCTTACGCGGAGTCGTCGCCGGTGTTGCATATCGCGACGGCGCTGGGTCCGGCGTCTCGCACGCCGGAAGCCGGCGAGTTGCACGAGCTCCGGGACCAGTCGGGCGTTCTGCGGGCCCTGGTGGGTCACCACGAGTTGGTGGAGAAGGTGCCGGGGATCCCAGGCGCGGTGACCCGAGCCATGGACGCGATTACGACGGATCGGCCGGGTCCGGCCAGTGTGGAGATTCCGTTGGCCCTTCTGACCGAAACGGCGGACGTGGAGTTGGCGGAGGCAGGGCCGGCGACGGTAGCCGCTCCGGATTCGGGGGCAGTGGATCAGGCGGCCGCGTTGCTGGCCAATGCCGAGGCGCCCCTGATCTTCCTGGGCAGCGGGGCGATGGACGCGGGGTCAGAGGTCGAGGCGCTGGCGGAGCGGCTGCAGGCGCCGGTGCTGACGGCTCAGACGGGCAAGGGGGCGTTCCCCGAGTCGCATCCGCTGTCGCTGGGCTGCAAGCACCGCCTGGACGAGAGCCTGTACGAGTTGCTGCGGACCCGAGACGTGGCGCTGGTGGTGGGGTGCCGCCTGGGGGCGCGGGTGACGGACGACGACCGAATGCCGCTGCCGGAGACGCTGATCCAGGTCGATCGCTCGGCGGCCGAGTTGGGGCGGCATCGGTCCAACGCCGTGTCGATCCAGGCTGATGCCGCGGCGGCGGTGAGCGAACTGCTGGAAGCGCTGCCGGACGAGCCGCCGCCGGAGGCCCCGGACATTGCCGAGGGGATGCGGGCTCGTCGACGCAGTCCGCATGACGCCGCGGACGACCCGAGGTCGGCAGCGATTCTTGAGGAGCTTCGGCGGGTGCTGCCGGACGACGGCGTGCTGGTGAACGATATGACGATGACCAGCTACCGCTCGGCCGGGCTGTTTCCGGTGGATCAGCCGCGGTCGTACATGTTTCCGATCTACTTCGGCACGCTGGGCTTCAGCCTGCCGGCGGCGATCGGGGCGCAGGTGGCGTGTCCCGAACGGCCGGTGCTATCGCTGAGCGGCGATGGCGGCTTTCTATTTACGGCGGAAGAGCTGGCGACGGCGGTACGGGAGCAGCTGCCGGTGGTGGCGGTGGTGTTCAACGACTCGTCGTACGCGGCTATTGACGGGAACTTTCGGGGGAACTTCGGTGGGCGGACGGTGGACGTGCGGCTGCACAATCCGGACTTCGTGGCGTTCGGGAAGTCGTTTGGGGCGGCGGCCGAGGGCGTGGACACGCCGGAGGCGCTGGGCGCGGCGGTGGAGCGGGGCTTGGCGCGGCGGTGTCCGACGCTCATTGAATACCGGCTGCCGCCGGTGGGCTGACAGCGGAACCCTTCGCTCCGCGCTGTCGGGGCGGGCCTACACTGACCGCGGCACCCCTCAGATGCGGCAGGTCAGTGGCATGGGGCTTTCGGAACAGCAGGTTCGGTTTTTCGAGACGTTTGGGTATTTGAGCTTTCCCGGGGCGTTTGCGGATGAGGCGGAGGCGATCAGCGAGGAGTTCGAGCGGATCTGGGCGGAGCGTGGGGGCGGGCACGAGGGGCGAGCGCATGATCACAAACAGCGTTCGGCGTTCGTGCCGTTCATCGACCAGAGCGAGTATCTGAGTGGGCTGATCGACGACCCGCGAATCGACGGGGTGGCTTCGGCGCTGCTGGGGGACGACTACAACTACGAAACCAGCGACGGGAACTTCTACGTGGGCGACACGCGCTGGCACTCGGACGGGTTTGGGCGGACGAAATACCGGTTTCTGAAGTTCGCGTTCTACCTGGACCCGGTGACAGCGGCGTCGGGCTGCCTGCGGGTGATTCCGGGAAGCCACCACCGGCGCGACGGCTATGCGAACACCCTGCACGACCTGATGAGCACCAGCCGGGTCGACCAGACCGAGGAAGCGTTCGGGGTCGCCGGTTCCGAAGTTCCGGCGGTGGCGCTGGAAACGCAGCCGGGCGACCTGATCATGTTCAACCAGGACCTGAAACACGCCTCGTATGGGGGCGGCACGCGACGTCGAATGTTCACGATCAACATGTCGGAGCGGTTCGACGATGAGGACCTGGACACGCTGCGGAACGACGTCGCCTCACTGGTGCGGTTCTGGGCGGAGAGCGCCTACGGCGACGCGATGGTCAGGACGGCCGGGCCGGACCGAATGGTGCACCTGGAGCAGCGGATGGCGAATGACGACCATCTGCCGGCGCTGGTGTCGAAGGCGCGCGAGGAGATGAGCGAGCCGGCGCGGGGATAGTTGCCAATAGGCAACAGTCTGAGCCCCAGCAGTTGGACTAGGCGGCGGTGGCTGGTTCGGTGGTGGCGTCGGCAAGGGCGCGTTGGTATTCGCGCTGGAGGAGGCGCTTGCTGACGAAGATGTCGACGAGGTCCCAGGGCAGGGGTTCGTCGGGGTCGCGCTGGCGGTGAATGTACCAATCAAGGTCGAGGCCGGCGGCTTCGATGGCCTGATACCAGCGGTCGGGCTGGAAGTGTTCCATCCAGCCGTCGAAGCGGCAGCCGCGTTCCCACGCGCCCTTGATGGCGTGGCCAATACGGCGGTCGCCCAGGGCCAGCAGCGCCTCGATGTGACTCTCCTGGGGGTCGTGCCACATGAGGTGGATGTTGCGGTCGCGGGCGATGTCGAAACAGGCCTGCTGCTTGGCGCGAATGGCGTCGCTGCGGTCCTGCGGGTGCCACTGGAAGGGGGTGAAGGGCTTGGGGATGAAGGTGGAGACGGTGACGTTGACCTTGGCGCGCTTGCCGTGGTGGCGGCGGCCGAGAGCCATGACACGGTTGGCCAGGTGGGCGATGGCCTGGGCGTCCTCGATGGTCTCGGTGGGCTGGCCGATCATGAAGTAGAGCTTGATGGTGCGGAAGCCGCGCTGGAAGGCCATGTCGCAGGTCTCCAGCAGGTCCTCGTCCGAGATCTCCTTGTTGATGACGCGGCGCATGCGGGGGGTGGCGGCTTCGGGAGCGAAGGTGAGGCTGCCGCCGCGCTTGCCACCGCGCTGGAGGGCGTCGGCCACGTCGACGTTGAAGGTCTCGACTCGGGTGGAGGGGATGGAGACGCGGACGTAGTCCTCCGCGGAGTCGTACACGTCGTTGATGACGCCATCCAGCCCCTCGTAGTCGACAGCGTTGAGGGAGAGCAGGGAGACCTCGCTCTGGCCGGTGGCGGTGAGACAGCGGTCGACGGCCTGCTCGACCAGGTCCTTGCTGCGATGGCGGACCGGGCGGTAGAGGTAGCCGGCCTGGCAAAAGCGGCAGGCGCGGGCGCAGCCGCGGTCAAGTTCGACGGCGATGCGGTCATGCACGACGCCGGTGTTGGGAACGACGGGACGTCTGGGCCCGCTGTAGACGTCGATGTCGACGTACTGGCGGGCGATCCGTTCGGGCAGGTCCTCCAACAACCGCCGGTGGCCAAGAAAGGCGCCGTCCTCGGCGTACTGGGGCTCGTAGAGGCCGGGGGCGTAGATGCCAGGAGTGCTGAGGGCGCAGGCGGCGATGAACTTATCGCGCCAGCCGGGTTGGGAGCGGTCAAATTCGGCATGCAGGTGCAGAACTTGCTGGAGGAGATCCTCGCCTTCGCCGACGGCAATCAGGTCAAAAAAGTCGGCCATGGGCTCGGGGTTGGAGACGGCGGAGCCACCGCCGAGGACTAGGGGGTCGGAGTCGGTGCGATCGATGCGCTCGATGGGGATGCCGGCGAGGTCCAGCATTTCCAGCACGTTGGTGTTCCCGCTCTCGTAGCTCATCGAGAAGCCGAGTATGTGGAAGTCGCGCAGCGGGCGGCGTGATTCCCAGCCCCAGAGCGGAAGGCCTTGCGCGCGCATGGCGTCGGCCATATCGGGGAGCGGGGTGAAGCTGCGGTCGCAGAGGTGCGGCGTGTCGTCGTTGACCAATTCGTAGAGCAGCCCCATGGCCAGGTTGGACATACCAATCTCGTAGGCGTCGGGGAAACAGAGCGCCAGGCGCGTCTGCGCGGAATCCCAGCCCTTCTGACGCGCGTTGTGCTCGCCCGCGAGGTACTGCGCGGGTTTGGTTACCCGGTCGAGCAGCGGCTCAATCTCAACGAGCGACGGCGCGGAAGTGTCGATTGCCATTTGCCAATACTGCCCTATCGACCTGGCCCGTTCGAGAACCTTCCAAAGTCCTGCAAGCGAAAACCATTCAGCCGAGTTGAACAATGCTCCCACGCTAGGCGGCTAAGATACTGCGCCCGCCCGTCGCCAAAGGCACTCCGGCAATGCCTGATCTGGTCATCCGCGCCTCCACGCTTGTCGACGGCACCGGCGTGGATCCGTGCTTCGACGCCGAAGTCGTCGTGAGCAACGGCGCCATTGCATACGCCGGGCCTGCCCTCCCGCACGCGGACGATGTGGACGTCATCGACTACGGCGACGCCACCATCATGCCCGGCCTCATCGACTGCCATTGCCACTTGCAGTTCGGCGCGTATTCCAGCCACGAGCGCACGCTGGCAGTCCATAAGTCCGCCTCCAACGAGGAACGGGTCATCACCGCAATCCAGAACGCCCAGCGTGCCCTGGCAACCGGGGTGACCACCATGCGCGACACCGGCGGCTACCGGACCCTCAACATGCTGGTTCGCGACGCGCAGCGCGCCGGCCATTTCATGGGTCCGCGCCTGCTGGTCTGTGGGGCGCCGATCACCACCACGGGTGGACATCTGAATTGGTGCGGGCTGCGAGCCGATTCGCGCGACGAGGTAGTCCGTGCTGCTCGCCAGATGGTCGAAGCCGGTGCCGACTTCATCAAGGTCATGGCCACCGGCGGCATGATGACACCCGGCTCCCAGGCCGGGCACTCCCAATACGATCTGGAGACGCTGCGCGCGCTGGTTACGGACTCTCATCGGCTCCGACGTCATGTTGCGGCCCATGTGCTCGGCGCAGACGGTTGCCGCGACGCCATTGATGCCGGCGTGGATACGCTCGAGCATTGCTCGTGGCTTACGGCCGACGGAATCCGCGGCCAATCGGCGATCGACGCCGCGGCCGTCGACCGCATCGATGCCACGCATCAGTCCGTCCATATGACGCTGGCGGCCATGAATCGAACCCCGTTCCGCGACCTGGCCCACCTGGACGCGCTGCCGGCTGACGAGCGCGAACGCATCCGAGCCGCGGGCGCGAATTTTCGCTACATGCGCGAGCAAGGTGTGCCGCACGTTGTGTCCACGGACGCCGGCGTAATCGACACGCCATTTCATGAGTTTCCGCTCTCGGTCATCAGCGCGGTCGTGGCGCTCGATACGACTCCGGTGGACGCTGTGCACCTGGTCACCGGCGCCGCCGCCCATGCCATTGGCCTGGGCGAGTTGACCGGATCGCTTGTCCCAGGACGTCAGGCCGATCTCCTGGTGGTCGACGGCGACGCGTCCGAGAACATCTGCAACATCGCCCGCACCGTGTCTGTCTATCTTGGCGGTCAAGAGGTGGTGCGAAAGCGCCGCTTGGAAGTGCTCGTCAACTAACCCGCAGAACTGGTGGTCGCTGAATTTGCGCTCGGCTTGCTACCGCGTCCGATTGCTTGTCTTTGCACTTGCCAGGCGGAAGGAAGCTATGCGAAACGCAGCGGCGAGCCGAGCTGCCGCAACAACGCGATAACGCTCTGTGCTGCGAGGGCGCTGGTCTTGGGGTTTGTCTCGCTCGGTCGGTTCTCCAGCCGCAACTGCATGGTTCCGAACGAGCCGAGAGCTTCGACCTCGTGCACATTGCCGGGCGCTTCGGGGTCGGCCACCACGGTCACGCGCATGCGGTCGGGATCGTCCGCGGCCAGGGCCAGCAGCGCCGCCACGTTGACATTCTGAGGAAAGCCGCGCACGGCTTCCCGCGGGCCGCCTGAGAAGATGACGCGTCGCTGGGTTGTGTCCGACAGGTCAATCCCCTGCGCCACCACCCACGGCGCGTCCGCCAGGGCCAGCGGCGGTTTGGTGGTGGTCAGCGTGATCGACGTCACGTCGCCCACGCGCGCCGCACGTACGACATCAAGCGCGCCAAGGGCGCCGGACGGCACCCAGATTCGTGCGCCCGACGCCTGCGCGGCCTTCAGCAGCGACTCGAGAAAATCCCCATCCAGCGTCGCGCCGGCGCTCAAAGCCACCAGGTCGACCCCTCGGCTGAGAACTTGCGGGGCGATGACACGGAGAGCGGCTTGGGAGGCGGCTTCGAGTACGGCATCCACTCCATTCCAGTTCAGCGTGGCGAGATCGGTATGAACCGGGACGTCCGCAGCCGCCAGGCTGTCGCGCGTTGGTCCGTCTATCGGTTCAACAACGGCGGCGATTGCGACACCGGGAGCTTTGCCTGAGCGGACGGCGCGTGCAACTTCGGCTCCGATTGCTCCCAGGCCGGCAATCGCGAGTTGCAGTGGCTGCGCGCCCGAGTGGCTCAGCGTCCGTTCCGCGGCAGGGGCAGGTGGATCGGGGCGTTGATCGCCTGCCAGGCCGATTCGGCGGTGGCTTCGGCAAAAGTCGGATGGGCGTGCACCGTCTCGCGCAGGTCGTCCAGCGTCGCCTCCAGCCGGATGGCCAGCACCCCCTCGGCAATGATGTCGCTGGCGCCCGGACCAATGACATGCATGCCCAGAATCTCGCCGTAATGACGGCCGGCCACGATCTTGACGAAACCGTCGGTGTCCCCGTAGGCGCGAGCGCGTCCCAGCGCTTGGAACGGGAACATGCCGACCTGAATGTCACCGTGCTCTTCCTTGGCCGCGTCCTCGGTCAGACCCACACTCGCGATTTCGGGGTGCGTAAAGGTGCAGGCGGGCACGGCGTTGGGTTCGTAGACGGCTGGGCGTCCCAGCGCGTGCTCGGCGGCGACGACGCCCTGATGTGACGCGACGTGTGCCAACAGCTTGTCGCCGATCACGTCGCCGATCGCGTAGATGTCGGGCTGGCTCGTCTGCTGATGTTCGTTTACGCCGATACCGCGCGGCGTGAACCGCACGCCGGCCGACTCCAGCCCGACATCTGCCACGTTGGCCCGACGGCCGGTCGCCAGCAGCACATGCGAGGCCTGCACGGTCTCCGGCTCGCCATTTGTCGCCAGCGTTACCTGAAGGTGCGGGTCGGCCCGCTCAATCGAATTGATTCGCGTGCCGGTGTGGACCCTCACGCCCTGCTGGACGAGGACTTTGCGCATGGCCGCGCTGACGGCCGCGTCCTCGTTGGGCACGACCCGCGGCAGCATCTCCACCAGGGTGACCTGGCCGCCCAGGAGCGCAAAAAGAGTGGCCCACTCGACGCCCACGGCCCCCGCGCCGGCCACCAGGATGTGCTCGGGAACTTCGTCAAGCTCGAACGCTCCGTCGCTGTCGATGACGCCCGGGAGGTCGACGCCGGGAATCGGCGGAGCGGCGGAAGACGAGCCGGTGGCCACAATGACGGACTTCGCCGTGATGAGTTCGGTGCGATCGGCCAGCGACGCCTCCACGGCGCCGGCTCCTGCCAGGCGGCCCGTGCCCTGCAGGACCGTCACGCCGCCAGCTTTCAGGAGGCCCTCGATCCCGCGGCCAAGTTGCCCTACGACCCGGTCCTTGCGGCGAACCATGGCCTTGTAGTCGGCCTCAACGCCCTTGACCCGGACGCCGAAGCTGGACGCCTTCTTGGCCAGCTGAAAGACCTCGGCGCTGCGCAGCAACGCCTTGGATGGAATGCACCCACGGTTGAGGCAGACGCCACCGAGGCCGCTGTTTTCGACCACGACGACCTGAGCGCCCAGTGCGGCGGCGCGAAGGGCCGCCACGTAACCGCCGGGTCCGCCGCCGATCACACACACGTCCGCCTGCAGGGGCATCAGGTCCGCCGATCTGGTTGGGTAGTTAGCGGCATTGTAGAGGCGCGTGGCTTAAGACCGGTCTCGCTATGCATTGAAATTCGGCGGAATCTCCTCGGCGTCGAAGACGCGCAGTGCCTCGTCCACGTGCTGGCGGCCGCGCCGCAGCGATATGCCGGCATGCCCCGGGTAAAGCGCCTCGAAATCCAGATCGCCCAGGCGGCGCATCGTCACGACGAGATCCTGGATCGAGCAGTCGGGCGTGGACAGCAGCAGGATCTTGCCGCCTTGAAAGACCACGTCGCCGCCGAACAGGCCCACGTGGTCGTCTCCTTCGAGCAGGTAGGAGACGTGGACGCGGGCATGACCGGGGGTGGCGATGGCGGTGAGCCGAGCCTCGCCGATTTGGATGGTATCGCCGTCGGCAATCGAGACGGCTGACTGACAGTGGACCAACCGGTAGTCGGACGGATAAGTCCCCCCGGCCCTGGCGCGTGGGAGCGAGATGGCTTCCTCGTCGGCCTGCCGGAGCCAGTCCGCCGATGGCCCCGGTGCCAGGACTTCGGCCCCGGTCAGCTCGTGCAGCGGCCCTGCGCCGCCGCCGTGGTCGGCATGGGCATGGGTGAGCGCGATCGACTGGATATTCGCGGGGTCGAATCCGGCGGCGCGAACGTTGGCCAGGATCAGTTCCGGCTCAAGGCCGACGCCGGCGTCGATCAGTGCCAGTGGACCTCCGCCGTCGACAAGGTAAACGTGGCAGTCGTACGGACCGGACAGGTCGGCGCCGGTCGCGCCGCTGCCAACCAGGTGCACGCGCCGCGTCAGGCGCATCAGGCGGCAATCTCCCCAAAGGCCTTGCAGACGCCCAGGTAGATGCCGACCGCCGCTTCGAGTTGCGCGATTTCGATCCACTCGTCGTTCGTATGTGCCTGCGCGATGTCGCCTGGGCCCAGGACGACGGACGGGATGCCGCCGACGCCGGAAAGCATGGCCGCGTCGGTGGCATAGGCCACGCCCAGCGGAGCGGGCGATATGCCCGCGGCGGCAACGGCGCGTTGCGCGGCACGCACGATCTGGGCGTCGTCGGGCGTCTCCAGCGGCGGGATGTCCACAAACGGCGGGTCGCGGTCGACGCGAAGTTCCTGGTTACCGGCCCGGAGCTCGTCCAGAGCCGCGTCAACATGCGCAAGCACCTCGGCGGACGTATCGCCCGGCACCAGCCGTCGGTCAATCTCGATCTCGCAGCGGTCGGGTACGACGTTGACTCCCGCCCCGCCCCGGATGGTCCCGACGTTCCAGGTGGCGTTGCCCAGGACTGGGTGCGTGCGGTCGTTGAGGTGCGGTTCGATGCCGCGCGCGATCGCTGGAATCGCCGTGGCCATGTCCTCAATTGCGTTGTGGCCCTGCTCGGGCATGGCACTGTGGGCGGCGACACCGTGGGTGCGGACGCGCCAGCGCACTGCGCCCTTCTGAGCGGTGATGATGCGCAACTCGGTCGGCTCGCCCACCACGGCCGCGTCGACTGGGGGACGACGCTCGGCCATGACCCGGGAACCAATCATCACGATTTCCTCGCCCACCGCTCCGGCCAGGCAGACGTCCACTGGAAAGTCTGGGTCCCCCGCCGCCGCGCGCAGAACGTGAAGCATGGCGGCCATACAGCCCTTGGGGTCGGCTGAGCCGCGGCCGTAGAGGCGGCCGCTGGCGATGCGTGGATTGAGAGCGTCGGGCATTGGATCCAGGCCGACGGTGTCAAGGTGGCACTCGAACATGAGAGTGGGGCGGTTGCCGCGGCGGATCCAGGCCAGGAGGTTGGGGCGGCCTGGCTCAACGTCGTACATCTCGATGTCGGCGCCGGCGGCGCGGGCGAGGTCGGCGACGTGGTGGGCGAGTTCGGACTCGCCTGGTCCGCCTTCCAAACTGCTGTTGACGCTGTTGATGGCAACCAGCCCCGCAAGCGTGTCAACGACCGATGTAGTGATGGCCCAACCTCACGCGATGGCTCAGCGCGCGAGTCTGGCACATGCGGGATTTTGAGACGTTGCGGGCGGCGCCAGCCTTTGAGCTTCCGGCGCACCGAGTGCACCCAAGTTGAGACTGTGCCTTGTCGATTTACGGCAGCCGTGAAACGCCGTTGTTCGCTCAGTGGTTGCGGCGGAGGCCGCGGAGTTCGTGGCTGAGTTCGCGGGCCATGAGCACTTGCCCGGCTTCGGCTACGGGCAGGCCGTCGAACAACGCCTGGTTGATCAGCTCCACGATCGGCATCTCCACCCCCAGACGGCGCGCCAGGGCGAGCGCCCCGCGGGACGTGTCCACGCCTTCGGCAACCATGACCATGCGCGACTGAATGTCATCCAGGGATCGACCGGCGGCAAGTTCCTGGCCTACGTAGTGGTTGCGCGAGTGCGGGCTTGCACAGGTGGCAATGAGGTCGCCCATGCCGGCGAGTCCGGCAAACGTGAGCGCGTCAGCCCCGGCAGTCAGGCCCAGGCGCGTCATTTCAGCCAGGCCCCGAGTCATCAGGGCGGCCTTGGCGTTGTCGCCGTATCGCAGGCCGTCCGCCATCCCGGCGCTAATGGCGATCACGTTCTTGATGGCGCCCGCGAGTTCGATACCGATGACGTCATCGCTGACGTAGGTGCGGAATGTCGGCGCGCTCAGCCGCTGCTGCACGTTCCGTGCAACCTCCGGGACTCGCGCAGCCACGACTGCGGTGGCGGGCTCGCCGGCGGCGATCTCGCGGGCCAGATTCGGTCCGGACAGCACCGCCAGACGGTCGAGGGTCTGGTCACCGACCCAGCTGGTCAGAAGTTCGCTGACCCGTTGTCCCGTTTCCGGGTCGAGCCCCTTGATACCGCTGACGATCGCCGCGTGCGGTTCGATCAGGCCGCCCATGATCTGCCAGTTTTCGTGAAGCCGGCGCATGGGCACGGTCAGGAGTACGAGATCCGCGCCGTCCAGCACCGCGGCGGCGTCGTGGCTGATTTCCAACGAATCCGGCAGGGTCACGCCGGGCAGGAAGCGCACGTTTTCACGCCGTGCGGCCATGTCGTGCGCCTCGTCGGGCTCACGAACCCAGAGAGCGCAGCGACCGCGGGCTTCCGCGACAAGCACGGCAAGGGTGGTACCCCAACTACCAGAGCCGATAACGGCAATCTTGTTCACACGGGTAATCCTGGGACGCGCCAGCGCCTAGTCTAGTGGTGGTCCGAGATGCACTTGGCCGCTGACGTCTGTGTCTTGAAGCATTCGGATCCTTATTCGCTTTGAGTTTGCCGGCGGTCCGCAGGCCGCCCTGGTTGGGACACTTCAGGGAACTCGGGGTCCACATACGTTCGGGAGGCGAGGAGACGAGCGTGGCCAATAGCTCCGATCCCACCGCTTCGCAAACGTTGGTCCTCCATCCGTTGCCGCGTATCGCGTGGACGCCCGGATATACTCTGGCGCCGGTAACCCAAACCGGTTCGGCCCGGCGGCTGCGGTATCCACCCGCCCGCTCGCAAACGGAGGCGCGCCTTGGCAGAGCAACAACCTGTCTCCACCAACGGCCGCGCTGGAGGCGACGACGCCTCCAACGGCGTGCTGGAGCAGTTGACCGACGACCAGCTTCGCTGGATCTACCAGATCATGCGGCGCATCCGCCGCTTTGAAGAAACCGCTGAAGAAGCCTTCCGCGCCGCCAAAATGCGCGGCGCCCTGCACTTCTACATCGGCGAGGAAGCCACCGCCACCGGCGTCTGCGCCGCCCTTGACGACGGCGACTTCATCACCAGCACCCACCGCGGCCACGGCCACTGCATCGCCAAGGGCGCGCGCATGGACAAGATGATGGCCGAACTCTTCGGTCGCACCACCGGCTACTGCGGCGGCAAGGGCGGGTCCATGCACATCGCCGACATCGAACTTGGGAACCTCGGCGCCAACGGCATCGTCGGCGCTGGCATTCCAATTGCCACCGGCGCCGCCCTCGGTTCCAAGCTGCGCAAGGACGGCAAAGTCACCGTCGCCTTCTTCGGCGACGGCGCCGGCCCCACCGGCGCCTTCCACGAAGGCGTCAACGTCGCCGCCACCATGAACCTGCCCGCCGTCTTCGTTTGCGAGAACAACCAGTACGGCATGGCCACCCACGCCGACTTCGCCAACGCCGCCCCCATCCACAACCGCGGCCCCGCCTACGGCATCCCCAGCGCCTCCATCGACGGCAACGACATCTTCGAGGTCTACGCAACTGCCAGGGAAGCCATTGACCGCGCCCGCCGCGGCGAAGGGCCCACCCTCATCGAATCCCGCACCTACCGCCACAAGGGCCACACGGTGCTGGACCAGAAGAACTACCGCACCAAGGAAGAAATCGCCGAATGGGTCGCCCGTGACCCTATCGAGCGATTCGTCCGGGCCGTCAACGAATCGGAGCGGCTCGACGAGGACGACTTTCGGGCGATTGACGGGCAGATCGAACGTGAAATCGAACACGCCGTGGCGTTCGCCGAGGCCAGCCCCTGGCCGACCGTGGACGTTATCGAGCGCGACGTCTACGTGGAGTAACCATCATGGCCGTCACCACACCCCAAGCGCCCGCGCCCGACACCGCCACCCGCGAGATCTTCATGAGCGAGGCCCTGCGCGAGGCCATCGACGAGGAAATGACCCGCGACCCCGCCGTGTTTGTCGTTGGTGAGGAAGTCGGCGTCTGGGGCGGCGCCTACGCCGTCACCCAGGGCCTGCTCGAAAAATGGGGCCCCGACCGCATCGTCGATACCCCCATCGCCGAAGCCGCCATCGCCGGCCTCGGCATCGGCGCCGCCCTGACCGGCAGCCGGCCCGTCGCCGAGTTCATGTACAGCGACTTCATGGGCATCGCCATGGACCAGATCGTCAACCAGGCCGCCAAGAACCGCTACATGTTCGGTGGCAAGGCCAAGTTGCCCCTCACCTACCGCGCGCCCTTCGGAGCCGGCACCGGCAACGCTGCCCAGCACACCCAGAGCCTGGAAGCCTGGTTCGCGCACGTGCCCGGCCTCAAGGTCATCACCGCCTCCACCCCCTACGACGCCAAGGGCCTCCTCAAGTCCGCCATCCGCGAGGACAACGTCGTCATCATGTTCGAGCACAAGGCCATCTACGCCATGCGCGGCCACGTGCCCGAGGGCGAGTACCTGGTTCCCATCGGTGTGGCCGACGTGAAGCGCGAAGGCGATGACGTGAGCGTTATCACCTACGCGCGCCAGACCCACCACGCGCTTGAGGCCGCCGAGCAACTGGCGGCCGAGGGCATCAGCGTGGAGGTCGTGGATATCCGCTCGCTCTACCCGCTGGACACCGACACCATCCTGCGTTCGGTCCGCAAGACTCACCGCGCGGTGGTGCTCTACGAAGCCGTGCGATTCGGCGGATTTGGTGCGGAGATCGCCTCGCAGATCCAGGAGTTGGCCTTCGACGACCTGGACGCGCCGGTACTGCGCGTCGGCGCCGCCCACGCGCCCGTGCCCTTCTCCGAGCCGCTCGAGCAGGCCTCCTTTCCCGACACGGCACAGGTCGTCGAGGCCATCCGCCAGTCCCTCCAGGGCCTCTACTAGACCGTGGCTACCGCGATTCGCATGCCCCTGATGGGGATGACAATGGAAGAAGGCGCCGTCACCGAGTGGCTGGTTGAGGATGGCGCCGAGGTCGAGAAGGGCCAGGAAATCCTGGAGTTCGAGACTGACAAGATCAACGCCCGCGTGGAAGCGCCGGCCGCCGGCATCCTGGGCGGCATCGCCGCCGGACCCGGCGACCTGGTAAAGGTTCAGGGCCTCCTGGCCTGGATCCTGGAACCCGGCGAAACCCCGCCGGCCGAGGATCCAAACCCGCCGGCCGCTGCCGCCGCTTCCGCTGCCCCGCCGGCTACACCTCCCCCGCCAGCACCGGCGCCTGTTGCCACGGCCCCCGCGCCCTCGCCAGCGCCGGCTGCACCAGCACCCGCGCCCGTGGCAGTCCAGCCCGTCGCCGTTACACCCGTTGCCGCGGCGCCATCCGCTGACGGCCGCGTCAGGGCCTCCCCGCTCGCCAAGCGCGTGGCCCGCGAACTCGGTGTTGATCTGGCCCGCCTCGTCGGCTCCGGTCCCGGCGGTCGCATCATCGAGAAGGACGTCGCTGCGGCGGCGTCCGCTCCCGCCGCCGCACCCATGCCGGTTGCCGCGGCCCCGCCGTTGGCCCCCGCCGCTGCCGCGCCCGACGCAGCCGCCGGCCAGGTCATTCCACTGGAAGGCGTCCGCCGCGTCATCGCCGAGCGCATGCAGCAGAGCCTTCAGGGCAGCGCCCAGGTCACCCTGGTCGCCGAGGCCGACGCCCGTCGTTTCCACGAGCTGCGCACCGAACTCGCCAGCCGTCACGAATCGACGCTCGGCTTCCGAATCAGCTACAACGACCTGCTTATCCGCATCTGCGCTCACGCCCTGCGTGAACACCCCCGTGCCAATTCCAGCCTGGAAGGCGACGCCATTCGCCTCCACGACGTCGTGAACGTCGGCCTGGCCATCGAGGCCGGCGGTGATCTGGTCGTTGCCAACGTCAAGCAGGCCGACCGCAAGTCGCTCGTCGAAATCGCCTCCGACCTCCGCGGCCTCGTCGACCGTGCCCAAGCGAACAAGCTGGACTTGGACGACATCACCGGCGGTACCTTCACCATCTCCAACCTTGGCGTCTACGGCATCGACGCCTTCACCCCCGTACTCAACCCACCCGAGTCGGCCATCCTCGGCGTCGGCGCGCTGCGCGAGAAGGCCGTGGCCCGCGACGGCGAGGTGAGCGCCGAACTCTCCATGACCCTCAGCCTCACCTTCGATCACCGCATCATCGACGGCGCCCCCGCCGCCCGCTTCCTGGCCCGCATCCGCGAACTCATCGAACAGCCCTACTTGCTCCTGTAGCGCCCCTCGGTCGCCGGACGCCTGGCTGGCATGATGCGGGGTGTTCGCCTGCATGGGGTGCGCCATGGACTTGGTTGAGTCGCACGTACATATCTGGACGATTCGGGATCCGCGGTTTGGCCGGCACCCGGAGTCTGACTTTGAGCCGAACATCGAGGCCGCGCCGGCGGACCTGTTCCGCGCCCAGGACGAGATCGGCGGCGTGGCGTGGACGGTGCTTATCCAGCCGCGCTACTACCTCTGGGACAACGCCTACCTCATTCAGGCGGCGGAGGCGCATCCTGACAGACTCGTCGTTGCCGGTCGGGTCGATCCTCTGCAGTCCGATGCGCCTGACGCACTGCGGGAGCTCATGCGGCATCCTGGGCTCCGCGGCATCCGCCTGGCCCCCAACACCCATCCCGAGACGCGCTGGCTGGATGACGAGTCGCAGGACGGACTCTGGGACACGGCGGCCGACACTAACGCCACCATCGGGCTCCTGATCAACTGGCGACAGCTTCCTCAGGCCAACGCAATGGCCGCCCGGCATCCCGACGTGACCGTGGTCATCGACCACCTCGGCTCGCCCGACTACCGCGACCCCGAGTCGCTGACCAACCTCCTGGCGCTGTCGGAGCGCCCCAATGTGTTTGTCAAGGTGTCGGGCTATCCAAACGGAACCCGTGCCGCCTATCCCTACCGCGAGGCTCACTCGGTCATCGAGCGCGTCTACCGGGCCTACGGTCCCCGGCGGCTGATGTGGGGCACCGACTGGCCGGTGTGCCTGTCCGGAGCCACCTACAAGGAGGCCTTCGACTCGGCCTGGAACCTGCCGTTCCTCAATGATGCCGACCGTGAATGGATATTTGCTCACACCGCCAGGCGTGCGTGGAATATCGAGCCTTAGGCCAAGTTCTGCCGGTTAAATAGGTTCCGGGTGCAAAGCCGGGCGGAGGCCTTGCACCCGGATGAGGTGCACGAAGCGACCCTACGCAGCCCGGGGACGCAGCTCCCTGTCTGGGCAGCTGCCAACCGTCGAGAAGTCAACGGCGCTTGCAGCCTTTGAGTGAGTGAAACGAAGGACGCAATCGGCCAACAACCCGCGCGCACAGAAATTGCTGGGCGTGTGCGGGTTCGCGTCCGCAGCGAGCTTCGCGAACCTCAACATGCCTTCGAACGCAGGAGGCTGCTCGAAGACAAGTGCGAGCCTGAATACCGGCTCACACTCTTCCGCCCGAGAGTCACGGACCGCAGCGTTATGTTCCAGTTCGCCCAACTGAAACGATGAATCCGCCACGTTAATGCCACGGCCCGTCACCGGAAGAACACCTTTGATCTCCGCGCGTGGTGCGCTTAGAGGTCCGTTGCGTTCGCCCGAGGCGCAGCGGCTGTTACTTCGGCATCACGCTACGCCCCTTTGGATGGGGCAACCGTTGCAATGCTTACAGACGCGGCGGCTCTAATGCTCTAGGGGAAGTGATCACATTTGCACTTCGCTCGCCCGAGCGTGACTGAGATTGGATCACAGGCCGTTAAGCGGAGCGGCCCGCCCGGCCAAAAAAAAGCCCCGGGGGGCGCGCCACCCCCCCCCCAAAGCGGGGCGCCCGTTTAAGACCCAGTGTGTTAAACCGGGG
>JAPPKM010000090.1:58107-95991 GCA_028874315.1 Chloroflexota bacterium
TTTTTAAAATTTGAACTTGGCTGGCCGGTGGGTGATTGATTTTTTTTCTCTGGCCTTATTGGTTTGCGCCGGGGTGTATATATCTGGGGCGGGGCGCTGCCGACTCCGCGACGCATACGCGTCGCAGCGTTTACGCCGCTATGGGTAAACCGGCGTGCTGACGAACGGCTGCGGGCCGTCGTACGAGGACAGGTGCCGAACGCCCCAGTCCTGGCAAGCCTGCAAGGACTCTTCGGCGGTCTGCTCGCCAACCCAGCCCTTTTCGCCAAGCGCCCGGTGCTGCAGCCACCACTCCCGCCACGTGTTGAACGGGTAGAGGCTGCGGTTGTCCGGTCGGTCGGCGTAGACCTTGAGCCACTTCATCCCCTCCGGCGGCGGAGCCACGGAGGTCGGAGCGCCAATGGCGTCCCTGTGGACCGGCATGTGCCCTCGGTCGATACCGACGCGGCCCTGGTACTCCTCGCCTGCGAGGAACACCGCCAGCGCCGTCGACTGCTCGATCGAGCCGTCGCGCTCGGCGCTGTTGGTCACCAGGTCCGGCTGGTCGTTGGTGCTGTGGCCCGGCGGACCGCCGCGACCGGCGATCACTTCCGGCAACAGCGTCCAGGTGAACCGGTCCTTGATACGCGGGACCGCAAACCCGGTCGAGTACACCCGGCCCGACGGCCAGATGCCGATCTTGCCGGCGGCAAACGGATTGCCGAACTCGCCACCCAACTCCTTGACCTGGTCGGCCGGCGGCGACGTCTCGTGCACGAAGATCTTGTTGATCAGGTATTCCCAAGCCTCGCCAGCCTCGGGCAGATCGTACATGGTCTTCGAAAGCGTGTCGTCGAACGGCTTGGCCATGCCGTTGGAGTACATCTGCGGCATGTACTGGAACTCGTAGTCGTCGCGCGCCCAGGTGCCGTATGCCCCGGTGTCGGGGTTCGTCATCTTGGCGTCCCACTCCGTCCAGTCGTCCCAGGTCCACCCACCATCACTGTCCGGCAGGGTCACGCCTGCGCCCTCGGCCAGTGAGATGTTGGCCACAAACCCGCTGATCGCGAACTGGAACGGCATCCCGAACTGGGGGCCCGTCATCAGTTCCGGCTGCGGGAACGAGTGGTCAATGTTGTTGAACGTGTACGCGTCCGGGAGGAAGTAGTAGTCCTCGGGGACGAAGTCGTCACGCTTGGCCAACTCGCCGGTGATTTCTGTGAAAGCGCCCTCTTCGTGGAAGCGCAGGAAGTCCGACTGCGAGAGCAACGCCACGTGCGGCGCCGTCCCGGCGGCAAACTGAATCGCCAGGCTGTCGATCAGGTTGGCGGCCGGTTCCAGCTTCACAAAGATGTCCGGTCGCTTCTCGGCGAAGCGCGCCAAACCCCACTGCATGGCCGCGCCACGCGGGCCGGCGGTGTGGTCCGTAACGAACCGGATTTCGACGTTCTCCATCGTCATCGGCTGCTCGGTCATCGCCGCTGCCGGAGCCGCCGCTGCCGGAGCTGCCGCTGCCGGAGCTGCTGCCGCCGCCGGAGCTGCCGCCGGAGCCGCAGCCTGCTGGGGTGCAGGTGCTGGCGCCGGAGCCGCCTCTTCCTCACCACACGCCGCCAGCATGACCGCCGACGTTGCGCCAATCCCCATTCCGGCGACAAAGCGCCGACGGGTCAGGGCTGGAATATGCATACCCTTCTCCTCCGCCCCCGCCAGACTCCGTCCCCTGGGGGCCTAGCTGACCTCAATACCACCCTCGGGAACCTTCCGTGCGGAGTGCACAGCCCGAAAGCATGCAGTGGCCAGCGACATTCGCTCGCGTACGGTGCGATATCTGGCGCAGCCGTGTCAAGTGATTCTTGGGCCGCCCTCGATAGCCTGGCCCACGGTGGCAAACCTCGTCGATCGCCTTCCGCTATGACGTGCTGCTCGACGTCCCGCTGTCGCCTTCGTCAGCCGTCTGCACACCGGTCAGGGCCTCGCGCAGCCTTATCAGGGTTTCCCGCACCGCCCCGCGCACGTGACCACGGGCCCTTCGCACGCCAACGCCCGGCCGGAGCGAACCCCGGCCGGGCGTTGGCGATTCCGCGGCACTTAAACGCCGCGCGGTTTACGCCGCTATGGGTAAACCGGCGTCTCAACGTACGGCTTTGGACCGTCGTAGTCGGACAGGTGCCGGACACCCCAGTCCTGCATGGCCTGCAGGGACTCGGCCGGCGACTGCTCGCCAACCCAGCCCTTGGTGCCCAACGCCCGATTCTGCTGCCACCACTCTCGAAAGGTGCTGAACGGGTAGAGGCTGCGGTTGTCGGGGCGGTCGGCGTAGGCCTTCAGCCACTTCATGCCCTCCGGGGGCGGAGCGACGGAGGTCGGAGCGCCAATGGCTGCCCGGTGCACCGGCATGTGACCGCGGTCGATGCCGACGCGGCCCTGGTACTCCTCGCTCGCCAGGAACACCGCCAGCGCCGTCGACTGCTCGATCGAGCCGTCGCGCTCGGCGCTGTTGGTCACCAGGTCCGGCTGGTCGTTGGTGCTGTGGCCCGGCGGACCGCCGCGACCGGCGATCACTTCCGGCAACAGCGTCCAGGTGAACCGGTCCTTGATACGCGGGACCGCAAACCCGGTCGAGTACACCCGGCCCGACGGCCAGATGCCGATCTTGCCGGCGGCAAACGGATTGCCGAACTCGCCACCCAACTCCTTGACCTGGTCGGCCGGCGGCGACGTCTCGTGCACGAAGATCTTGTTGATCAGGTATTCCCAAGCCTCGCCAGCCTCGGGCAGATCGTACATGGTCTTCGAAAGCGTGTCGTCGAACGGCTTGGCCATGCCGTTGGAGTACATCTGCGGCATGTACTGGAACTCGTAGTCGTCGCGCGCCCAGGTGCCGTATGCCCCGGTGTCGGGGTTCGTCATCTTGGCGTCCCACTCCGTCCAGTCGTCCCAGGTCCACCCACCATCACTGTCCGGCAGGGTCACGCCTGCGCCCTCGGCCAGTGAGATGTTGGCCACAAACCCGCTGATCGCGAACTGGAACGGCATCCCGAACTGGGGGCCCGTCATCAGTTCCGGCTGCGGGAACGAGTGGTCAATGTTGTTGAACGTGTACGCGTCCGGGAGGAAGTAGTAGTCCTCGGGGACGAAGTCGTCACGCTTGGCCAACTCGCCGGTGATTTCTGTGAAAGCGCCCTCTTCGTGGAAGCGCAGGAAGTCCGACTGCGAGAGCAACGCCACGTGCGGCGCCGTCCCGGCGGCAAACTGAATCGCCAGGCTGTCGATCAGGTTGGCGGCCGGTTCCAGCTTCACAAAGATGTCCGGTCGCTTCTCGGCGAAGCGCGCCAGGCCCCACTGCATCGCCGCGCCACGCGGACCGGCGGTGTGGTCTGTGACGAACCGGATTTCAGCGCTTTCCTTCTCCACCATCTGCTCGGGCATCGCCGTCGCCGCCGGGGCAGCAGCAGGTGCCGCCGCTGGCGCAGCCGCGGCGGGTGCCTCGGCCGCTGGCGCGTCGCTCTCGCTCTCACCGCAGGCGGCCAACAAAACCGCCGACGTTGCGCCAATCCCCATACCGGCGACAAAGCGCCGACGGGTCAGGGCTGGAATATCCATACCCAATCTCCTCCACCCCCGCCAGACGTGGTCCTCCGGGAGCCTAGCTGGCCTTACGCCGCCTCCTGCGATCTTCTGTGCGAATTGCGCAGCGCGAAAGCAAGCAGGGGCCAGCGACATTCACTTGAGCACGTTGTGATATTCGGTTACGAAATGTCAAGTGATTGTCGAAACGCACTCGATATGCAGACCGCCGGTGCCGAACTAGTCGATGTCGATTCGTTCCGACCTGCTGTTTGTCGTGCCGTCGTCCCGCTCGTCAACGGCCTGAATCCCAGCGTCCAGGACCTCACGCAGGCTGATCATGGCTTCCCGCACGGCGCTGCGCATATGCCCGCCGGCCTTGCCCACACCGACCTGCGGTCGATCGATCTCGATCGTGATGCGAATCGGTCCGGCATGAACATGACCGCCGGCGCCACCCTTCTCCTCGGTCGTCATTCCGGCCCTCAGCATCGGGGAACAGGAACACTCAGTATAGCCACGAAATCGTGCGGTCCAGACTTCAGAGGCTCAACGATGTCCCGCACGTCCGCGAGCGTCGCTCGTGTGTCTCGCCCGGCGAGCCGCACGCGCCGGCTAGGGCTGGAGGCCTGAACGCGGTGCCGCCCGAGCGCCGAAGGCACGGCCGCAATTCATGCAGAAGTTCGCCATCGAATCGTTGATTCCGCCACATGCGTCGCATTCGATACTGGCGGGCACCTGGGTCCCGCAGTTTGAGCAAAAGTTCGCACTCTCAGGATTGAGGTGGCTGCAGATCTGGCAGGCGCGCCGCCGATTCATGCCGGCCGTCGCGTGTCCCAGGCGTGCCTGGGCGCCGTCGCGGGCACTGGTGAGCTGCCGGGCATCCAGATCAAGGGTTTGGGACAACGCCTGGATGTCGTCTTCCGGCACAAACGTGATCTTCCCGGTCTCGACGTCGCTTAGCCATGGCCGGTCCCGGCCGATCGCCGTCGCCACCTGCGCCTGTGTCAGGCCGTGCAGGCGACGCGCGGTGAAGATCAGACCGCCAAACGTCCCGCGGTCAATGTCGTGAAACGCACGCTTCTGTAGCTTTCGCCGCGCCACTGGCGACCGATCAAGCGCTCGCAAGCTCCAAGGCAACCCGAGCATGACGCACGTGGGTGGTCCCGGCAATTTCGGAACAAACGATCATCGAGAGTTGTTCCAAATCTGATGAGCATGACGCGGATGCCAGAATTGTCGCGACATTACCGATACATGCATCGGCGTTGGCCCGACCCTCGGCGACATCCGGTTACGGGATTGTAATTTCCTGACCGACCTGCAGCGCATCCGGATTCACGATTCGGTTCGCTTCCACCAGGTCGTCCACCGTGACGTTGAATCGGGTAGCAATGCCCGAAAGCGTGTCGCCGGTCTGCACGACATACACCGTAGCGGTGGGTGTTGGCGTGGGACGTGGGATCGGTGTGGCCGTGGGGGTAGGCGCCGGCGTGGGCGTGGCGATCACACTGTCAAAGGCAGCGTTGGGGTCATCAGGCGTGGGTGTGATCGCCGTCGCGGGGGTTGGCGTGGTCGCCACGGCGGGCGCCTCGTCGTCTCGCGGCCGCAGCAACACAACCCAGAGCAGAAACACGATAAAGGCCACGACCAGCAGACCAGCAATGAGCTCTCCCCCGCGGGCGAACGTGCTCTCTGAGTCCTGCATCCCCGGATCCCCCGCGCCTACTCGGCCAACAGGTGCGCCGCGTGGCTTTCGACGCCCGACGCATGGCGCCCCATGCCGAAGTAACGGAAGCCAAGCTCTTCCATGCGCTCTGGATCGTAAAGGTTGCGGCCGTCCACCAGCACGTCCCCGCGCATAGCCTCGCGAACTGCCGCCCAGTCGAGCTCGCGAAACTCGTTCCACTCAGTGGCCAGCACAATGGCGTCCGCTCCGCTGGCGGCTTGCACCGCCGACGTGTCGAACCGAACCGAGCGCCCCAGCGCCGCACGCGCTTTCGCGGTCGCTACGGGATCGTACGCGCGAACCCGCGCGCCCTCGCCCGTGAGCAGGTGGGCAATCTCGATCGCCGGTGCGTCGCGCACATCGTCCGTATTCGGCTTGAACGACAGCCCGAGGATGGCGACCTCCCGTCCGCGCAACCCCCCGAGCGCCTCTCGCAGCTTGCGGACGGCCGAACGGCGCGCGTCCCGGTTGATCTCGATCACGGCACGCAGCAACTGCGGGTGCGCCCCGTGTACGGACCCCATGTGTTCCAATGCGCGCACGTCCTTTGGGAAACAGCTGCCGCCCCATCCCAGCCCAGCGTTCAGGTAAGCCGGACCAACGCGAGCATCCAGCCCCATGCCATGGGCTACCACCTCAACGTCGGCGTCCAGCGCCTCGCAGATCGCGGCGATCTCGTTAATGAACGAGATACGCGTGGCCAGAAAGGCATTGGAGGCGTACTTGATCATCTCGGCCGTGCGCAGATCCGTCACGATCACGGGACAATCGAACGACCGGTACAGCTCGGCTACGCGCTCCGCGGCCGCGGCGTCGGACGACCCAATCACGACCCGGTCCGGATGCAGGAAGTCCTGCACAGCCGTGCCTTCACGTTGAAACTCGGGATTGGAGACTACCGGGAACCGTCCATCGTCGGCCCGGTGCTCATGGATGATCCGCGAGATCAGGTCACTGGTCCCTATTGGCACGGTGCTCTTCGTGACGATGAGTGCACCTTCCGAGAGGACAGGCGCCAGGGCCACCGCGGCACTATCCACGGCCAGCAGGCTGGCCTCGCCGGCGGCGCCGGTCGGCGTATCCACCGCAATGAATACGTACTCCCGCTCCGGGACCGCGGCGGAATAGTCCGTGGTAAACGTTAGGCGCCCGGCCGCCACGTTGCGTGCAACGAGCGATTCGAGCCCCGGCTCATAAATCGGCACACGCCCGGCGTGCAGACCGGCAATCTTGTCTTCGTCGATATCCAGACACGCCACGTCGTGCCCCAAGTCGGCAAAACACGCGCCGACCGAGAGCCCCACATAGCCGGTCCCGACAATGCAGATGGCGCTCATGGACCGATCATCGCACGTGTCGACGCAGCCGCGATTCGAACCAGCGGCCGCCAAGTACTTGGAGTTCCGTCAGATTGCCCAGCAGGACCTCCTGCGACTAGCGCCTCTCATGCACACAGTTCTGAAAGAACCGCACGCCAATTGGATTGATGACTTCGAGGGACGCACGCTGCCGCTGCGCAGCGGCGTGCGTCTCATTGAGCGCCCCTCAGCACTCAAACCTCGGCGTTGGCTCGGTCACCATGCGCGCGTGCCCGTCCTGCATCGCGTTGATGCAGGACATGGTGCGAACGAAGAAGATGGCTGCTATCACCAGGGCTGTGGCCGCAGCTAATTCGCCGAGGCCGCGAACCATCAGATAACTCGCTGCGGTTCCATTGTCGGTCCACTGCCCACTGACAGTCGAGTTGGGCTCGGGTAGCGCGGAAAAGAAAGCCACGACCATCCAGCCAGCGAGGTAGGCTGCCCACCAAACAATGAGTCCGCCCCAAACACGCGGCCGCGTTTCAGTAGAGCCCCGCGCGCGACTGGCTACCCAGAGGCGGCGAAACACACCCAAGGGCAGAGTCAAGCTCAAGGTCGCGGCCACAGCCATTGACACATAGAGGGCCACAGCCTGCGGATGGGTCAAAATCAGCCAGACGGAGGTCCAAACAAGCGCAGGGAATAGCAGAAGCAGCGGGGCGATCGAGAATCCGGACGGCCAACGAGCACCAGGTACCGACAGCGCACGCAGGTTCGCCATGGAGCGAGTAAGCCAAAAGGTCAATGCGACAGCAGCGAGCGCCTTGGCGAGTATCCCCACGCCTGCGACCAATGCTAGATGGTCTCCCCAGCTGCGCACTCCCTGCGCCAATGCGTTATGCGTGTCTATTTGCTGATTCGTCAACATGAAGGACAACGTGACGTTTGTCAGCCCGTAAGTCAGCCAGGCGAGCCCGAGCAGCAGAGTGGATAAGCCGACCAGTGCATAGATAACAAGGGCGCGACGTCGGTTCGAGCGATAGGCGCCCATCAATGATCGTTCCGCCCAGACGATGCTCGGGAAGACAGTCGTACAGTCGTCCTGTGGCAGCGCGCGAGGCGCGAGTTCAACGCCGCATCAGTGGCCTGTGACCTCATGCCACGACCGGGTTCCTCGGCTCAACTTTGGCCTCAGGACAAATGCAGGCAAGAATCACTTGCAACTAACGCCGTTCGCGCGCACAGTTCTGACAGAATCGCATGGTGGTCGGATTCATGACGTCGCACGACTCGCACCGCCACTGCGTGGCGGCTCGCCTGGTGGGCGCAACCGCGCCGCGTTCCCGCCGTGGCCTTGGCTGCGGCAACGTCCGGGCTAACGCATCCTGCATCGCGTTGATTCGGAACATGATGCGAATCATCATCGCGGCTGCTACGGCAAGAGCGACTCCGCTGGCTATTTCGAGGAGCGCGACTGCCAACAGATCAACCACTGCCTCGTCGGTGCTGTTCCAACGTTCCGGAATCATGGCGCTTGCGAGACCAGTGGCGATCCAGGCAGCGAGGTATGCCGCCCACCATACCGAGACGCCGCCCCATACCGGCGGCGTTGATCCAGAAGCACCGGGCATGCTGCTGGCGACCCACTGCCGCCGGATCAATGTCACGGGTATGGCCAGGCTGACCGCCGCCGCCGTGAACAGCGTGATTTGAGACACCGTGGAATACGGAAAGGCTTGGAGAACAACAAAAAAAGCCACGACCATCACTGGAAATGTGAGGAACAACGGCGCGGCGGCGCAGCCCCACGGCCGTTGATCGTCGGGAACGAGCAGCGCATCCAAGATTGCCGTCGACCGAGCAAACCAGAACAGGAAAGCTATGCCAGCCATGGCCATTGAGAGCCCGCCGAACGCGCCGACCGCGGCCGGAACTTCGTCCCAGGGACGCATTGAGCGCGCCATCGAGCCGTAGGCTTCGACTCCCCGGCTCGCCAATGCCGCGCCTAACGCGGCGTGGCGTAGGCCCAGAACAACCACGGAGGACCCGTACAGGACAACGCTCAGGATGATGAGGACGCTGGTCGCCAACGCGCGACGCCGGTTGGATCGATATGCCCGCATCAGTGCCCGTACCGTCCGGATCTCGCTGGGTCACTAGACGTACGTTCGGTGATTGGCCCGGCGCCCAGCCTCACCGCCAGGTGCGCGCAGGAATCTCGTACAGCTAGTCTCCTTCGCGCGCACAGTTCTGGTAGGACCGCAAGGCAGTCGGGTTCAGGTAGTCTCAGGATTGACACTGCCACTGGTCCGAACGGCGTCGCATGGGCGGCGCGACAGGCGCCGGGAGGTCCGGATCGACCGCGTGCGAGTCTGCGGCCGCGGCGGCCGGTGTCCCGACGATGTCCTGCAGGTCGGGACCATCCAATCTGGCAGACGCACGCGCCTGAGCATTCTGCATCGCCGTGACGCGGAAGATGATGCACACAACGAACACGGCGGCAGTCGCCCACGCAACGCCTGCGATGAACTCAAGCGATCCCATGCCCGTCGTGCGCAACGCAGATTCGAGAGGCGAATAGGCGCTTACTTCTGATTCTTCGAACATCGTCAGTGCCAATCGCGACGACAGCCAATAGGCGGTGAACGCCACCCACCAGACCAGGATGCCGGTCCACGGGGAAGCCGCCCGATCGTCCGAGAGAGAGGAATCGGAACTCCGCGGGCTGCTGGCGATCCAGAGTCGACGGACGACGATCAAAGGAGCCGTCAGACTGGCGACCACTATCGCCGGTATCGCGAATTGCTCCTGCTGATCAGAGAGGACCGCGTGGGCCGCGAACAGCGCGGGAATCAGCGCCAGGAGCGAAACAACCGCCAAACCTGTCCGCGCTCGGCTGCTCGGTATCCCGAAGTCGCGGAGATTCTCCGCGGCACGTATCAGCCACAGGAGGAACACGAGGCCGGCCAATAGCATGATTCCAAACCAGACGCTTCGAACGGTGACGAGGACTCTCTCGAGCTCGGCCAGCGGGCCTCGTCCCCACTCATTGACGCGCGGATATACGTGTTGGAGTGGAAGCCAGTCCGGCGCTGCCAACAACACCCCCGTCGCGATGTACGCGCTGCCCCTCACGATCATGTCGACCGTGCCGACGACGGCGCTCAGGGCAATTAGACCGGCTGCTACTCGAGCGAGGCGCCTGAATGGATGAACTCTCCCCGCGAGCTCTGACGAAACTGAACGTGGCGGCGCGTCAGCCACCGTCATTCGCCGGCCTGCTCCGTAAATCGCCGCACATTCGGCGGCGGCCCGGTCATGACGAGCACGTCGCCCGCGCAGAGCGTCTCGTCCCGCGGCGGCAGGCAGTGCTGCTCGCCGTTCCGTCCAATGGCCATCACTTCCACCCCGTGCTGGCGCAGCCCCACCGCGCCAATGTTCCGGCCCACGTACGAACTGCGGGAGGCGATCGCCACTTCCTCGATCGTCATGTCCTTGGACTTCGCGTCCAGCAACTCCGAAAGCGCCCAGGCGACGTTTGGCTTGAGCACATACGAGGCCATGTGCTGAGCGCCGGCCGCGTGCGGCGAAAACACCCGCGTGGCGCCGGCCACCATCAGCCGCTCGACCGTTTCATTGGTGTTGGCGCGTGCGATGACTGGAATCCCGGGCGCGGTCGCGCGCGCCGACAGCACGGTGTACACGTTGTCGGCGTCGTCGCCCGTGGACACCAGGACGGCAGCCGCCCGGTTGATTCCCGCGGCGCGCAGCGTCTCCGCCGAGGCGGCATTCCTGCACACCGTCAACACGCATTGCCCCTCGGCCCGTTCGCAGCGACCCGGATCATGGTCGATGGTTACCACGGACCGTCCTGCGGTGCGCAGGTTCTCGATGATCCCTTCGCCCACGCGACCGAAGCCGCAAACGATGAAATGGTCGCGCAGAGCCGTCAGTGCTTGCTCCCTGCGACGTTGGGCAACGCGCGCGAGCAGATGACCGCTCACAAGATCCTCAACCGTCACGGCGCCGGTATATCCAGTCGCGGCAAGGCCGGCGATGATCAGCACGATCGCGAAGATGCGTCCGCCCTGGTCCAGCGGAACAATCTCGTTGTACCCGACGGTGCTGATGGTCACCACCGTCATATAGAGCGCGTCCAGCGGCTCCGCGCCGGCCACGACCATGAAGCCGACGACGCCCGCAACCGTCAGGCCGAGCATCGCCGCCACGCCCCAGATCACCCGCCGGGCCATCAGGTGCGTCGCCGCGGGCTGTGAAGCCGCGGGGGGACGCGCCGATACCACCCTAGGCGCCTTGCCTCGGCGGCGCGGCGGCTGTCGGGCGCGCCGAGAAGCGCACGCGGAGCTGGCCATCCACCAGCCGAGCGCCGCTATGGGTCATTCGAGCCAGCACGCGCGGCAGCACAATGTTGCGTCGCGCGGCGCCCATGCGAATCACCAGTTCATCGCCACGTCGGACCAACGAGGCGTCGGATTTCTCGAGAAACGGGGCGGGAATCCGAAACTCGAACCCACCCTCCACTTCGACAATCTCATAGGGCTTGTAGTCGATCAGCCGGTCCGAAGGCTCGCAAGTCGCGTGCATCTGCGCGCCCATGACGCGCAGCCGGTCAAGCCCCACGACCTCGTGGGAGAACTGGTGAACTCGCAGAATCGGTATCGGGTCGAACATGGCATGGATGTCCTGCAGATACGGCGCCTGCATGGCCCGCCGCTGCTCCGCGAATCGTCCTTCGGCCTCTTCGGACACCACCCTGTTCACCACCACGGCATCGGTGATGTGGTCGTACAGGGTGAGGTAGGTGTAGCTGCGCTGTGCCTCGCGAATCACCATCTTTTCCGGATTTACAACCAGGCGCACGGTGGTCGTGTTCGAGGCCGTCAGGGTGTCGTGCAGCTGTTGCAGTTCGTCCACCAGGTCCGTCATGGCCTCGAACACATCGTCTTCGGGCAGCGGCAGGTCGGTGACCCGCCGGGCCATGGGCCGCACCATGCGTGCCAGGTGGCGGTTGATGGGCAGCAGCTTGTCCAGCCACCATCGACCAACTTCAGGGAACGCCAGCAGTCGCAGGGTTTCTCCCGTGGGTGCGCAGTCAACCACCACCACGTCGTACTCGCCGGATGAGGCGTGCCGGTTCACCCAGAGCAGGTTGGCAAGTTCTTCCATCCCCGGAAACACAGCAATCTCTTCGGCGAGTACGTTATCCATGCCGCGCCAGGTGAGTACCGCTTCAACCCAGTTCTGCACCGTGCCCCAGTACGTTTCGAGGTTGTAATAAACGTCGCATTCCTGCGCCCACAGGTTGTCGACCACGGGCTTGGGCACGGGTCCCAGCGGCGTATCGAGTGAGTCGCCCAGGCTGTGAGCCGTATCCGTGCTGAGAACAACAGTGCGCAAACCGGCATCGGCGCAACGTAGCGCCGCGGCCGCCGCAACGCTGGTCTTGCCAACGCCGCCCTTACCGGTGTATAGCAGGATGCGCGGTGAACGCTTAGTCATCGGAATCGTCGACGGAGTCAGCCGGACGCACGTACATAAGCCAGCTGTCCTGCGACGTTACCCGGCCCACGGTGGCCGCGGCCGGTGTACCGGCACGCTCGAGGGCGTACCGCAGGGCGGCTTCGTCTTCAGGCGGAATGGCAATCAGCAGCCCGCCGCTGGTCTGCGCATCGGCCAGCAGAATGCGCTCGGACATCTCCACCGCCGGATGCCAGTGAACATCGCCTTCCAGTGAGGCCAGATTGCGCTCGGTCCCCCCGGGAACTTCATCGGCGGCGATGAGCGACCAAACCTCGGGAAGCGCCGGGACTTCGTCGACGTAAACCTCGGCCGAGACGCCGCTGGCATTCAGCATTTCGCGCAGATGCCCCAGCAGGCCATACCCCGTCACGTCGGTCACCGCATGCGCGCCGTGATCACTCGCAGCCCTGGCCGCGTCGGCATTGAGCGTGGTCATCGACTCGATCGCGGCCTCTAACGCGGTCTGGCTGGCGGCGTCGAACTTGCCGGCGGTCGTGATGATCCCGGTGCCCAACGGCTTCGTGAGCACCAGCAGATCGTCCGGACGCGCGCCGGCGTTCGTGCTGACGGCCTCGGGATCCAAAGTCCCCAACACCGCCAAACCGAACTTGGGTTCAGGGTCGTCGATCGAATGTCCACCGCCGATTACCCCCCCCGCTTCCAGCACCTTGTCGGCCGCGCCGCGCTGAACGTCGGCCAGCAAGTCCAGCGGCAACGTGCCGCGCGGCCACCCGGCGATGTTAAGTGCCAGGAAGGGTGTGGCGCCCATGGCATAGAGATCGCTCAACGCATTCGCGGCCGCTATCGCGCCAAAGCTGTACGCGTCGTCCACGATCGGCGTGAAGACGTCCGTCGTGAAGGCAATGGCCAGGTCGTCGCGCAGGCGGTACACCGCGGCGTCATCCATGGCCTGTCCCCCGACCAGCAGGTCGGGAGCGACCATCGGCGGCATTAGGCGCAGCACGTGTGCCAGCTCGTCAGGACTGAGCTTGCACGCTCAGCCGGCGCCGTGCGCGTACCGTGTAAGTTTGAGTGGCGTCTTTTCGCGATCCATTCCTGAACGGTAGCGTAACGCCGCCGTCCGCGAACTCCGTTCTTGCACTCGAAAGCATTGAGGAGCCAGCGGTTCCGTTGTCCCTGTCGCACCGTCTCACCGTTCGGGGCCTGATTGTCGTTGGCCTGGCGCTGGCATTAGTCATCGGCGGTGTCGGGCGGGTTGCCGGAGCATCACCTTTGGAAGCCACGGCGGTAACGGGCGGCGCCTTCTTCGAGCGTGCGGACGCCGCTGGCCTGGGCTTTGCGATTCGCAACTACGCTGACGGTCCGGCCTTCTACGACGCCTACCTGCGACTTGGCGGCGCCCAAACGCTCGGCCCTCCGGTGTCGCGGCCATGGGTCGACGATGGAGGCCTTGTCTACCAGGTCACCCAGCGTGTCCTGTTGCAGTGGTCGCCGGCCGACGACCAGGTTGGTGTGGCCAGTCTATTCGAACTGCTGAACGACGCCGAGTTCGGCGATGAGTTGCGCGCACGTCACATCCCGACCGCTGAGACTCCGCCAACGCTAGCGCCTGAGCTCGCACAGCAGGCTCGGCTGAACTGGATGACCGACCGTGCCATTTCCGCGAAGTTCGCCAACAGCCCACGAGGTCGCGCCAGCCTGGACGCAAGCATCCAGTTTTACGGCCTGCCGATGTCACGGCCGATACGTCTGGGTCCGTTTGTGGTCCAGCGATTCCAGCGCACCGCCTTGCAACACTGGGTGGAGCAGGTGGCGGACGGACAGCCGGTTGGCTCGGTCGTGCTGGTCAACGCGGGCGATATCTACCGCGACCTGGCGCTGCCTGACGAGTTGCTCGCCGAACCGCACGAGCCCGATCACGCCGCCGTGTTGGACGTGCGGCTCGACCCACCGGCGGATGCCGATCTGCAAACGGCGCCAATTGCGCAGCGCGTCTACAACACGGACAGTCACATATTGCGCACCGCACTGGCGCTGCTGGAGGGTGTGGAAGTCAATGCCGTGGCGCTGGAATTTGCCGCGTCTGCGCAACTCGCAATCGGGTTCGACACACTGCCCGGCGACGTGCTGGCTACGTACCACGCATCGCTGGGGATTCGAGTCAACGAGAAATGGCGCCGCGAGGATCCGCCTCCGCTGGCGGCCGTGCTCGCCCACGAATTGCGGCATTTCGAAGACTTTAGGCTGGGCCGGCTTGGCGAGGACAGCCAGAGCTGCCTGGACGCGGAGGCGCGCGCGCTCACGCGCGAGGTCGAAACCTGGACGGCACTGGTCTCCGACGACGACCCTTCCCCTCAGGCGAGTGAGCTGGTGCGCATCCAGAGCAGCCGGGCGGCGGTCTACGCCGAGGGTCCAGACGCAATTGACGACTTGGCCCGGCGTCTTTACCAGGAGGACTGCGACAAGACGCCAGTCGTGGAGACCGAGGCTTAGCCGCCCACCTCGTTGGTGCCATCGCGAACGCGGAACGTCGCCGTCGAAGCGACGGCTGCGCGCAGAGGATCCGGGCGCGCGGTCGTAAGCTGTGAGGGCTTCGTTCTCGCGGGCTCGGAACGGCCATGTGCCGCCTGCCGGCCCACGGGTCCATCCGGCGTCGGAATCGACGCCGTCGCCTCCGATTGATCGCCGTGGACACTTCACTTTTTCAGACGCTTGCCGACCGCGGGTTCATCCATTCGGTTTCGAACGCGGATGGCTTGCGTGCGGCCCTGGATCAGCCTTCGACGTTCTACGTCGGGTTCGATCCGACTGCCCCAAGCCTCCACACCGGGCACCTGATCCCGTTGGCGTTGTCTGCCCACTTGGCACAGGCGGGTCACCACCCGGTGCTGCTGGCCGGCGGCGGAACTGGTCTGATCGGTGATCCCACCGACCGGGCCGAGACCCGGGACCTACTCAGCGCGGAGCGCGTTGCCGCCAACACCCGGGCCGTCCGCCGCCAGGTCGATCGTCTCTTCGAGGACGAGCAGGCCGATGTCGCGATCGTCGACAACGCCGACTGGTTAACCAAGCTTCGCTATCTGGAATTCCTGCGCGATATCGGCCGCTACTTCAGCGTCAACGAAATCCTGGCCACCGAGACGTACCGCGCGCGATTGGAGAGCGGGCAGGGCCTGAATTTCGTCGAGATCAACTACCGCCTGCTCCAGGCCTACGACTTCCTGCACCTGTTCCGCGTACACGGTTGCATCCTCCAAATCGGCGGCAGCGACCAGTGGGCCAATATCTTGGCCGGCGTCGACCTGATCCGACGGATTGAGGGCGAGGAAGCATTCGGCCTCGTCACACCCCTCCTCACGACCAGCACCGGCCAAAAAATGGGAAAGACAGCCAGTGGCGCGCTTTGGCTGGATGCCGAATTGACCTCGCCGTACGACTTCTTCCAGTACTGGATCAACATTGAGGACGCCTCGGTGGCACGCACGCTGGCGCTGCTGACAACGCTGCCAATGGACGAGGTCCGCGCGCTCGCCTCCCTGCGCGGTGCCCGGATACGTACCGCAAAGGAGCGCCTGGCGTACGAGATCACGGCCAGGGTTCATGGGGTGGAGGCCGCTGGCGCTGCGCGCGACGGCGCGCGCGTCTTGTTCGGACGCGACAGCGGTTCGGCAGCGGCGGCGCCGCAGACGCGCGTGACCGAAGATCAACTGGCCGCCGGTCTGGGTATCGTGGACTTGCTGTTGCGCACAGGCCTCGCCGCGTCGCGCTCGGCCGCACGACGGTTGATTGCGCAGGGCGGCGCCTACGCCAACGAGCAGCGCGTCGACAGTAACGACGCGGTCTTCCACGCGGATGCCTTTCACGACGGGGAACTCCTGCTGCGCTCCGGAAAAAAGCGCTATCACCGGGTCTTGGTGAGCAATGACTAGCGGCACACGTCCATGAACTGGTCGGCCAGCGAGATTCGGCGGGTGGATGCCGAGAGTTCAGGCGAGCTATGGGAACGATTCCTCACGGCAATGGTGGCCTACTGGAACGAGAGCTTCCCGAGCGAGTTGAGCCACCTGGAGTGGCACGAGCTCTACACCGAGCGGATTCGCCGCCGACTCCAGGAGCGCCCAACCTGGCTCTGGATGTACGAGCGCGAGGGACGCACGCTGGCACTCACGAACTTTCACCTGGACGGCGGCGTGGCGCACGTGGCCGAGGTCTGGGTCGCGCCCGAGTCTCGGCGTCACGGTCTCGGCGCCTTCATGATCCGGCAAATGCGCCGGACGCTGCGCGAAGCCGGAGTGACGCGCATGGCCGTCACGGTCCCTGCAAACGCGACTGTGGCCGCCAGCATCGACTTCTGGCACGACCTCGGTTTCGCCGAGGTCGCCGTACACCTGGAAGCCACGACCTTTGGGCCCAACGGCGACTGAGCCGTCTGAGGCAGCCCACATTCCGTCACAGGCAGCTCGGCGCGAGCGAATGTTTCACGTGAAACATCGCGTTGGCATGCACTTCTGGCGTCGTTACGCTCATGGGCGAGACGCCACCTAGAGGACTGCCGCATGGCCGCCCAATCCTCGCTCCCGAGTCTCTCCACGCGCCGGGTGCCGTTACGCAAGCCCATGACTCCTGAGGACCTCGCCGACGCGCGCGTTCGCGAGGCCCTGGGCGAAACGGGCCGATGCGAATGGGCGCAGCGGCACGACGGGCTTCGGCAGTATCACGACGACGTCTGGGGCGAACAGCCGGCAGACGACTCGGCGTTCTTTGAGCGCATGCTCCTCGAGATATTCCACGCCGGCCTCAGTTGGACGCTGATCTGGAATAAGCACGAGGGGATTCGCGCCGCCTACGACGGTTTCGCTGTTGACGCTGTGGCCGCCTACGGCACGACCGACATTGCTCGCCTGCTCGACGACCCCAATGTCATTCGCAGCGAGCGGAAGATCGTGGCGGCCATCGAAAACGCGCGGACCGTGCAGGAGATCCAGGATCGCGGCGGCTCCTTCCAGGCCTTCCTGCTTGATCTCCCCACGAGCACCAACGCCAAGATCAACTCCCTTAAAAGGACCTTCCGCTTCATGGGGCCCGGCACGTCGCGCGCATTCCTGGAATCGACCGGCCTGGTCGCGCCGCCACACCACGACTACTGCTACAAGGCCAACCGCGAGGTCTGGTCCGACGTCTGAGGGCACGCCTTTGACCACGGTCGCGCTGGATGACTTGCGATGGTTCGGACGCGCGGCCTTGGCCACGCGTGGCGTGCGCAAGGCCGACGCGGCCCTGGTGATCGACGTCATGCTGGAGCAGGACCTGCGCGGCCACGGCCACCACGGAATCGTGCTGCTGGCGTTGCGAATACGGGACCTGGATGCCGGACGTGCCCGGGCCGACGCGAAGGTCGAAGTACTGGCCGACTTGCCCGCCTTCACGGCGCTCGACGCTCACGGCGCGCTGGGTCCGATTGGCGCCGTGCAAGCCATGGACGTCTGCATATCCAAGGCGCAGACCCAGGGGGCCGCCATGGCCTCGTTACGCGACATGCCGCACTGGGTCATCCCGGCCTTCTACAGCATGCGCGCGGCGGCGGCCGGTCTCGTTGGGTACTGCTGCTGCTTCACCGACCCCTCGTTCGCCCCGGTTGGCGGGGCCTCGCGCGTGCTGGGCAACAACCCCTTGTCATACGCGATCCCCGCCGATCCGCGCCCGCCGATCGTTGTGGACTTTGGCGTCTCCGCCTCAACCGGCCGGATGCGCGAATTGGTGGCCGACGGTCAGCCCTTGCCGGACGGCTGGGCTGTTGACACCGGCGGACGCCCACTCAGCGACCCCGCGCAGGCCATGGCCGAAGGCGTCTTTCTTCCAATTGCCGAACATCGCGGCTACGGCCTGGGCCTCGTCCACGAATTGCTCGCCGCAACCCTCAACGCCATGCCCATCGCGCTCGAAGCCCCGCCCGGTCGCTACGGCGGCTTCTTCATGGCCTCTCGCGTGGACACCTTCCGTCCGCGCGACCAGTTCCTTCGCGACGTCAACCACGCGCTCGATCGAGTGACCGAGAGCCCAGGGCTGGACCCCGCCCGCCCCATCCGCTACCCGGGCGAGCAGTCTGGCCTCGCCCTCCGCCGCAACCGAGCCCGAGGCCAGGTCGACCTCAGCACCGCCTCCTGGAACCGCGTCCACGAAGTCGCGGAGCTCTCCGGGGTGCCGGTGCCCACGCCGGTGGGCTAGCCGCCAACGCGACCTCCTACCGGAAGCGCGAGACGACGACGGCGTTGGCCGGAAGCGGGTAGCGCCCGCCGCGTTTGAGTTCGCGGGGAACGGTGGCGCGGCCGCCGCGGCGGGCGGATACGCCGGCGAAAACGCGCAGCGGCGTGCCCTCGGCGCTCACGCGCTGCATCACGTGGGCCATGCCGACCTGCCGCTGATTGGTGTCCAGGGCCGCGCTGGTAACGATCCCGACCCAGCCGCCGCGGGCGTCGACGACCGGATCGCCTTCACGGGCAATCGGCACGCGCTCGTCGGTGATCGTGAAACGCACGATCTGGCTGGTACGGCGCTTCTCACGGGCGATGAAGCCGGAGCGTCCGATGAAGAACGGCTTGTAGAGCTTCACGAACCCGCCAAAGCCCGCGTCGCCTGGCGTCAGGTCCAGTTCGCCGCCCAGCTCGTGGCCGTAGAGCGGCAGCCCCGCCTCGGTGCGCGTGGAGTCGCGTGAGCCGAGGCCGGCCGGCCGCACGCCGTCGTCGAAGCCCGCGTCCAGAATCGCCTGCCACAGGTCGTTGGCCGCGTCGGGATGTACGAGCAGTTCGAAGCCCACGCGCTCGCCCGTGTAGCCGGTGTGCGCGACTTCCATCGGAATGCCGGCCAGCGTGAACGTTCCTACGTCAAAGGCGCGCATGCGCCGCAGCCGCCGGCGGGATTCCTCGTCGGGCGCCAGCCGTGCCAGCACGGCGCGTGAGCGAGGACCTTGCAGCGCCAAATCCAGGCGTTGCTGATCACCCTCCTCAGGGGCCTTCAGGTCGCGCAACGTCACCTGCACCGGCGCGGTCGCCCACGGGTCGTTGGGCTCGATCTCGTACTGCCGCTCGTTCACGCCGTTCAGCCACACCCAGTTCTTCTCGGTATTGGCCGCGTTCACGACCGCCAGGAAGCGCTCGCGCTCCAGGCGATAGATGATCAGGTCATCCAGCGGGTGGCCGGTCGGGTCCAGCAGGTAGGTGTAGGCCGCGCGGCCGTTGGGAAGCCTCGAGGCGTTGGCGGTGGTGACCAGGTCAAGAAACTCGCCGGCGTGGACGCCCTCCACGGCGAACACGCCCATGTGTCCCACGTCGAACAGGCCGGCCGCCTCTCGAACTGCCGCATGCTCTTCTGCGATGCCCCCGTAGTAGACCGGCATGGACCAGCCGGCGAACGGCACCATGCGCGCGCCCAGGTCGTTGCTATGCACGTCGTGCAGCGGCGTCTGTCGGAGCGGGTCGCCTTCGCGCCAGAGGCCACCCAACAGGGCTCCCCACACGGGGCCGCGCAATTGGACCTGGGCCAGTGGATCGCTGGCCTCCGCCGACCAGTCAAACGCCGGCCGCGCCTCGGGCTTCTCCGCGGGCAGCCGCCCACTTCGTCCCAGGTAGAACGGACGACCTAGATCAGGCGCCGGGGCCAGCGGCAATCGCGTTCGCACGATACTTCGCGACGCCAGGTTCGCTTTCACGGCAACGGCGTCAGCCGCCGGATAGAGAACCACGGCCGCGCGGCCGTCGCGGGCCAGCAGGACCGGCGCGCCGGCCATTTCAAGCCGGGTTATTCCTGGTTCCGCGCCCAGGTGGTCGGCGTCCGCCGCGTTGATCACGACCCCGGTGATACCCGGGGTCAGGTGCGCCGCGTCGGCAACGGCGATCGGTCCCACGATCTTGCGGCTGGGCTCGTCCGCGTCGATCAGCGCGTAGCCATCCGCGATTTCCCGCAGCCACTCGACCGCGCACTCGCTGATCGAGGGATCGAGCACGGCATAAAGCCGGCGGTCACGCGGCGACCTTTCGTCGTCCGGTCTCACAAACAGCGCTGGCTGGACATCGCCTGCGGGGTCGGAAATCCCGGCGTGAACTGCTTCGCCCGGACCCAGATCGCGAATCCGCTGATCCGAGATTTCGTCGGCGAACGCGAGCACCCGGCGCCCGCGCAATTCCAATACGCCTGAGGGAGACTGAGCGGGTGCCGCCGGTACATCTTCCGCGCGCCCGCGCGCCGCGAAGTCGGAAACATCCTGGCGGAGCTGGAGCTGCGCGAGAAAGTCGATCCGTCCGCGGTAGCGGGGCGACCGCCGGCCCGGGTACGTCACGCCCACCATCGCCTGGAATGCCCGCGCCAGGATGTCGGCTAGCACGCCCATGTCGTCGGTTGTGTAGCCACGCTGGGCCAGCCACGGTGTCCCCAGGCGCACGCCCGTCGGCGCCGCGAATCCCACGTCGCCGGGCAGCGAGTTCCGATTGGCCACAATGCCGATGCTGTCCAGCATCCGAACCGCCGGCTCGCCGCGCAGGTCGCCGCCGGCGCCCGTGCGCTTCAGGTCAATCACCAGCAGATGGGTATCGGTCCCTCCGTAAGCCAGTCCGACGCCACGCGCCGTCAGCGCCTCGGCCAGCGCCGCCGCATTGGCTCGGATCTGGTGCTGCGTGGCTTTGAAACCCGGAGAGTCTGCGACCTTAAAAGCCACGGCCATGGCCCCAACCTTGTTGAGGTGCGGCCCGCCCTGTTCGCCCGGAAACACCGCCCGGTCGATCCGGCGCATCAGCCGTCGCCGGTGCGACAGGATCACCGCGCCGCGCGGTCCGAACAGCGTCTTGTGCGTGGTAAAGGTGACAATGTCCGCCAGTCCGACGGGCGACGGGTATTCGCCCGCCGCAACCATTCCCGCCGGGTGCGAGATGTCAGCCAGCAGGTAGGCGTCCACCTCGTCGGCGATGGCTCGGAACCGCTCCCAATTCGGCGTCCATGGGTATGAGGTGTAGCCGGCCACGATGATGCGCGGACGGTCGCGTCGGGCGATGTCGGCGATCTGGTCGTAGTCCAGCCGGCCGTCCACGTCGTCGATGCTGTAGCTGGACGCTTGAAACCGGCGGCCGCTGCGGTTGACCGAGGCGCCGTGGCTCAAGTGACCGCCGTGGGCCAGGGCCAGACCGAGGATTCTGTCGTCGGGCTCCAACAGCGCTTCGTAGACGGCATTGTTGGCCGCCGCACCCGACAGCGCCTGCACGTTGACGTACAAGCTGTCGGCGGAGACGCGCGCATTGGCAAATAGCGACGCACAGCGCCGCTGGGCCAGCGCTTCCACCAGGTTGGTGTAGTCGTTGCCGCGGTAGTAGCGGCGGTCCCCGTAGCGACGGAAGCGCGCCAGCTGGCCTTCCGTGTCCGCCAGTCGCTCCGGCTCGTCGCGACGCATCGGCCCGCTTGGGTATCCCTCGCCATAGATGCTCGTCAGCGGCGATCCCAGCGCGGCTCGCACCGGGGCCGGCGTCAAGCTCTCCGACGGAATCAGGATCAGCTTGTCGCGCTGGCGGCGATGTTCCCGCGCAATCAGGTCCGCCACCAGGGGATCGACATCGTCGAGGTCCTGGTCGAAAACCAGATCGGCGTAGGTGGGACTAGCGGTCATCGGAGTCTCTGAGAGCCCAGCGCTTCCAGCTTACGGCCACGCGTGGACGCAGACCGTGAAGCGGCGCACCGAAATCGCGGTGGGTGTGCCGGCGTTCGCACGTGAAGTTGGTCAGACGGTATGCGGTGTGGCTGGGGTTCTAGCAGCTAGCGCTGAACCCGACGTCCCTCGCGGAGGGCGCGGGAGCGTGCCTGCTGCATGGTCTCGCGGACCCGGCCGCCGAAGCGTTCCTCAAGCCACGGATCGCCGCGAACGTGGTAGCCGGCACGTTCCCAGAATCCCGGCTCTTCGTGGTCCATGAACTCCAGGCCGCGCACCCACTTGGCGCTCTTCCAGAAGTAGAGGCTGGGCAGCACCAGTCGAAGTGGGCCGCCGTGCTCGTGACTGAGCGGCGCGCCGTCGTGATCGAACGCGAACAGGACGTCGTCCTGGTCCAGTTCGGACAGCGCCAGGTTGGCCGTGTAGTTCGGGTCGGCATGCACCATCACGAATTGCGCTTCGGGTAGTGGCTTTACGCGCGACAGCACTTCACGAACGTGAATCCCCCGCCAGAGGTTGTCGTAGCGGCTCCAGTGGGTGACGCAGTGGATGTCAGAAGTCAATTCCACCTGCGGAAGCGAGGTGAACTCGTCCCATGACCACCGCACGTCTTCTTCAACCAGCCCGGTGACTCGGAAGTCCCACGTCGTCATGTCGTAGGGGCGAGGCTCCATGTAGTGCAAGACCGGCCACTTCTCGGTGAGGCGCTGTGCCGGCGGCAGGCGCGGCTCGCGCAGTTCGGGCGGGCGCGGCGTCACATCGGGAATGTCGGCTGCCGGCTCGGTGCTACCGCGAAAAAATCGGTTGAACATAGGGTCATTGATTTGAAACCTTCTCACTCGACCGTACGCGCCTCTGGAACTGGACGCAACCGCGCGTCACGTCAGCCGACGGGTGCCTCGGTCTCGAATACGGGCGGGTCGACCGCGTCGACGATCATCCGAGCCACGTCCGCGATAGCCTCCGCACTTCGATCTCGGTTCGGTGTGCGGTCCACAAGCACCACCACGGTTACCGGGCCCAAGTCGGTATAGACCACGCCCGCGTCGTTGGTGGCGTCGGGAAAGTCGCCGGTCTTGTGCGCTACCTGGTGCTGACGCAGCCACCGCGGGATTCGGTTGGTGCGCCGTTCACCGAGCAGCAATTCGCGCATGGCCCGGATTTCGGTCAGGGTCGGCTGCCAGACGCCCGCACGAAGACCGACGATACGTTCCAGCACATCCGCCATTTCACGGGCGGTGGTGACTGGCTCGTTGGTGTTTACCGTGGTGGTCTGCACGCCCTCCCGGCGCAGATCAAAATCAATGTTCTGGTAGCCCACGCGGTCGCCCAGCAGGATGGCCGAAGCGTTGTCGCTGACAGTGATGGCGTTCGACAGCGCATCTCCCACTTCAATCTGCTGACCTGGCTCCAGGCTGATGGGAGGGTGGGAGCGCTCGACGACTGTTTCGTCCATGGTCAGAAGTTCGTCGAATGCCAGCAGCCCGGCGGCGCGCTGACGAAAGGCCTCGCGCAGCAGCAGCGCCTTCCATACGCTGAGGGTGCGCATCTTGCGGTCGGCGTTGATGGCCACCAGCGGACGGTTGGCGCCGGAGTTGGCGGCGAAGACGGCCCACGTGCCAGGTTCCGTTCGAAGGCGGGCCCGCACAGCGGCCATGAGTCGCTCGTGGATGGTCCGACCCGCCGCGCCCAGCAACGCGTCCATGCTGGAGATGGGCGCGGCACGGTCGCCGGTCACCAGGCCCAGTTCGACCAGCAATTGACCCGCCGGCCGGACACGCACGGCTCGACCGTCCACGGGGCGCTCAAGGATCCCGCGCTGGAAGCGCTGCACGATGTTTAGGCCGAGGTGCTCAGGCTGCGACATTGGAAGTCCGAAACGTCGAAGCGCCCGAGTGCGGTTCCAGGTGAGAAAGCGGGTGGGCTCGGGGTTCGCGAAGTAGGCAGCCCGAATGGGGTCGTCGGTCATCCAGGCCAGGCGTGCGTTCGTGTCGGAGTCGGAGTCCAGGGGCATGGGCACCTGGTACTGGTCGTGCAGCCAGCGTGCGAAGCCGGCCGTGTCGAGAAGCTCCAGCACGTTGGCGGGTGCCAGGTTGGCGCCGTGGATTGGCGACTGGAGCCCGCCGTGGCTGAAGGCTTGGACGGCGAGGCCATCTCGCGCGTAGGGCAGGCTGATCGGATAGCCCATGACCTGCGGGCCGCCCGCCCGGCGGTAGGTATCCCACCAGGGGCGCCGCCCATTGAAGACGCCGTAACCCGCGTTCGACTCAGGAGACGCCTGCCGAAAGTGATGACCGTTCTCGATGGCAAAGTCCGGTGGAAGGTCGTCGTCGGTCAGCCCTGGCCCCACGAACGGCGCAGTGGCCAGCGTTCCGGCGACGATTCGTCCGAATGCGCGCCGCCCCAGCGGCCTTGCGCCGCCAAACTCGCGCGGGGGTAACGAGTCGAGGTCAGGCACGCGGCTCAGCCAACAGCGACGGGTACGGTGCCGAACACCGCCAGCGCCTGCCCCAGTCCAGGCGCCGAGTCCGCCATCGACGGACCCTCCGCCCCCAGCGGATCGCCACGCTCATGCACGAACGAGGTTACGCGAAACCGCAGGGAGGCGAGATCGCGCTGCAACTCCAGCGCCGGCACCAGGAGGACGACGCGCGACTCGTAAATGAACGCCCTGGCTCCCGTGGGCGCGGCGGCGCCAGGTTCGGCAGCTGTGCGCTTCTGGAGACGCCACGGCGGCGTGGCGTCCGGGCGGTAGATCACTTCGAACCACGTGTCGGTGTTCTGGAACAGATCGAAGTCGCCTACCTGCGGCCTCCAGTCGTCCGAGACGGTGTCGGTGGCCTGGAGCGCGAGCGCGATCTGAAAGCCGAGATTGCTGTCCGCTCGCGGGAGCGCGTCGGCCGTATCGATCACAAACGCCGCAAAGGTCCCGCCGGGGCTTGTCGGCGGCACCGGTTCCACCGTAAACCAGGCGCTACGCAGCAGGTCCAGGTCGGCCGCGGAAAGGTCCGTGGTTCCGCTGGCGAGGCGCCGGATATCGGCGAAGGCAAATCCGTTGACCGGCGCAAGGTTGTGGATGGAAAAGTAGTCGGCGGTGCGGTCAATGTGAAAAAGCGGCTGGTCGTCGGCGGGAGCGATGGCGAGGGTGCGGTCAACGGCCGCCGCGCCCAGCACCACCAAACCTTCGGCCACTTCGGCTTCCAGTTCCTGGCCCGTCCGGTAACGCCAACGCCCCTCGTCTTCGCCCCGGACGATGACGAGGGGAATGGCCTGCTCGGCGCCGGCGCGGAGGTCCAGCCTGCCAATACGATCAGGAACCAGGCTGGCGTCTCCGGTCACGGGTACGAGTCGCAATTCGGACGCTCCGTCGCCGCCCAGGTTCACCAGCCGGCAGCCCGTGCGGTGCATGAGGGCTCCGCTGGGAACGTCAACGCTCGACGGACAGATCGTGGCTATGAGCGGCGCGGCCGCGTCGCTGGCGCCGCCGGCAGCACGCGGCAGCACCAACTGGTAGTCCTCGATCTCTCCGGCCTGCCAGCGCCCGCCGCCGTCCCAGGCATCACCCACGATTCGCTCGCGCGTCAGCGCCACCCGCATCCAGGCTCCGTCGGGAAGCCGGTTGATCGTGCCAAGTACGAACGGCCGTGACGCAACCCGCCGGGACGCTCCGGGCGTCAGGTTCACGGACAGGTTCCGAACCGCCCATTCGGGAGTCACGTCCTCACCAACGCTCCAGCGGCCATCCAGGTTCATGTCGATCAGGACGTTCAGGTATCTGGGACCGCGCGGTGCGCCAGCCGCAAGCGATGCCGAAACTTCCAGGGTGGCTTGAGCCGGCGCCTGGTCCAGGTTCAGCGTCAGCGCGATCACACCGTCGTCGCCGCCGTCGCCGTTGACCAGGTTGGGCACGCCATCAGGGTCAGCCCGGTCGTCCGCGCCGGCCTCCGCGCTGACGATCTCGCCCAATCGATCGCTTCCCGGTCTGAGCACGTGCGCGCCGGGATTGGGGCTGCTTCGGGTATCGAGTCGGGTTGGGAAACGCCCGATGACGCGAGTGCCGCGATAGCCCGCGGGCGCGCCGTCGGGCGCATCGCCGAAGTCGGCGACCAGCGGCGGTGGAGCGGTCGGGCTCGCCTCGGTCCTGACAGCGGCCGTCGGCGTCCGCGTGACGGCCGGAGCGGCTTCCACCGTCGGCCGAGCGGCCGGCCCCGCCGCCGCCGGCGGCGCCCCCGATTCCTCCGCTGGTTCGCAGCCCAACAACGCCAGCCCGACCAGCAATAGCGTTAGGGCGCAGGTGCGGACGGCGGAGCGCATGAATCGGAGCCTATCCAAAGTTCAATTCAGGCTATCCGACGCCGAACCGGCGAAGGACCGATCGTCATCCTTACCTATGACAGCCCCATCGAATCCGGCGGCCGCACTGCCGTCGCAGTGGATGCTCGTCGCGCTATTGGCGGGCTGTGGTTGTTTCTTGGCTCGCTCGTCGGCCGTTGGCGCCAGCGCTTACCCGGTCGGGCGCGTAGGTGGCGTGGGAGTCGGGGGTTTCCCAGAGGGTGACGGCGATGACGGGGAAGCCGAGGGCCTGGGTCTGCTCGTAAACGAGGCGGGCGAGGTTCTCGGTGGTGGGGTTGTCGTCGATCAGGTAGGCGTGCTGCCCGAGGGCCTCGATGGCTGCCACCAGCGGGTCGTCCCGGCGCAGGATCATGCGGTGGTCCAGGTGCTCGTCGATCCAGGTCTGGATGCTGCGACGGACGTCGCGGAAATCGGCAACCATGCCCATCTCGTCGAGGGTGTCGGAGGCCAGGCGAATTTCGACGCGTCCGTTGTGGCCGTGGGGCTGGTTGCACTTGCCCTGGTAGTCAATGAGGCGATGGCCGAAGCAGAAGTCGATGTGCTTGACGATTTCGTACATGACTGCAATCGCTCCTGTCAGGAGACCGTGCGGCCACCGTCGACGGGGATGACGGCGCCGGTGACGAAGTCGGTGGCCTCCACGAGGTAGAGGACCGTCTGGGCGATGTCTTCGGGATGTCCAATGCGGCCGAGCGGGGTGGCGGCCGCCACGGCATCGATGGTTGCCTGGCTGAAGTCGGCGGGCATCAGGATCGGACCCGGGGCAATGGCGTTGACCATGACGGTGGGCGCCAATTCCTTGGCGAACACGCGGGTGAGCGTGACGATACCGCCTTTGGCCACGAAGTAGGGCGCGTAGTTGACGTACGGTCGGTCGACTGCCCAGTCGGCGATGTTGACGATCTTGCCGCGGCCGCGGTCGCGCATGTGCAGGCCGAAGAGCCAGCAGCCTAGGTACGGGCCCTTGAGGTTGACGGCGATGTTGCGGTCGAAGTCGGCTTCAGTGAGGTCGTCCAGCGGGGTCTCGAAGTAGATGGACGCGTTGTTGAGCAGGACGTCGACGCCGCCGAAGCGTTCGATCGCGGCGTCGCGGATACGCTCGACGCCCTCTTTGGTCGAAACGTCGGCCTGAACGGCCAACGAGCCGACGCCCAGGGCGGTGAAGTCCTCCACGGCCTCGCGGGCTTCCTCGGCCGACGTGCGGTAGTTGACGACGATATTGGCGCCGCGCTCGGCCAGCCGGGTGGCGACGTGGCGCCCGACGCGCCGCGCGCCGCCCGTGACCACGACTGTTGCGCCTTGAAGGTCCATGGTCTCCTGCCTTCGCCTGGCGGCCTCGGACCGCCTGCTCGCTCGGTTACATCGTACGCTGCGACGGGTTGCCGGGACGTAACCTTTTCCACGAGGGCTGAATGGCTGAGCGAGCGCCGGTTTCGTCGCGCGTTGCGGCGCTGGTGAGCGGTTTGGACAGCTGCATCATGACGGGGCTGCTGGCGCGTGAGTACGAGGAAGTCACGCCGCTGTTTATTCGCGCCGGACTGCGCTGGGAAGACGCGGAGCTAGCGGCGCTGCAGCGATTCTTCAGTGCGCTGGACGCTCCGGCGGTGCGGCCGATCATCGAGTTGAAGCTGGATGTCAGCGCCCTCTACGGATCGCACTGGAGCGTGGGCGGGTCCGATGTTCCCGACGCGCAGCAGCCGGACGAAGCCTGGTATCTGCCGGGACGCAACTTACTGCTGCTGGGAGCGGCGGCCCTGTACGGCGGTGTCAATGAGACGCCGAACCTGGCGATTGGGCTGCTCGCCAGCAACCCATTTCCCGACGCCACGACGGACTTTCTCCGCAGCCTGGAGCGAACCGCGGGGCTGGCCATGGACTTCAGCTTCAGCGTGCTGACCCCCCTGGGCGAGATGCACAAAGAGGACGTGATTCGAGCTGGCGAGGGTATGCCGGTTCACGCGGCGCTCTCCTGCGCCAGTCCCGTTGATGGGGGGCACTGCGGGGTGTGTGGCAAGTGCGGCGAGCGGCGACGCGGATTCATAGACGCGGGCGTAGCGGACCCGACGGATTACGTGAAGCTGGGACGGCTCTAGGCGTTGCTACCGACAGCTTCAAAACGGCAGCGCCCGCCAAATCAAGGACTTTGGCCGGCCGGTGCTAGCCTTGGGGGCCAGGACGGCGCCCAAGGCGCGCGGCGCCGAATCATCACTCGACACCTAGCTTTGCCATGACTTCCCTACCACAGGTGCCCTCGGATCGGGCCGCCGAGGTCACCCAGGCGCTGGCGCGCGTAATGGAGCCGGATCTGCAGCGCGGTCTGGTGGCGGCGCGCCTCGTTCGCAACGTGCGAGTTGAAGGGGACAAGGTGTCGCTCACGGTGGTGTTGACCTCGCCGGCGACGCCGCATCGAGAAGCGCTTGAGCGCGAGGTGCGCGAAGCCATCGCCGGGCTGGGATGGCCGAGCACGGTGGAGATCACCTGGACGGCGGAGGTCTCGTCGAATACTGGTTTCGGTCACGACGGCGACGTGTTGGCAGGCGTGAGAAACACGCTGGCGGTGGCCAGTGGCAAGGGCGGCGTCGGCAAATCGACGGTGGCCGTGAACCTGACGGTGGCGCTGCGCGAGCTTGGAGCCAGGGTGGGGCTGCTGGACGGTGACATCTACGGCCCGAATGTGCCGGGGATGCTGGGCATCGACGGGCGGCCGATCCTGGAGAACGACAAGATTCAGCCGCTCTCGGCGTTTGGCGTGCCGGTGATGTCGATGGGGTTTCTGACGGATCCGGGCCAGGCGGTGATCTGGCGGGGCCCGATGGTGGCGCAGGCGCTGCGGCAACTGCTGCACGACGTGGCCTGGGGCGAACTGGATTACCTGATCGTGGATCTGCCGCCGGGCACGGGCGACGCGCCGCTTTCACTGTCGCAGTTGCTGCCTCTGTCCGGCGCGGTAATCGTGAGCACGCCGCAGGAAGTGGCGCTGCAGGATGTGCGGCGCGGGATTGCGATGTTCGAGAAGCTGCGGGTACCGGTGCTGGGCGTGATCGAGAACATGTCGTACTTCATCAGCCCGGATACGGGGGCGCGGTTCGAGATATTCGATCACGGCGGGGCGCGGAAGGCGGCGGACGAGTTGGGCGTGCCGTTCCTGGGCGAGATACCGCTGGACCCGGAAGTGCGGGTGGCCTCGGACAACGGCCGGCCAGTGGCGTCGCGGGGGGCGGAAGACCCGGTGGCGGTGCCGTACTTCGAGGCTGCTCGGAAAATCACGTCGGAGATCACCAAGCTAAACGCAGCACGGCCGGATCCGCTGCCGGTCCTCTAGCACCGCGGGCAGCTGCCCGTTCTGCTGAGGGGCAAAGCTGGCGTTTAGCTGCCTGCCTGGCGTGGCCGTTGCGCGCCGTCAGTCCCCGTTGTAGGTGATGACGGTGTGGACGGGGCAAGGGGCAAGGCGGGCGGCGCCGCCGAGGAAGGCCAGATCGATCAGGAACGAACAGCCGACGAGTTCGCCGCCCAGGCGTTTCACCAGATCTACGGCGGCGACGGCGGTGCCGCCGGTGGCGACGAGATCGTCGATGATGGCGACGCGGTCGCCGGGGCGGATAGCGTCGGTGTGGACCTCGATGGTGTCGGTGCCGTATTCAAGCTCGTAAGTGGCGGAGGTAGTGGCGGCGGGAAGTTTGTCGGGTTTGCGGAGGGGGATGAAGCCGCAGTCGAGTTCGCAGGCGACGGCGGAGGCGAAGATGAAGCCGCGGGACTCCACGGCGGCGACGGCAGTGAGGCTGGCTTGGCGATAGGGGGCGGCGAGGGCCTGAACGGCGGCCTTGAGGGCAGCGGGGTCGCCGAGCAGCGGGGTGATGTCCTTGAAGAGAATGCCGGGCTTGGGAAAGTCTGGGATGTCGCGAATGTAGTTGGTGAGGTCGGGGGGCATTGAGGGCCTCTGTCGGGAATGGCCGCGGTCATGGTAGGACGCGGGCATCGGACGGCGGATAGAATCTGCGTGAGACAGCTTGGGCTGCGAAGGACTTTCACATGCCGGCGTACACGTATGAATGCGAGACCTGTCAGGACGTATTTGATGTACGGCGCTCAATGATGGATGAGAGTCCGGTGGTCTGCACGTCGTGTGCCGGCAGCCGGGTCCGGCAGGTGTATTACGCGCCGGCGATGGTGGGGCGGAGCTCGTCAGGTTCGGCGAGTCAGGCGCAGGCGGCGAACGACGCGTACATGAACGGTGGCGGCGGAGGCTGCGGAAGCTCCTGCGGGTGTCACTAGCGGACACCGCAAGTAGGTAGAACCGCCGGAAACGAATCTCGCGCCGTAGGACCTAGTGTCCTCGCTTCCAGGTGGTTAGGCGGCGGATTCGCTCTCGCGGCTTGGTTGTGCTTTGCCCATGCCGACAAAGAGACCTTCCACCGCGCCCATGAGTTGGACCTATTCCTGATCTAGCCCCGCTACGCGGTTCTCGAGGGCGTTCGTATCCTTTCCGGTGGCAGCGGCCTCCGCCCTTAATTCAATGCGCCAGGCGGCGATCTCCGCCTTCAACTCACTGCGCATGGCAGCCAATTCGGACCGTAGGCCACGGTAGAGGGCGATGTCCACGCTGACGACTCCGCCAAAGCCGATCAGCATCGCCGCGCCTACGCTCAGAATCCCGATCAGTTCCGGGCTCATCCCGTGAACCTCTCGTGCGTTGGGCGGATACGAGCAGTCTAGCGGTCGACGTGCGCCGCGCCGTGGGGGTTCCTGGACTGGAAGAACCGCTGGACGTGATCGAGGCGGTGGGTGACGGGGGCCGGGGGTAGGGAGCGGAGGATGGTGGAGCCGTAGCGGCGGCGGCGGAGGCGGCTGTCAAGGACGGCGACGACGCCGCGGTCGCTGGTGGAGCGAATGAGGCGGCCGAAGCCCTGCTTGAGCAGCAGGGCGGCGCGGGGCAGGGCGAGCTCGGCGAACCAGTTGGCGCCCTGGCTGCGCAGGTGCTCGGTGCGGGCGGCGACGACCGGGTCGTCGGGCACGGCGAACGGGAGGCGGGCGATGACGACGAGGCGGAGGGCGTCGCCGCGGACATCGACGCCTTCCCAGAACGAGCGCAGGCCGAAGAGGACGCCGTTGTTGGCTTCGCGGAAGCGTTCCAGAAGGTCGGCAGGGGCGGCGTCGCCCTGGCGGAAGCGCGGGTAGGGGAAAGCGTTGCGGGTGCGACGCCAGGCGTCGTTCATGGCGCGGCGGCTGGTGAACAGGAGGAAGGCGCCGCCGCCTGAGGCGTTTACGAGATCGATAAGTCGGTGGGTGAGGCCGGCCAGGTAGGGCTCGTCGTCAGCGCCGGCGGTTGGTGGCGGCTGGAGGTCGGCCGGGGCATAGATCAGGGCCTGGCGGCGGTAGTCGAAGGCTGGGTCGGTGATGAGTTCGGCCGCACCGCCAAAACCCAGGCGGGAGATGAGGTAGGCAAAGGATCGGTCGACAGTGAGGGTGGCGGAGGAGGCGATGACGGCGGGACGGTGACGGGTGGCGCCGTGGATGAGGCGGTCGACTTCGAGCGGGGCGGCGTGCGCGGTGAGCGAGCCGTCGCGGCCGCGCTCGGCGAAATGGACCCAGGCGGGGTCGTCCAGGCGGAAGACGCGATCGGCGTCGGCGGCCAGTTCGTGAATGCGGCGGGAGACCCAGGCGCGGGTGTCCTGGTCCTCGATCGCTTCGCAGGCTTCGAGCAGGGAGTGCGCCGATTCGGCGAGGGTGAGGCCGGGGCCGATTTCGTCGGTGATGGTGGTGCGGTTGAGGCCGACGGTGCGGTTGAGGGCGGCGAAGGCGCGGGAGCTGGCGGCGACGACGGCGGACATGGCGCGGGTGTGATCGGGACCCAGGGAGTCGCGCACGCGGGGGGCGTTCATGATTCGGGCGGCGCGGCCGTCGTCCAGATGGGCGGAGAAGGCGGAGGTGGCGGCTTCGTCCAGGGTGTGGGCCTCGTCGAGGATGAGGACGCCGTCAGGCGGGAGGGGCATGCCGGCGGCTTCGCCCCCGGCGCCGCGGAGCTTGGCGTCGGCGAAGACGAGGTGGTGGTTGGTGACGACGACGTCGGCCTGACCGGCCCGGGCTCGGGCCTTCTCGGCCCAGCAGTCGCCGTGGAAGGGACAGAGGTTGCCCTCGCAGGTATCGACGCCACGGGTGAGGTTGGAGACGACGTCGGGGGTTGCGTCGGCGCCGAGTTCGGCCATGTCGCCGGTGGCGGTGGTAGAGGCCCAGGTCTGGACATTGGTTAGGCGTTCGCCGACCAGGAGGTCCGGAGACTGGGCCTGGTCGTCCAGGGAGAGCAGGCAAAGGTAGTTGGCTCGGCCCTTTAGTAAAGCGGTTTTGGGGGCGACGCCCGCGACGCGCGCCGCCAGCGGCAGGTCGTGGGTCCAGAGCTGGTCCTGCAGGGCCTTGGTGGACGTGCTGACGATGGCGCGGTGCCTGGCCCGCAAGACCGGAACGAGGTAGGCGAGGGTCTTCCCGGTACCGGTGTCGGCTTCAACGACGCCGCGCCCGCCCTCGGCCACCACGCCGTCTACGAACTCGGCCATCTGGACCTGGCAGGTGCGGGGCTCGTAGCCGGAGAGATGTTCGGCGAGCGGGCCGCGTGGTCCGAAAAGCGCCCGCAGGTTGTCCGGCGCGTCGGGCGCCGGTGCGGGGCCGGGAGTTATGGCAGCAGCCGGCGGGTTGGCAGGGGGCCGAGACGAGCGTCGGACCGGAAGGCCTCGGCGAAGGCGACGCCAGCCTGCAGGCCGCGGTAGGCGGCGACGGTTTCGGCGGCTTCGCCGAGTTCGAGACCGTGGGATTCTCGCAGGGAGGCGGCAAGCGATACGTGGGCGTCGAGGGCATGGTGCTTGGCTTCGAGCGTGTCGGTGATGTCGACGAACTCGGTGGGCGTGAAGCCGGCGATCCAGGTGCGTTCGTAGGCGAGCAGAGCGGGGGGCTGGGGCAGGGCATCGTCTTCGCAAAGGACGTTGGGGGCAGCGGCCATCTCGGCGGCGGCGCGGGCCAGGTCCCAGGCGCCCGTGGCGTCAAGGACGTTGCCGAGGGGGGCGGGGGCCAGCAGGAGATCGGGTTTGCGTTCGCGAAGAATCTCCACAAGTTTGACGCGGGTGACGGCGTCGGCCTGGACGGCGAAGTCGGAGTGATCCATCCAGATCAGGTCAACGCCGAGGCGCTCCGCGGCAGTTTCCGCTTCGGCGCGACGGCGGGCGGCCAGTTCACGGGGCGGAACGTCCTCCAGGGCGGAGTTGCCGTTGGCGATGGTGACGATGGTGACGTCGTCGCCGCGCTTGCGATGGCGCGCCAGGGTGCCGCCGACGGCGAACTCAGCGTCGCCGGGGCGGGCTGAAGTGGCAATCACGCGCATACGGAAGTTAGTTCCCGGGACGAGCCGTTCGGTCGTGGAGTTTAGCGAGGACCAACGGGACCTCGTCGCTGCGCCACAATGCTGACGATCACTACGGAGTTTGTGTGATGTCGCCAGACGGAACCGCTGACCGCGGATTTTTCGATGAGGCGAGCATCTACGTTCGCGCCGGATCCGGCGGGGACGGGGTGTCGCATTTTCGGCGGGAGAAGTATGTGCCGCGGGGTGGGCCGGACGGCGGGGACGGGGGTCGCGGGGGCAACGTGGAGCTACGGGCGCGGGCGAACCTGCACGCGCTGACCGCCTTCCGCTACAAGCGGCGATTCATCGCGGCGAATGGCGGGAAGGGCGAGGGGAAGAAGCGACACGGGGCCAACGGCGAGAGCGTGACCGTGGATGTGCCCTGCGGGACCGTGGCGTATGACGACCGGAGCGGCGCGGTGCTCGCGGACCTGGTGGAGGAAGGCCAGTCCGTGGTGGTTGCCGAGGGCGGCCGCGGCGGGCTGGGCAACGTGCATTTCAAGTCGGCGCGCTTCCAGACACCGGAACTGGCCACCCGCGGCGGCAGCGGGCAAGAGCGGCAGGTGCGGCTGGAGCTGGAGCTGCTGGCGGACATTGGCCTGGTTGGGGCGCCGAACGCGGGGAAGTCGTCGTTGCTGGCGAGACTGAGCGCGGCCAGGCCCAAAGTTGCGCCGTACCCGTTCACGACGCTCGAGCCGGTGCTGGGGGTGGTGCAGGCGGGCGACTCGGGCGTGGTGTTTGCCGATTTGCCGGGACTGATCGAAGGGGCTAGCCAGGGTGCTGGGCTGGGCATGGCGTTTCTGCGTCACGTGCGGCGGGCGCGGGTGCTGGTGCACGTGGTGGACGGCTCGGGTCTGGAAGGCGATCCGTTCGAGGCTTTCCAGGCGATCGATGCGGAGTTGGGGGCCTTCAGCGAGGATTTGCTGGAGCGTCCGCGAGTCGTGGCCTTCAACAAGATGGATCTGCTGGAAGCCCGCGAGTTGTGGCCGGACTTCGAGGCGCTGGTGCTGGCCGAGGGCTACGAGGCGGTGGCCATCTCGGCGGCAAGCGGCCTGGGATTGCGCGAACTGGTGGGACGGACCGTGGCAATGCTGGCGGAAGCGCCGCCGGCCCCGCGGCCGGAGCCTGACGAGACGGCTGTCTTGCGGCCTTCGCCAGTTGACGAGCCAGCGCAACTGTTTCGCAGGTCCGACGGTGCCTACGTGGTGCGGGACGCACGGCTGGAAGGCCTGGCGCGCAAGCTGAACTTCGATACGCCGGATGCGGCGGACTACTTTCAGCGGCAGCTTGATCGCAGCGGGGTCACCGAACGGTTGGAGCGGGCCGGGACCACGGCCGGCGACACGGTGGTGGTAGGTGAATTGGAGTTCGAGTGGATGGGTCTGGGGCTGTGATAGGTTTTCTCCGAGCGACCATGCGATATCCAAGCTGCGAGACGCCTCGCGCCACACGCACCGCCACTATCTAGCCCCTGCCGCGCGCCGGTGGGGGCCGTGCCCGCGCCTATGCCGCGGGATTCCTCGAATGACCACCTCGTTTCCTTTTTCCGCGTGGAGCGTCTTCCATGAGCGTTGATCAGACGTACGACCGCCTCTACCGGGTGCGGCATTCGGCCGCGCACGTGCTGGCCACGGCGATGCTGGACCTGTTTCCGGATGCCCAGATGGGGATTGGCCCGCCGACCGACGACGGCTTTTACTACGACTTCGAGCTGCCGCGCGCGCTGACGCCGGACGACCTGAAGGCGTTGCAGAAGCTGATGCTGAAGCACAAGAAGGCCAACTATCCGTTCGAGTACTCCGAGCACGACCGCGACGCGGCGCTGGCGTATTTCGAGGAAACCAACCAGCCGTTCAAGGTCGAGTTGATCAACGACCTGCCGGACGACGAGACGATCAGCTACTACACGTCCGGACCGTTCGTGGACCTGTGCCGGGGTCCGCACGTGGACAGCACGGGCGAGATCGGGGCGTTCAAGCTGCTGTCGATTGCCGGCGCGTACTGGCGCGGCGACGAGAACCGGGCGCAGTTGCAGCGGGTGTACGGCACGGCCTTCGAGACGAAGGCGGAACTGGACGCGCACCTGGCGCGGCTGGAGGAGGCCAAGCGACGCGACCATCGCACGCTGGCGCGCGACCTGGACCTGTTTTCGATCAATCCGGAGATCGGCGCCGGGTTGGTGCTGTGGCACGCCAAGGGGTCGCTGCTTCGCGAGCTGCTGGAGACGTTCTGGCGGGAGGAACACCGGCGGCGCGGGTACGACATGGTCTATTCGCCGCACATCGGGCGGCGCGAGCTCTGGGAGACCAGCGGGCACACGCAGTGGTTCTCCGAGGGGCTGTTCCCCGAGATGGAGCTGGAGCACCAGACGTTTATCAACAAGCCGATGAACTGCCCCTTCCACGTCAAGATCTTCGACTCGCAGACGCGCAGCTACCGGGACCTGCCGCTGCGGTACGGCGAACTCGGCACGGTCTACCGCTTCGAGCGCTCGGGCACGCTACACGGAGCCCTGCGGGTGCGCGGGCTCACGCAGGACGACGCCCACATCTTCTGCCGCCGCGACCAGTTCACGGACGAGGTGGCCGGCGCCCTCGACCTGGCCAGATTCATCTACGAGACCTTCGGCTTCAGCGAGTACATCGTGGAACTGAGCGTGCGCGACGCCTCGGGGTCCGAGAAGTACGCGGGCGACGACGACCTGTGGGAGCTGGCCGAGCAAGGGCTGGTGGAGGCCCTGGATCGGCACGGAATGGCCTACACGCGCGTAGAGGGCGAGGCGGCCTTCTACGGACCTAAGATCGACATCCAGGTGGCCGACGCCATCGGCCGCCGCTGGCAGCTGACCACGGTCCAGGTCGACTTCAACCTGCCCGAACGCTTCGACATCACCTACGAGGACGCCGACGGCACGCGGCAGCGGCCGGTGATGGTGCACCGCGCCATCTTCGGAGCCATGGAGCGGTTCGTGGCCGTGCTGATCGAGCACTTTGCGGGCGCGTTCCCGGTCTGGCTGTCGCCGGTGCAGGTGGCCGTGATCCCGATTGCAGATCGGCACGCCGAATACTGCGAGGGCGTGGCCGAGCGGCTGCGAGAGGCCGGGCTGCGCGTGGAGGTGGACGCGCGAGCGGAGCGCATGAACCGGAAGATCCGGGACGCGCAGCTTCAGAAGACGCCCTACATGCTGATCGCCGGCGACCGCGACATCAAGGCCGGGAAGGTCTCGGTTCGCCTGCGCACCGAGGAGGACCTGGGGGCGATGACAGTGGACGAACTGCTGGAGGCCGTGCTGCCCGTGGTCGAGACGCGCGCTCCGAACGACCTGGGGTTGGGCAGTGCGAGCGCCGCTGGTGGCTGAGTCATCAACTGAATATGAACCGCGGGCCAATCCGCGGGGCCGCGCCGCTAGGATTGCGGTGAGCCCCACGTGACCCGGAGGACGCCCCGGATGCCGCCCGTCAGCTACGACTTTCGCGAGTCTTCCGTCCTCATCACCGGCGGCACGCAGGGCATCGGCCTGGCGGTGGCGGAGGCCTTTGCACGGGCCGGGGCCGATGTAGCCATTTGCGCCCGGACCGAACCGGACGTGGTGAAGGCCGTGGCGGCACTGGACGAACTGGGTTCGGGGGTCGTCTACGGAACCACAGCGGACCTGGCTGAGCCGGACGACGTGGGCCGCCTGTTCGAGGACGTGCTTGCCAACCTTGGCGCTCCCGACATCCTGGTAAACAACGCCGCCGCCCAGGGCAACTTTCCGTTCCCGGAGATGGACCTGGAGCGCTGGCGCTGGATGTCGCAGGTCAATCTGGAGGCCCCGTTCGAGCTGTCGCGGCGTTTCGTGCTGGCGCGCGACGAGCCCGGCGGGGCCATTGTCAACGTGGTGACCAACCAGGTCATTCGCCACGCCAGGGGGCGCGTGGGCTACGGTTCCAGCAAGGTCGGCCTGGTGGGGCTCACGCGCACCATGGCGCTGGAACTGGCGCACCGGGGCATCCGGGTGAACGCCATCGCGCCGGGGTTCGTGGACGTGCCGCGCATTTATCGCGAATTCGACGACGTCGACGACCGCCTGGCGGCCATGCCGTCAGGCCGCTTCGTCACGCCGGACGAAGTCGCGCAGGCGATCCTGTTCCTGTCGTCCGACGCGGCCTCGGCGATCAGCGGCGTCGTGCTCCCGGTGGACGGCGGGCACGCGCTGGACGGGACGTGGGTCCGCGATTGACGCTGCATTGCACTTCGGCTGCCGGCGAGTCGCCTGAATGAATCTGGTCGTAGCCAATGATGACGGGATCGACGTTCCGGGCATCTGGGCGCTGGCGCGTGAGTTGTCGAAGCTTGGACAAGTGGCGGTGTACGCGCCGACTCGAAACTTCAGCGGAGC